>JAYVQG010000070.1:0-10468 GCA_043757025.1 Limnoglobus sp.
GAACAGGGTCCGCTCGGTCAGCTTTTGCTCGGTCGCCTTGGCGACGCCGAAGTCGATCACCTTGGGCACCGGCTTGCCGTCGTAGAGCGTGACCATGACATTGGACGGCTTGATGTCGCGGTGGATGATCCCCTTCTGGTGGGCGTGCTGGATCGCCTGGCAGACCGGGACGAACAGCTCCAGCCGTTGCCGCGGCGTCAGGTGGTTGTCGTCGCAGTACTTGGTGATCGGCACGCCGTGGACCAGCTCCATGACGAAGAACGGCCGGCCGGATTCCGTGGCCCCGGCGTCAAAAACGCGGGCGATGTTGACGTGGTCCATCATCGCCAGCGCTTGCCGCTCGGCCTCGAAGCGGGCGATGACCTGGCGGCTGTCCATGCCGGCCTTAATCAGTTTCAATGCGACCTTGCGTTTGACCGGCTCGGTCTGCTCGGCCATGTAGACTGTGCCCATGCCGCCTTCGCCGATTTGCTGCAGCAGCTTGTACGGGCCGATGACAGTGCCCGGCGTTTCCGCTCGACGCGGTTGGTCGATGGTCTGCGCGGGTTCAAACAGCGGCTGTTCCAGGAAACTGCCGGCTTCCTCGTGCGATCGGAGTAGCTTCTCCACCAACGCCCGGAGGTCCCCGTCCGCGCCGCACGCGCCGTCCAGGTAGGCGGCGCGTTCAACTGGCGTTCGTTTATCCAAGGCTGCTACGAGGATTTCGTCGGCGGTCATCTCGAACTCCCGTTGCGGATAAATCCGCTCTACCACGCAGTGCGATGAAAACCGCACGCGCGCTCCAGGTCGGTGCAAAATATTTCCGGCGCGGGCTATTCGCCCGTGCCGCTGCCGGTGATTTGCTGGTGCAGCCAGGCGCGTGCATAAACCCAGTACCGATGGGCCGTCACGCGTGAAATGTTCAGCACTTCGGAAGCCTGCTCGACGGTCATCCCGCCGAAGTAGCGGAGGGTCACCAGTTGCGCTTTGACGGGATCTTCCTGCCGCAGTTTTTCCAGCGCTTCGTCGAGAGCGATCAGTTCGTCGGAGGTCATCCGCGTCGGGAGGCTGGCCATCTCGATCTCGACGCGCTCCCGGTCGCCGCCGTGTTTGACGCGGTTCTTGCGGCGAGCGTTTTCCACCAAGATGCGGCGCATGGCCTCGGCCGCGGCGGCGAAGAAGTGACCGCGACCGTTCCAGTCCTGGGGCTGTTCGCCGCCGACGAGCCGAACGTAGGCCTCGTGGACGAGGGCGGTGGCTTGGAGGGTCTGGCCGGGTTTCTCGCCGGCGAGTCGCTGCGCCGCCAGTTTTCGCAACTCATCGTAAACGAGTGGCAGCAGGTCGACCGCGGCGTGGGGGTCACCCCGCTCGACGGCGGCCAGGATGTGGGTAACCTTGCTCATGGGCTTGAGCATACCTGGTGCGGCCGGCAATAGCGAAGTGGTTCCCGATAATTGACCGGACATTTCCTTCGCAGCCGAGTGGTTCCCGATAATTGACCGTACCTTTTCCTTCGCAGCCGAACGGTCATTACGACCGTTCGGCCGTTCGTATTCCTACCATAATTTCGAGGATGACATCCCATGCGACTTCTTGCCGGAAGAGTTTCGTATCTATGTGCCGCCTGCATTTTGGTGATCGCAACGGGCTGTGGCGGAGACGATGATAAGCGCGACAAAGTCGTCGTCAAAGGGACCGTCAACGTCGATGGTGCGCCGATGGGTGGCGTGCTGCTCGGTTTCTTTTCGCCGGGTGAAAAAGTGGCCGTGGGTGCGGTCCGAACGCAAGACGACGGTACCTATGAGGTGATGTTCAAAGCCCATGCGGGTGAAGGAAACTACAAAGTGACAGCCACGAAACTGATCCCCAAACCGGGTGCGAAAGTGTCGACGCCCAGCGAAGGTATCGACGACTTTCAACTCGGTCTTTCCCAAGGAGCCAGTGCTCCAGTGAATTTGTTGCCCGATAAGTATTCCAAGGTGGAGAAATCCGATCTCAGTACGGTAATTCAAAAAGGCACGAACGAAGGTAAGAATTTCGCGATCAAGACGAAGTGACTCGCTCGTGTTCCGCAGTTGGCGACACGGCTCGCAACACTTTTGCAACCGTTCACCTCAGGAACGGTTGCAAAACATGAACTGACAGGATTTGCAGGATTAACGAGATACGATGAAAAAGAAGAACTAAGTTCTGTCGGTGCCCACATCGCAACGCCTCCCCGTCCACTCGCCATCCCGATTGCCAACTCACACTTGACGCGCGAAAGACTCTCGCGTATCCTTCACCTAAAGTTTTAGTTTTACGGTGCCAACTGGTATCTGAGGCGACACCTGTGGACGATCTGCCAACACCGACGGCCCGCGAATTGGAAATCCTGAAGGTGCTCTGGGAGCACGGGCCGAAGAGCGTCAGCGAGGTGCATCGCCTCATCAAAACGGGCGACGGCAAGAACCCGCACACGAACACCGTACAAACGCTGATGCGCCTCATGGAAGCCAAAGGGCTGGCGAAACACACGCTCGATGGGCGCACCTTCGTTTACGCACCGCTGTTCAGCCGCGAACAATCGGCCACGCGATTCCTCGACCGCGTGTTCGATGGGGCGGCGTCGCAGTTGGTCATGACGCTTCTGAAAGCCGAGCGGATCCCACCCGAGGAACTCGAACAGATGCGAAAACTGATCGCCGGCGCGAAGAAAAAAGCGAGCGAATAAACCCGGTTCCGATGCGAGGTCGTTATGGGTTCCCACTGGCAACAGATCGGCGGCTGGTTACTTCAGATCGCAGTCATCGGCACCGTCGTGCTGGGTGCGGTCGCACTCGGTTTGCGCGGAATGCGCTTGCCGCGGCACCGGCATCGACTGGCGGCAAGCGGCATGATGGCCGTCGTCCTCGCCGTACCGCTTTCGCTACTGCCGTCGTGGTGGAACGTCGAAGCCCCACACTGGTCGTCCGTACCGACCGCGCCGGAAATTCCGGAGATATTTGAAGTGCGTGCGGAACCGGAACGATGGATTCGTGCGGACGCGCCGGAAACTGTGTCGGCTGTCGTGGAAATCGCGCCGCTGCCAGACCGCAACGTTCGCATCGTTCCATTGCTGATTCTGCTGTATGCGGCGTGCGTATCCCTCGCGCTGTTGCGGTTGCTCGTGGGGTACGTCGGACTGATGCGATTGCGGCGACGGAGCAAACCGTTGCCGTGCGAATGGGCCGTCGTTGCGAACGCGCTGATCGCCGAACGGCACATTGCGGTTGGCCTATCGGGTGCCATCGCATCGCCGGTTTGTTTCGGGCTGTTTCGGCAAACGATTCTGCTTCCCGAAAGCACGATCGAGCGGACGACGGCGAACGAACTGCGCTGGATTCTCGCTCACGAACTCGACCACTTGCGGCGTGGCGATCCGTGGACGGGGCTGTGGGTGGGGCTGGCGCGGGCGGTGTACTTTCCCGTGCCGTGGTTCTGGTCGGTTCGCCGCGAATTGAACTTGTCGCAGGAATTCCTCGCGGATGCGGCCGCCGCGCGGGGTACCGGTGAAGCGGTCGGTTATGCCGCATTTCTCGTTCGATTGTCGACTCCGCCCGAAAAGCCATCGTCCATCCGGTGCGTACCGAATGCGGTCGGCGTTCGCGCGAGTCCATCCGATTTATTGAGGAGAGTTACCATGCTCGTCGATTCCAAACCGCAACCGGAAGGTCGCCTCGCTCGCCTGTGGTCGGCGCTCGCGTCTGCCTGCCTTATCGCGATCGCCATCGCGCTGTCGGGTGTCGGCATCGGTGCCGATGACAAGCCGAAGGCGAAACCCGACGCGTTGCAGAACGATGCCGGAAAAACCGGGAAGTACTACCTCGTGACCGATTTTGCCGGCAAGGGCGAACAGGTGACTGCCTTCCCCGCAACGGGCAGTGAGACGGTTTTGGACGTGGTTCCCAAAGCGGAAGGTACTTCGAAACGCACGATCTGGATCGCACGCACTCCTGCCGGTCAGCGAGAGCAGATTCTGCCCGTCGACTGGAAAGCCATCGTGCAACATGGGGAAGCAAGAACGAACTATCAGATCCTGCCCGGCGATCGGGTCTACGTGATGCAAGTCGAGAAGCCCGCCGAAGCGAAGAAGGAAGTAGCGAAGGAAGAGCCGTTGAAAGTTGCTCAGTTTTTCGTGGAAATCGAGAATGCATTCGACACCAAAGCACTTCAGAAATCGATCGAAACGTTGCGGGCAGCGATCGAAGAAGTGAAGGACCAACCGGAAGCGCGCGCCGCGCTGGAAAAGGCAATCGCCGCGCTTCACAAGCGAATCGAAGCGGCCACCAAAAACCCGGTGCCGCCGAAATTGTTCTCAATCGTACGCCGTGAAGTACACACTTCACCCGAGCCGGGCCGCCTCGGTATCGAGATTGCAGTCCTCGGCGAGGCACTGATCGAACAACTCGACTTGCCGAAGGGACAGGGGATTCTCGTTACCGCGGTGCTCAAGGATTCGCTGGCAAACCAGGTCGGTTTGAAACCGAACGACGTGATCGTCGAACTCGGCGGCAAGCCCGTTCCCAACGATGCGGAGACACTGCCGAAGATTAGCGCCGCGATGAAGGCCGACGTGCCATTCGACATCGTCGTCGTTCGCAAGGGTAAGAAAGAAACGATCCAAGGCGTGAAGTTCCCGGCTGCAAAGGGTAAAGCGAACTCGTCCTCGTCGATGGCGTTAACGGTCAAGAACGACGATTTCACCATCGACTCGACGAAAGACAACGTCAAAATCCACATCGCCGGAAAGCTCGTCGAAGGCAAGGCGGTTCCCTCGAAGATCACAGTCGCGAATGGGGAATTCAAGCACGACGCGAATGCGATCGACGACGTCCCCGCCGCACACAAAGACGCGGTGCAGTTGTTGTTGAAGACTGTGGAGAAGGCGAAGTAATCGGGTACCCTCGTTCCGCCGGGACATGCCCGGTGGTTCGTCGGATGTGGGATTCTTGAGCGTGCCGTTTATACAATTCGCCTCATGCACCCTCGGAATGCTTCGCTCGATCTCCTCCGGGCACTCGCCATACTTATGGTGTTGGCCACGCACATCGCGAACTCGTTTGCGCGGGGTACGCCGCTGGCGAACTGGCTCAGCGTCGGTGGGCGAGGCGTCGATTTGTTCTTCGTGCTCAGCGGCTGGCTGCTCGGGTCGCAACTCTTTCGCGAAGTCCACACGACTGGCACCGTCGATGTGCAACGCTTCTGGATCCGCCGCTGGCTACGCACACTCCCCGCTTACTATGCCGTGCTGCTCGCGACATTTGCGCAACTCATCGTGCAAGGGAAAGCGAACCTCATCGACTGGCGCTACCTCGTCTTTTTGCAAAACTACTTGCCCGAGATGCCGTATCTCGGCGTGACGTGGTCGCTGTGCGTCGAGGAACATTTTTACCTCGCGATCGCCCCCGCAATCCTGTTCGCATACCGCTATCGCGGGGCGTTAGCGCTCGTGGCACTCGCGGTTGTGGCGCTGATCGTCGCGCACATTCTCGGGTATTACACGCATCGCGCGGACTATCACATTCGCGAAACGCACGTCGTGTTCGTGCAGTGTCTAACGGGGGTCATGCTCGCGGGAATCGCCGAGTTTCGCACACGAACCTGGCACGTATTGCGAAGAATATCGGGCATCTGGGCATTGCTTTCGCTGTTGCTGATTTTGGTCGCGGCGTGGAACCGCACCTATGGCGGCTGGACGTTACCCGATTGGGGCACCGGCGGTTGGGCGATGATTTTCGCCGGGTGGATCGTGCTTGCCAACTCGACCGCATTCTGGCGAACGGCGGTGAAATCGCGGGCGATCTCGTTCGTGGCGATGCGGGCGTATTCGATCTACCTCGTTCACACCGAAGCGATTCGCGCCGCCGAAAAATTGCACGTCCTACCCACAGAATTGCAAGCCATACTGGCCATCGCGTTGGCTTTCGCCGGAGCAGAGATTCTCTATCGCGCCGTCGAACGCCCATGCTACCAGTTGCGCGATCGCTGGTCGAAACCGCGGTGATGTAAAGTTGTATTTGAAGTTTTCATTTCCGTGTCATCCGTGTTTTCCGTGGTCGATTCAGGTCTTTTCTTCCTCATCGTCATCGTCCTCGGTTTCTTCACTCGTTCGTTGACCGAGCATGTTCGCGATCGCGATCAAAACGTGCGGGTTCGGTATCGCGGAGACATCCTTGGCGAACCACGGCAACCATCCTCCGTGCCGCTTCACGGCGAACGATTTTTGCGAAATCGTGATCTCTTTAATCTCTGCCCACGGCAACAGCCGCTTGCCGTTGAACAACCCCGACGGCGTCGCGAGGAGTTCGCCGAACGGCACCGTTCGCCCCAAAGACAACTCGGAAAGCACCTTCGGCCAAAGGATCGCGAACGTCTCGCGCTGGATGCGTTCCGCCAATGCCGGATAGTCCGCGAGTGCCGAACTGATCCGCGTGGGGGCGTTGTCTTCCGAGGAGATTTCGATCCAGGTCGTCCAGACCATCACGTTCGGCGCAGCAATCGGCAACCAACAGACAGCGACCGCGCCATCGGTATCGCGCTCGACTATCGGCACCGTCCCTGCGACGCGGATTTTGACGATGTCTACGCTCTTCCAGGTGATCGATTCGACTTCTCCATCTTGCAATCGCAGCAGTCCCGTCGGGTAAATCAGTACGCGCAACCGACGGCTACGAAACATCGCCCGTAGCAACCCGACGCCGAGGATCGGCGGCAAAATCAGCAGTTCGAACTGCACGTGACCGAAGCGACCGGGGCCATGCACCCACCAGAAGTAGTTCGCAACGAGGCCGTAA
This sequence comes from Limnoglobus sp., assembly GCA_043757025.1. Classification (GTDB taxonomy): domain Bacteria; phylum Planctomycetota; class Planctomycetia; order Gemmatales; family Gemmataceae; genus Limnoglobus. Next base: position 6,795 of record JAYVQG010000070.1, read on the forward strand.
ATCATCAGCCCGATGCCTGCAAACAGCTTGACGCGCAACCGACTCCGACTGACGCGAAACAACGCATCGGGTTCGCCGAGGGCGCGCGTCGCCACCGCGATGTCGGCATCGTTTTCCCATTCGTTCGTTTTGTCGGCCACTTCGCTCGGCTCCATACCGCAACTCTCGGGGAACGGACGGTCGGACGCTGATATACTAGTATTCCGGCCGCCCCGTCGAGTGACGTTGCGGTGGTTTTTCCCCTCCATCCGTTTGGTGCGACTGATGTTACTCGTGATGCAAACGAACGCGACCGATGCCCAAATCGACCGGGCCGTCGAAGCGATTCGCAACCAGGGCCTGACCCCGCACCCATTGCCCGGTGCCACCCGCACCGCCATCGGCATGACCGGCAACACCGCCGCCGTCGATAAAGCCTTGTTTGAAGCGATCACCGGCGTCGAAGAGTGCATTCGCGTCACTAAGCCGTATAAGCTCGCCAGCCGCGAAATGCACCGCGAAGATACCGTCATACACACGCCGCAGACCGAAATCGGGCCGACGCAGTTTACGATTGTGGGCGGGCCGTGCTCGGTCGAGAGCGAGAAATTGATCTTCGAGACGGCCGAGTTTCTGCTTTCGCACGGCGTGAAGTTGCTGCGTGCCGGGGCGTTCAAGCCGCGAACCAGCCCCTATGCCTTCCAGGGAATGGGCATCGAAGGACTGGAAATCCTGAAGAAAGTGCGCGACAAAACGGGCATCGGTATCGTGACGGAACTTATGGATACGGAACACGCTGACGCCGTCGAAGAGGCATCGGACATCATCCAGATCGGCACGCGAAACATGCAGAATTTCAGCTTGCTGAAGCGAGTGAGCAAGTGCCGGAAACCAGTACTGCTGAAGCGCGGCATGAGTGCAACGCTCGAAGAGTGGCTGATGGCCGCCGAGTACATTATGGCAGGCGGAAACTATCAGGTGATCTTGTGCGAACGCGGCGTGCGAACCTTCGCCGATCACTCGCGGAACACGCTCGATTTATCGGTGATCCCACCCGCGAAAACGCTCAGCCATTTGCCGATCTTCGTCGATCCGAGCCACGGTACCGGCAAGCGCGCCTATGTGCCCGCAATGGCACTCGCGGGGTTAGCATCGGGTGCCGATGGCTTGCTGATCGAAGCCCACCCCGACCCCGATCGCGCCATGTCCGACGGCGCACAATCGCTCGATTTCAATGGCTTTGCTGAATTGATTCACCAACTGCGCGCCTTCGCGAAATTGTTGGGCCGGGCGATGTAGCGGTTCGCATCCGACCTCTACCGAATCTGCGAGTTGCTCGGATTCTACTCGGTAAGCCACTCGCCGGTTTGGGAATCTGCTCCTGCTTTCCCCTTCGTCTCAAGCGTCTCCGCGATGACAATGACGGTTGTCGGTTACCTTCATTCGGAGTGCGTTGCTCATGTCGGCCCCGCTGCGGTTGCGGCTCGATGCGGTCGCCCTGTCGTCGTTCGCGGCACTGGGCCTATTCGCGTTCGCGCTGGCCACGTATCCGCCGCTTACCGGGTTACGCCAACGAATTCCGGAATCGGCAACGCTGATCGCACCCGTAGCGAACGCGCTCGGCTTCGCCGCGATGATCCTCGCACTCGGCTGGTTTTGCCTGACGGTGCTTTACGTGAAACGGCGTGGCACCGGGCGGCTGTTTGCACGCTGTCTCGGCTGGCTGATCCTCATCGCGACTTCCACGACTGCCATCGACATGACCGCGCATCGCCTCACGCTTCCCCCTGCCTCAGCGTACGGCCCCGGTGGCTCGATCGGCGCGTACCTGCGCTTCTTTCTCGACGATCGCGCTATCCCCTTTCACGTGCTCATTGCCGTCGCGTTTATCGGAGTACTGCTCGCAGCCGACAACCTCATTCGAACGCTGGTGCGCACGATCTGGCTCGCAGTGCGTGGCATCGCCATCGGGGTAAAGTCGAGCAATGCGTTCGTGGAAAACCGCACGAATCACGTCATCGAAAGCATTCGGAAGAAGCGGGAAGAACGCGCTGGCATCGTGAGCCTGTCACCCGTGGAAACCGCACCGATCCCGATTCACAAACCGCCCGAGTTGCGGCTCGTGCCGCGCGACGACGACGAACCGGGCGAGATTCCAATCGAGCGCGCACCGTTGGTAATTACCCGCCCGTTGATTGCCGAAACCGTCGTCGATTTCGAACTGCCGCCACTGACGCTCCTCAACGACCCCGATGCGTTTGCCGTCGAGGATCACGAATCGAAGCTGCGCGAGCGTGCGGTGCTTCTGGAAAAGACGTTTACGGACTTCGGCTTGACGATCAAAGTCGTCGGTATCCACACGGGGCCGGTGATTACGCAGTACGAAATCTCGCTCGAAACGGGGTTGCGTCTCAGCAAAGTCACGACGCTTTCGGACGACCTTGCACTGAAACTGAAAGTCTCCAGCGTGCGGATTGTCGCGCCGTTACCGGGCCGCGACACGGTGGGTATCGAGGTGCCGAACGAGCATCGCCAGACGGTGCGGCTGAAGGAATTGATCGCCGCCACGACCGCGAAGGCGAGCAAGATGAAACTGCCGATCTTCGTCGGGAAAGACGTCGAAGGCCGCGCGCTCGTTTACGACCTCGCAACGATGCCGCACCTGCTGATCGCGGGCCGAACCGGCACCGGCAAGTCGGTCTGCCTGAACGCGATCATCCTCAGTTTGCTCTACACTCGCAAGCCCGACGAATGCCGGATGATCATGATCGACCCGAAGAAAGTCGAGCTGTCCGAGTACGGGAAAATCCCGCACCTGATGCACCCGGTTGTGACCGACGACAAGAAAGCCGAAGCGATTCTGGCGTGGGCCGTCGACAAAATGGAAGAGCGTTACGAGTGGCTTCGCCGTGCCCGCGTGCGCAACATCGCGAGCTTCAACGAACTCGGCACCGTGGAAATTTTACGCCGCATCGACCCCGTCAGCGAAGACGAACGCAAGGCGGTCCCGCGGAGTATGCCGTACATCGTCATCATCATCGACGAAGTCGGCGATTTGTTGATGTCGATGAAAAAGGAAGTCGAATCGCACATCATCCGGCTCGCGCAGAAGTCGCGCGCGGCGGGCATCCACATCATGTTGGCGACGCAAAAACCGACGGTCGACGTCATCACGGGATTGATCAAATCGAACCTGCCCGCACGAATTTGTTTCCAGGTGGCGAGCCGTGCGGATAGCGCCGTCGTTCTCGACGAAAAGGGAGCGGACAAGCTCCTCGGCATGGGCGATATGCTGTTCCTGCAACCCGGCACCAGCACGATTATTCGCGCGCAAGGCGCGTACGTCGACGATGGCGAAATCGAACGCACCGTGACGAACCTCGAATGCGACGAGCCGAATTACGAGAGCGAATTGCTCAATCTGAAGACGAAAGACTCGACGAGCGAAGGCGGCACGAGCCTCGGCGAGAAGCTGCGCGAGCGAGACCCGATCTACGAGCAAGCGGTCGAGATCGTCATCCGCGAACAGCGCGGCAGCACCTCGCTGTTGCAGCGAGCCCTCGGCATCGGCTACGGCAAAGCCTCGCGATTCATCGACTTCATGGCCGAAGACGGCATCGTCGGCGGCTTCAACGGCAGCAACGCCCGCGAAGTGCTCGTCTCCTCCGACGAGTGGGAAACCCGCAAACAAGCCG
>JAYVQG010000071.1:0-10446 GCA_043757025.1 Limnoglobus sp.
GCGACGATACAGCTGACTCGCCACGCGATCTGCCCGCAATGGAACTACACGATCCGCCCACATCCGAAGCTCACGGAGTAATTCTTGGACAGGTACTCACAACTACGGTTCGTAACGGTGTAAGGTTGCCCCACCTGGACAAACCCGATGGCGTTTCTGAAAACCTCATCGCACTGAGGCTCGATACTTCCGATTCGCCTTTCGGCCCGCTCGCGCCTAAACTATGGATGTCCATGTCTGGCGTCGGTGGGCATTCGCCCGTTTTCTCTCCTCGTTGCGAAAGGTGTCTCCCATGTTCCGTCGTCTGTTTCTAACGGCAGTAGCCGTCGTGGTCGCGGGTGTCGGTTTCGCGGTCGCAGCCGATGCGATCCGCATCGAATTGAAGGATTTCAAGCTCAAATCGGACTACGACAACAACCCCGAAGGCGTCACACTCAACGATGCCGACGGCAAGATCAACTTCTACAGCAATGGTACTGCCGTCGCCACGTTCAAGGTTCCCGAAGATGGCGAATACAACATCCTCATCGAAGCTTCGTGCGATGCGGCCGAGAAAAAGAACGCCGCAATGACGGTGAAAGTCGGCGACGAAGTCGTGAAGGAAAAATTCGAACTCGCGACGGTCGATGCGAAGGAATATCCCTTCGCGGTGAAACTGAAAAAGGGCGACGCGAAGCTGAGCATCGCCTTCACGAACGATGTGTACAAGGAAAACGAATTCGACCGAAACCTGTACGTTCACAAAGTGAAGGTCGAGTTGAAGAAGTAACTGTTACGAGCGTATCCCTTGAGTCTCGTGAAGTCGATTCTTTGCCCCGGATGGGGCAACGGAATGTAGCCACGGGTGGAATGACGACTGCCGAAGGCGGTCGGAGTGCAACCCGTGGAGTAGTTTGCAAATGGTAGCGGCTTCTGAGGCAGGAAGCGCCACGGGTTTCGCTTCGCTCCACCCGTGGCTACATTCCTACACCCCTCCGGGGCGTTCCAATCGCAATCCGTCTCAGTTTCCCTGTGAAGCTTCATCAGGCTGAAGGGTTACAGGCGTGCCATTACGAGTCTCCCACCGGGTTATCCCGGTGGGAGACTTTTATTATGAGACTTCCGGGATGAACCCCTATCGCGTTCGGCACGATATTTGCGCGTTGCGCGAGGGTGAGGCATTCGTTTAATGTACGGCTTCTCTTACCGGGAGTGCCGACATGACTGCGACGGCGAAAAAACCTGCCAAACCTGCCAAAAAGCCCGCTAAATCGCCCGCGATCGGCGGCGAGCGAGCGAAGGCGCGAGAATGTCAAACGCATCGCGTCCGCCCCCGCGAGGTCGAATCGGCACGTCGCTCCAATCGTTTTGGACTCGGACCAAGCACGGCAAACGCCGTGCCGAACGCGATAGGGTTAATCCCGGTGGGAGGAACCATGGAACGCCCTTATGCACTCCATACGACTTGGGCGGTATGTGGCACTTGGCACGATCTTCGGAGACAGGGGCATCTCAATTCGTCGCGATATTTGCCATGAGTCGAACTTGTTGCCCGCAAACTGCGCGAATGCGTTGACTGGCGTGGGCGGCTGTGTGTTGAGTAGCATGAAAGACATTGATACGAGCATAAACGATGCGATCATTGAAAAATCCTCATTGTAAAGGGTCGAATATCTCGTCGTTCACTACTGGTCAATTGCAATTCGCGAGTCGCTCAGAAGTTCAGTCGCGAATCAAGAACGGATTTTGGTCGCGATTTGGGACGATGCGATCGTCGGGTAACTCCCACCGGGATTAACCCGGTGGCTCGTTCAACGTTGAACGAACGGCATTTCTTCGGTAAATTGAGATGTTCACACGTGCCCGTGCCTCTCGTTTCGGAGTTTCCATGCATCGGATCTCTCGCGTTGCGTTCGTGCCGCTGATTGGCTTGTTCGCGATGGTGGCGTTGGCCGTTCCACCGGATGCGGCGAAGGACAAGAAGAAAGCCGTCCCGGAGGCGGAGGAAGCGGCAGGGCGCGCCACGGTCGAAGGCGGCTTGAAAGCCGAGGTCTGGGCGAGCGAGCCACACGTCGCGAACCCCGTGTCGTTTGCCTTCGACGAAAAAGGCAAATGCTACATTGCGGAAACGTTTCGCCACACCGATGGCGTCACCGACACGCGCAGCCACATGTACTGGCTCGACGACGATATTGCCTGTCGCACGGTGGCAGATCGCGTGGCGATGTACAAGAAACACAAATATGGCGACTATACGAAGTTCGGAGAACAACTGCGTGTCGTGTGGGATAGCACCGGCTCGGGGCGAGTAGACAAGAGCGAGATTTTTGCCGGCCCGTACAACCGTGCGGAAGACGGCCTCGCTGCCGGAGTGCTGGCCCGCAAGGGGAACGTCTACCTCGCGTGTATCCCAGACTTGTATTTATTGAAGGACACGACCGGCGCGAACAAGGCGGACGTCAAACAATCGCTGGCGACGGGGTTCGGCATTCACGTACAATTTATCGGGCACGATCTCCACGGTTTGCGAATGGGGCCGGACGGCAAACTGTATATGAGCATTGGCGACCGCGGCTTGAACGTCACCAATAAGGAAGGCAAGAAACTCTTCTACCCCGATACCGGTTGCGTGCTGCGTTGCGAACCAGACGGCGCGAACCTCGAAGTCGTCCATAGCGGCTTGCGCAACCCGCAGGAACTCGCGTTCGACGACTTCGGCAACCTGTTCACCTACGACAACAACTCCGACAGTGGCGACCAGGCGCGCTGGGTGCATATCGTCGAAGGCGGCGACAGCGGCTGGCGTTGCGGCTATCAGTACGGCACGCTCATGCACACCCCGGCGGTGCCACAAGGCAACCGCGGCCCGTGGAACACCGAGCAAATCTGGCACGTGCCCGGCCCGAACAGCCAACCCCCCGCGTACGTCGTACCCGCACTCAAAAACTTCGGCAACGGCCCATCGGGCATCACTGCTTATCCCGGCGTCGGTCTCAGCGAACGCTACAAAAACCACTTCTTCGCCTGCGATTTCACCGCGAACCCCGGTGGCAGCAAAATCTGGTCGCTCGCATTGAAGCCTAAAGGCGCAAGTTACGAAGTCGTCGATTTGCACCCGTTCGTGCAGAACATGGTGCCGACCGATTGCGAGTTCGGCCCCGATGGCGCGTTCTATTGGCTCGACTGGACCGGCGGCTGGAACAAGCCCGCGAAGGGTCGCATCTTCCGTGCCGCCGACCCGACCGCGATGAAAGACCCCGCGATCCCCGAGGCGCAAAAGCTGCTCGCCGATGGCCTCGAAAAGAAGACCGTCGAGGAACTTTCCAAGCTGCTCGGCCACACACACCGCAACGTGCGGTTCGAGGCACAATACGAACTGGCCACACGCGCCAAGACCGACCACAAGACCGTGGCGTTCGCGATGGCGAGCGCCGCCGGCAACAAGAAAGCCGACACGCTCCGCCGCTTGCACGCGATCTGGGCACTCGGCCAGATCGAAGGGGGCGGCAAAAATTCGACGCTACTGCAACAGTCCGCGAGAGGGTTGCTCAAAGATGTCGATGTCGAAATCCGCGCGCAAACGGCGAAGATCCTCGGCGGGTACATTGGCGCATGGGGAACGCTCCGCACGGCACTTTCCACCGAAACCGACCTGTGTGTGAAGGCGCAACTGGTCGGCTCGCTAGGGAAGTTGAAGCCCGAAGATTCTTCGGAAACGCTGAATGCGAACGCGAAAGCCTCGACGCTGCGAGCGCGGGTTCTGCCTGCACTCGAGATTTTGAAAGAGAACAACGATGGCGATGCGTATCTGCGACATGCTGCTGTGATGTCGATTGTCGCGGCAACGACGAACGCGAACGAACTCGTTGAGATCGTGCGGAAAGACAAAGCGTTCGACGATTCGCCCGCCGTGCGGCTCGGCGTCGTGCTCGCGCTTCGCCGGATGAAGAGCGCGGCACTCGCCGGGTTCGCGACCGATGCCGATGCGAAAGTGGCGGCCGAAGTCGCACGGGCGATTCACGACGAAAACCTCATGGAGGCGATGCCCGCACTCGCGGCACTTTCCGACAAAGCGAACCAGCCCGATGTCGTCTCGATGCGGGCACTGAGCGCGAACTTCAAGCTCGGTACGAAGGCGAATGCCGAGCGCGTCGCGAAGTTTGCGGCACGAACGAACGAAGCCGACTACGTGCGCGTCGTTGCGTTGAAGCTGCTATCGGAATGGTCGAAGCCATCGCGCCGCGACCCGATCACGGGCCTGACGATGAACCTGCCCGAACGCCCCGCCACGATTGCAACCGAGGCACTGAAGCCCGTCGTCGCAGGAATTTTCAATGGCTCGGATGCCGTGAGGAAAGAGGCGGTGCAAGTCGTGTCGAAGCTCGACATGAAGGAAGTCGGCGCGCTGTTGGCGACGATCGTGACCGATGCGAAACAACCGGCAACGATGCGGGTCGAATCGCTGTTCGCGCTGGAGTCGCTGAAGGCGAAAGAACTGACGGAGACGGTGAAAATCGCACTCGCTTCGACCGAACCGAAGCTGCGTGCCGCCGGTCGCGTCGTGACCGCGAAGGCGAACCCCGAAGCCGCCGGACGCGAATTGCCACTGCTTTTGAAGGACGAAACCGCAACGATCATCGAGAAACAGATGGCGCTCGGCGTACTCGGCAGCCTGAAGGAATCGAAGGAGGTCGATGCCGCACTCGATGCATGGATGGACCAACTGATCGCCGGAACGGTGCCCGCGGAGTTGAAGTTGGACGTCCTCGATGCGGCATCGGTGCGTTCGACGATCAAGGATTTGAAGCTGCACGCCCCGCTTCGCGAGAAGGTGGCGACGTACGACAAACAGGTGCGAGCGAAGGCCGGTTTGAACCTGACGATACGCAATTCGGAAGCGATTGCCGGTGGTGATGCGGATCGGGGCCGCAACCTGTTCTTGAACAACTCGGCGGTCTACTGCCAGCGTTGCCACAAGCTCGACGGACAGGGCGGCGAGGTCGGCCCCGTCATGAACGGCATCGCCAAAGATAAAACGCGCGAGTATCTGTTGGAGTCGATCGTCAACCCGAACGGCCAGATTGCGCAAGGCTTCCAGAGCGTGATTCTGAACATGCTCGACGGCAAAACGGTCAGTGGCGTGCTTCGCTCGAAGGACAAGAAAACCTACGTGCTGGTGACGCCCGAGAACAAGGTATTGAACATCCTCGCCGAGGACGTGGAATCTGAGAAACCCGACAAGTCCGCCATGCCCGAAGACTTGTACAAGAAGCTCTCGAAACGCGAGTTGAGGGACATCGTGGAGTTCCTGGTGACGATGAAAGAGCCACTGAAGAAGTGAGTACGCGAACGCCCACGGACGATCGTCCGTGGGCTTTGAACGGAGTAACTGTCATATGACTGTCATGGAGATCGATACCGAACGGGTGGGTGTACGCGACGAGATGTGGGAAGGGGTGCTCGTGATGCCGCCGCTCGCGAACAACGAACATCAGCGGATCGTCTCGAAACTCACGTCGGCATTCTCATCGGTCATCGACTGGGACGCGGGCGAACAGGCGTTGCCGTGCGCCAACGTCAGCAACCGCGATGCGGGCTGGACTTACAATTATCGCGACCCGGATTGTGTCGTGTACCTCAGCGGCAACCCCGCCCGCGACTGTGGCACGCACTGGCACGGCGGCCCCGATCTGTTAGTCGAAGTGATTAGCCCCGGCGAAAATCCGCTCGCCAAACTCGGCTTCTACGCAGCGATCGACACCCGCGAAATGCTCGTCGTCGACCGCTACCCATGGGCGCTCGAGCTGTATCGACTCGTCGACGACGAACTCGTTTTGCAAGGTCGTTCGGATGATGCGACGCCAGAGATTTTGACGAGTGACGTGTTGCCATTCACGTTCCAGCTACGCCCCGCAACGCCTCGCCCATTGATTGTGGTGACACACACGGCAACGGGCCAGATCTGGACGATATGAAAACGAACGAACGACCGTTAGTGGAATAATCCTAACTGGAGTTTTTTGATGGATCCGTCACATGCACTTGTCGCGAGCCGCAGTTGGCCACCCGACGAACGGCTGGCATTTGCACTGAATTTGTGGGACGAACTGGTCTCATCTGGCTGGCAACCCGAACCCGACGAGGAACTCGCGTCGGAGTTGGACGCTCGAATGGCCACCCACGAAGCGAACCCGACCGACGTGAAAACATCCGAGCAAGTCCGCGAACGATTGCGGAGAAGTCAATGACCGTTCCGGCGATTTATCTGCCTGCCGCCGAGGACGATATTGAAAGTGCTTGGAGTTCGTACGAATCCATCCAGCATGGCTTAGGAGATCGGTTCGCCGATGCCGTGTTTGCAAAGATCAATCTCGTATGCGAAAACCCTCTCGCATACGGGCTTTTTCGTCGCAAGATTCGAGCTTGTCCGGTTCGCAAGTTTCCATTCGTGGTGTACTACATTGCTCGCGAGTCGGATGTACTGATCGTTGCAGTGCAGCACGGTCGGAGAAGCTCACGCAGGTGGCGGGATAGAACGTAATTCCACGATCGAAAAACGGCCAACACCTCTACCCCACCAGTGTAATCACGTTGATCTCGGGCCGGGAGCCGAAGCGGGCGGGGATCGCGGAGACGCCGAGGCCGCGCGAGACGTAGACCGTGGTTTCCGGTGCTTGCACGAAACCGCGCAGGTATTTGTCGCCGTATTGCGAGGGCACCCACGGCGTGCGCAGTGCAGGAAATACGATCTGCCCGCCGTGCGTGTGGCCACTTAATACGAGGCCCACTCGCGAATCGGTTAGCGTTTCGGCGAAGTCCGGATTGTGGCTCAGAAGCAGGCAGGCATCGGAGCGATTCGCCCCAGCGAGTGCCCGTTCGAGATCGGGTTGGCCGGTCCACATGTCGTCGATGCCACCGAGGCGAAAGCGGTCGCCGCCCTTTTCAAACCAGACGCCATCGTTGGTCAATTCGCGAACGTGCGCGGCCTTCATGCCGTCTTTGGTCGCTTGCGTACCGTGCCAGTGATCGTGGTTCCCGAGGACGCCGAACACGCCCATCGGGGCGCGAAGTTCGGCGAGCGAGTCGAGACACGGGCGGATGTATTTGCCTTCGCGCAGACAGTAGTCGCCGCCGAGCAAGATGAGATCGGGCGACAGCAAGTTCGTCGTGCGAACGATCGAGTTCACGTAGTCGATGTCTACGTACGGCCCGTGATGGATGTCCGTGAGGAACGCAATCGTGGTGCCGTGGAAACTCGCGGGCAGCCGAGGGAGCGTCAGCGTTTGGCGGTCGATGCGGACCCAGCCGGCCTCGAAGAATCCGTAGCCGGTTCCCCCGATGGCGACCGCCGCCGCACCCGCGCTGGCCAATTTCAAAAATCCACGGCGATTCATCGGGGAAGCTCCTGGGCAGAAGACATCGATATGACCACAGGCTACCCGCACGGCGAAAGTTTCGCGAGAGTAAACTACGATAGCGTGCGGATTATTCCGGCGAAGTGTCGAAAGTTCAGTCACTCGCTTACAAGGTGTACCGTTTCGGAAACAGTAACGGTTACAGCGTTAATCCGTCGCCGTAGCGGTTGCGGAGCGCGCGGGCGGCATCGGGGCCGATGTCGTTGCCGCTCAGGTTGAGCCGCATGATCGGCGACATCTCCCGCGCCGTCGCCAGCAGCCACGCGCCCGCATCGGTAATGCGATTGTCCGAGAGATCGAGTTCGGTGAGGGTGTCGCATAATCGGGTTTGCGGCATAAATCGGATCGCGGATACGGCCCGGTCGTCGAGCGAGTTATTCGTGAGTATCAGTGTCTTGAGGTTCGTTAGAGTTGGGAATTTCTTGTTCAGGGCGTCTATCGAAGTCACATGGAATGTCAGATGCGGTCCGAGTTGCAAACTGACAATTCGGCTGAGAAAGTTATCGCGAATGTAGTATCCTGAGCTGAAGTAATCGTCGCGAGAGGTCAGTTGCAATCGCGTGATCGGAGCCGCTCGCAAGAGTTCACCGTCATCGACTCGAAATCTTCGTAATACCGTTCGCAGTTCCTCCACGAAGCCACGCCGGTAGACGAGCGAACTGTCGTACCAGGCACTCCAGTTCGGCAGTTCGGCGTTCCACGTTGTGCCGTATTTGTTGAACAATTTCGCGGCGATTGACTCCGCCTCGATACGCTCCGGCGAGTTCGCGGGCAGACCCTCGGCTTCGATCTCCGCGCGAATAAAATGTGCGCGTGCGACATCGGCATCGCTGCCAAATTCCTCGAGCCAATCGGCATACACCAGCCGCGGAATGTCGTCGTCGGGGTTCGCCAACACCGACTGCAACAGCGCCATGCGATCCGTCATAGGTCACCTTTGAATGGATGCAACCCGCCGAAATTCTGATCCGCCGAGATGGGATGCCCCACCACCGCCAACGCTTCGATACCGATCGCAGTCAGCAGGTTTTTATCGAGACTCAGGTGTTCCAGTTTCGTAACGTCGGGGTGCGCCGCAAGTGCGAGTGCGCCATCGTCGCCGCGCGGGTCGCCGTCTTCGATGAGCATGTCGGCGTAGGCCGCGTGCCGAACGAGGTCGTCGGGGTCGTCGAGCAGGGCGGCTTCCATCGCTTCGCGAGGTGTCATGGTGGGCATTCTAATCGGCCGCGAAAAATTTTGCACACCCCTCGAACCAATTGGCGCAGACGCGCATCCCTCCTTTCGCTAGGATAAGTTTTCACGGGGTGTAGCTCAGCTTGGTAGAGCGCCTGCCTTGGGCGCAGGAAGTCGTCGGTTCAAATCCGGCCACCCCGACTATTTTCAGAAAGAAGCCCTTCGGCGAGAACGTCGAAGGGCTTTTTCGTTGGAATCTTACCCTTCCCGCTGTATCCTGACGGTTCAAAAACCGTGGTGCTCTGCCAGGGTGTTTTTCCGTCGTGGTCGTAAGCGCTTTGCCTTCCTAGTTTTCTTGCAGTTCAAAATCCGCACTTTCGGCAGTTCAAATGGCTCGGTAGTGATCGTCAAATAGTCTACGGGCGACGAAATGACGCGGATCGAATTGTTATCAAATTGGGAGGGTCCGTCCGTTGACACCGATCACTTTGCACATCGTGGAAGCGTACTCCTTATGCCCCCGAAAGGCGTTCCTGCTGATGACGGGGGCAACACCAAGTCCCGGACCACATGACTATGAAATGGTCATCCGGGAACAGGCGGAGGCCAACCGCCAAGCTCACCGCGCCCACCTGGCGAAGGGGGGTGAGGTCGTTCCCTTCGGTGGGCCGGTTGAAATGGCCGCTGGCCGGGAGCTCGTCGCCGACGCGGATCTTACGGCAGATTGGCTCCACGTACGTTGCGACTTCCTGACGAAGGTAACCGAACCCTCGCGGTTCGGGAGGTTCAGCTACGAGCCTGTGAAGGTAATCGGCACCTGCCGGGCCTCGCGGCCGGACACGCTTGGGCTGGCCTACCAGGGCCTCGTCCTCGGCGAAGTGCAGGGCCGGCAGCCATCCTCTGGCACGCTGGTCCTGCTCGGCGACCGCCCCAGCAAAGTGAAGCTAACCGGTAAGTACAAGGAAGTGCGGCGGATCGTGGAGGTTCTCCGGGCATGGACAAGCCAACCGCTTGGCGATGCCCCGCCGATTGTCCTGAACAAACACTGCCCGATCTGCCCGTTTCGGGACGCCTGCCTCCAACAAGCGGAAAAGGAGGACAACCTCACTCTCTTGGACCGCATGACGTCCAAAATGATGCGGAAGTACCACGATAAAGGCATCTTCACGGTCAGGCAACTCTCGCACATCTATAAGCCCAGGCGGAGCAGGAAGAAGGCCAAGCGGCAGGTGCGGCACAGCCTGGAGTTGCAAGCCCTGGCCATCAGGACTGGGAAGGTCCACGTCGAGCACCTGCCCGAGTTGCCGCGAAGTCCGGTGGAGTTGTTCCTGGATTTTGAAGGCGTTCCAGACCGCGACTCTTACTACCTTGCTGGTCTTTTAGTCTGCAAAGCTGGCGAGGCCGAATACGAATTCTTCTGGGCGGACTACGAGAAGGACGAGGCCAGAATATGGTCGGCCCTGATCGAGCGGCTGGCGGCATTCCCCGACTCCCCCGTCTACCACTACGGCAGCTACGAGAAGAAGGCGTTCGCAACACTGGCGAAGCGGCATGGAAGTGGCGGAGGGTTCAGCGACCGCCTCGTCAACATCGCGGCGCTCGTTTACGGCAAGGTCTACTTCCCGTCCCGCTCGAATGGGCTGAAGTCGCTGGGTCGCTTCCTGGGGGCGACCTGGACGGACCCGCAGGCGTCTGGACTGCAAAGCCTGGTCTGGCGGCACAGGTGGGAGATGACGCGGGACGAGCGGTTCAGGCAGTCTCTGCTGCTGTACAACCGCGAAGACTGCGAGGCCGTCCGGCTGCTGGTCGCCCGGTTGGACCAGATCAGGCGGGAAGCGGCGTCGGACCCGACGATCGAGTTTGCCAGCCGACCGAAACG
>JAYVQG010000072.1:0-35737 GCA_043757025.1 Limnoglobus sp.
GCGCTGTCCGCCTTAATGAAAGCCGAACGCGATCGGTGGCCGATACTCGGCGCGGATGCATTACTTCGCCTGGCCGACGCGCCAGTCAACGAATATCAGCGGTTTTTGCTGAGCGACTGCGTGCAAGCGTATCTGCCGCTCGACGAAGCGGGCCAAGCGACATTCGAGCGAATTACCAAGGCCGAACCCTATTCGAGGATCGTACCGATGAACAAGACCCCATACGACATGGGAATCGAGAAAGGAATCGAGAAAGGAATCGAGAAAGGCAAGGAGAACGCGATGCGGAGTGCCGCAATCGCCTTGTTGGAAAGCAAGTATCGTTCGGTGCCGAATCCGTTTCTTGAGCGGATCGGCACGCTCGCTTACGACGACCTGCTTGCGCTGGTCGTTCGCATCCCCAACTCCGCGTCGATGGAATCGCTGTTCGAGTAGGGCGAATTAGACGGCGGCCCAGACGGCGGGTACGGTTTCGCGATGGTCGCCCTGGATGTAATAGCTCTCGCCGCCGTCGGCGACGGTGCGGACCAGGATCGTTTTCCAGGGGCGGTAATAGTAACGCGGGTCGGTCTTCGGTGCCTGCCGGTGGTAGTCGTCGTCGAGTGGGATCAGGTCGAACACCGCCGTCGTGAACTTCGCGATCCGCTTGCCATCTTGGTGGGCCACATTCCGCGCCATAGCGAGTGCTTTCAAGTACACTTCCGGCCCCATCACCGCCGTGCCGAAGTTCAGCGCCACGCCGCCTTCGAGGTTCCGCACCTGCTCGGTGAAGATCAGGAAATCGGTGTAACTCGCCTGCCCGAGTGCGGCCCCATCGGCGTTCGGGTGTTCGTGAATGATGTCGTATCCGATGCCGATATGTACGGTGACGGGGATGCCCAACCGGTACGCGGCGGCCAGCACGGAGATGTCTCTGTGCGGGAAATGGCCCGTTGCGATTTCGCGGCCAATCGACTCACCGTAGCCGAGGCCATCGCGAACGCCGGCGACAATCGCATCGTTCATCGCGCCGGTTTCGCGCCACAAACCGAACTCGCCGGTTCGCACGTACTTGGCCACACTTTCCGTACTCGCACCGATCTGCGCGAACTCCCAATCGTGGATCGGCCCCGCGCCGTTCATGGCGATCAGCGAGATGAATCCGCGTTCCATGAGGTCGATGAGATGCCGTTGCACGCCGGCACGGAGAACGTGCGCGCCCATCATGAGGATGCGGGCCGCACCACTCGCTTTCGCATCGCGCAACCGCTGGCCGACGATTGCGATCGACGGGTGCGCGAACGCAACGGGCGCGTCCAACGATCGCAACACGCTGAGTGTGAGATCGTGTTCGCGTTCGGCCAACGGCTTAACGATCAATCGCGAACGATCGAACGACGGATGCGGCATCGGAAAGGCCCCCTCATGTTGCAGTAGGGGTTATCTTATAAACGCAAAAAGCCCACGGACGATCGTCGGTAGGCTTTCGAGGTTATGGTTGCGGCTTTTAGCGTTGCGAATGCGCGATGGCGCGGGTGCCGATGGGCGCGGGGGTGTTGACGTCGGTGGGCGGTAGTGCGTGGCGCTTCGGCATTCCGGTTGGCATGGGCGTGCGAACGGCGAGCATCGCTTCGTCGATTCGACCTCGCACGTCGGCATCGTCGTCGTGCTGCACGGCTTGCAGTGCGAGGACCACACGCTCGTCGTCGGGGGCGATTTGGCTGAGGAGCGTGATGCAGCGGCCGCGCATGTCGGGGTCGTTCGACATGAGGCCGTTGAGGAGGCCCGGTACGGCGGCGCGACCGATTCGCTTCAGCGTGACGGCAACGACCGAGCGCGTGCGGACATCGTGGTCGGCGAGCATCGGCAGGATCATCGGCACGCACGGGTAGGCTGCGGGGCCTAATCGGCCGAGCGAACCGGCACAGTCGCGGCGTACGCTGGAGTCGGGGTCTTTCAATCCGGAGATTAAGATCGGCAGGGCGGCGAGAGCGGCATGGCCTTGGTCGCCAATGGCGCGGGCGGCACGACGGCGGACGCGCGGCGACACATCGCGGAGCGCGGCAGTGAGCGATTCGACCCGTTTGACCGCCGGGATTGGCATGTCCGCGATCGCGACGACGGCGAGTTCGCGAATTTGATTCTGACTGTGATTCAGCGCTTCGGTGAGGAGGTGCAACGCGGGAGCGCTTTGCGATTCCGGAAGGTGCTGCATCAGGACCGTGAACACGAGGCGGTGCATGACTTGGGGCGACAATTGTTCCATTTTGAAGACCAAAATTGAAGATAAGTGGGCGGTCGGTATGAATCGCCACCCGCTCGGTGACGGACGACGAAGCATAGAGTACGCAGGCCGTACGGCTAACGGAATCGGCAGAAATTACCGGATCGCTACGGGTTTCCCAGGCCGGTTTCTCGGCTGGTACTAAGGATTTGATACTTCAGTGAACTGCGAGAATTGTGCGTCTCAGAATGCTAACCATAAGTTACGATAGGTTAACGGATTTCCCGATTGCGAACCGGAGAATGTGCATGTCGATGATGGTGACCTGCCCGACGTGCCAGTCGATGCTTCGGCTGCCCGACGGCGCGGAGATGGTCCGCTGCCCGAAGTGCAAAACCGTGCTGAGCGTGGAGAACCCGAACGCGCCGAAGCCGCCCGCCAAGATCCCGTTGCCGTTCGGGTTGCCCGCCGGTCCGGTCGCTCCCGTCAGCCCGCCGCCCGTAACGGCGCGCCCCGCCCCGCCCCCTGCCAGCCGTCCGCCGACGCGCGGCAAGCCGATCGAGGAACACGAAGAATACGACGACGATGAGGGAGACCCCACCAAACCGAAGAAGAGTTGGCGCGAAACCGACTCGGAGAAAGAAGCGCGGAAGCTCGAAGCGATCGACGTGTACGTGCAGCCCGCCAAGATCGGAATGCGGCTAATGGCGTACGGCGCGGTGGCCTCGGCACTCACCCCAATCTTTTTCCTGCTATTTTTCGTGTCGACGCTGATCGGCCCGAGCGGCATTCTGCCGGTGCTCTATCTCTGTACGCTCGTGCTCAGTTTGCATTGGCCGCTGACATTCGTCGGCTTCGCCTACTGTTGTGCCGGGCCGCGTGCGATGCGGTCGATGGCAGTCGCGGGGATGTGCGTAATGCTGGCCCACTCCGCCGTCACGTTCGTTCTCGTTCGCGGTGCCGGGGATATGATCAATATGAACACGACGGGCTTCCACCATTCATCCGATTCGAGCGCGGTCGTCGGCTCGCTCATCCTCAGCGGACTGTTCAACAACCTCAGTTACATTACCCACCTGCCCGCATACATTTTGTTCTCGTCGTCGATCGGCAACGTCGTCTGGATGATCTGGCCGATGCTCGCGGCCGGGCTGGAATTTGCGAAGCTCTCATTGATTGGCATCATCACCAACGCTTATTGCATCGAAGGCAAAGACCCCGAGGCGGGCTACCTGGCACTGCGGTTCGTTTACCGCATCTTCTGGCTCGTCATCATCGGAGTCGTGCTGGAAATTGCGCTGATACTCGGCTTCACCTTAACGGGTGGCGACCGGCTGCTGCTCGCGTGGTTCGGCCTGCCGGTGATGCTCATCGTGGTCGGGTACAACCTGTGGTGGGCGTTCGCGTGGTACGAGCAGTGCCGCGTGATGTTCGAGAGCCTGGAAGTGATGACTGCCGCCCGCTACGCCGACAAACGCGCCCGCATCGACACGTATTATTGAGGCACCCGCGAAGGCGTATTGGCGGCCCTAACGTTCACGACCGGGGCACTCGGGGCTGAGGTCATCCGGCCAATCGCTAAGCGGTCGGCATGAACTTGGTCGCCGATGAGAACATCGATCGGGGGATCGTCGAGCGATTGCGTCGGGCGGTCGATGGCGGGTTGAGTTGGTCCTCGAATTGTATCAAAGCTGCATCGCATTCCGAATTGTCAATGCTCTCTCACCACTCGCCACTCCCTTGCCCGACGGTTGCAATGAGCCACCGGGTTCATCCGGATCATTCCGTTGGCTCGTCAGCGAATCGCTTCCCGAATTTTACCGCATCAACCACCAGGCTGCGGACGCGACGGCTGCTCCGATTGCGAACCACATCGCGTGGCGGGCGGCGCGCATCATGCCTTCGGGGCGGACGGCGGCGAGTAGGAAACCCCACTTCGTGCGCGCCTCTTTCGGCCACGATTTGGAGTGCGTGTCGATCGTGTTCAGCAGCCGATTGCCGCCGCGGCCGGCGGCTTCGGTGGCGACCGCGAAGGCGTGGCCATCGAGGTTATCGAGCTTGCCGGCCAGCGATTCCGTCTGCGTCGCGCCGAGTGCCACGGCGAGGAACGTGTGGACGAGATTCTCGTTTCGGCCGAAGTCGGTACGGTTCCGCAAGTCGCGCAACAGATTTTCGTAAAGGTCGGCCGAGTCGTTGGCGAGCGATGTGCCGAAGGTCGTCAGCACCGCTTCGAGTTGCGGTTGGACGCTCTCGCTCTCGCTGCGTTTCAACAGGCCCGTGGCAACTGCGGCGAAGACTTCGCCCTTTGCGGCCAGCGGAACCACCGGCGGTTGCACGATCAGTGCGTCGGCGGTGGGCGTCATCGCGTCGGCGGTGAACGTCGGCGAATCGAGGTAGCCTCGGATCGCCCGCACGGCTGCGATACGCGATTTCAGTTCTTCGCTGAGGTTATCTTGCTCGGCGAGTTTCACCAGGAAATCTTGCAACCCGAGGCTGTGCAAAAGGTCTGTGGGCGGCGCGTTCAAGAATAATGTGCCGACGCGATCGAGTCCCGATTCGCCTGCGAAAAGCTCCAACAGTGCCGGGCCGCGCGTGCGGATCAGGCGGTCGGCGTCGATCTTGCCCGCATCGAGCGTCGCCAGGAAAAAGCGGTTGAGCCGCGGTTTGTCGAACCCGCTCGCCGCGCCGATGACATCCTCGAACCACGGGTGCGACGGCACGGATGTCAAGAGCGTGCCGTAGAGTGACACCGCCTTGTCCGCCTCGACGCCTTCGCTCGGTTGCAACAGTGCGAGCGCGAGCCGGGGATGGTTGGCGAGCGTTTCCGCGAGTGCGGTCGTCGGCTCGCCGACGCGATGCAGGCAGGCCCGGCACGTCGCCATCTGATACCCGCGCGGCAAATCCAGTGCGAGCAATTCGCCTAGCTTCTCCGCAGGCACATTCAGCCATTTCGTGAACGCAGTGTCGATCGTCGCGGTGGCCGATTGCGATTGCTGTTTGAATCGCACGAATCGCGGCAACAGGTAGCGCCGCATCTCCCACGTCAGCGCATCGGGTTCCGGAATCTGCGAAAGCAACTCGCCCCAGATCGCGTTCGCCTTCGACGGCGCGACCATCGGCATCACGACTTCGAGCGCGTTCGCGGCCCGGTTGATGTCGCCTTCGGTTACGGCTTTCGTGCCTTCTTCTCGAACGACGTTGGCGAGTTTCAGAATCGCATCGGGCTTCTGGCGCAGCGGTTGTACGGCACGGCTGAACGATCCCGTGGCGAACGCGCGATCGTCGAGCGACCATTCGAGAAACTGATTCATCGCATCCGAACGCGCCGAAACCCACGCCGCAACGGCCGGGAACGACAGCGCAATCACCGCCTCGTCTTTGGTCAACACGCCGGTGCCGCGCGTCAACCGGAAGACGAGGTCGAAGTGTTTCGCATCGCTCAGGCCGAGCCGCTGCCAGTGGCCTTTGACTTCGTCGAGCTTGTCGAATTTTCCATCGGAAAGCGCCTTCACCGCGAACGCCGCAAACGGGACGTCCTTCGGAATCTCCGAGCGTCGACCGGTGGCGAGGTTCAAGCCGATGAAACCATCGCGGTAACAATCTTCGGGCAGTTCGGTGCCGGGGTGACCCGCATCGTGGCCGATCAGCCGTGCGGTGCAACTGTGCGGATTCGCTTCATACGTCGAGAACGTAAAGTCTTCAATGAGGCTCGATGGCAACACCCGCGTGACGGCGTAAACGATCTTCGCCACGTCGTCCGCTCTGGCGGCCAAGACGATTCGCACGTCCGATGGCGTACCGAGTAGCGCGTGCAAGGCGAATTCGAGAAGCTCGCGGTGCGTCGGCGAACCGAGCCACGCCTTCAGCGCGTCGTCGTCGAGAATGTCCGCCACGGGCAGATACGGCAACTCCGGCAGGTCGGCGGCGCTATCCGGATCGTTACGCTGCCACGCCGGACTGCCCCACGTCTGGATCGCCAATTGTGCATCGGCGGTGGCGGGCACGTTCAACAAGGTGTGCGCGAAATAGCGATTGCCCGTCGATGCGGTGTGCGTGAGCACGCGCCCCGTCGTCAGAGTGTTGAATAGCGCCAAGCGTACCGGCGAAGGTAATGCGACTTCGCCATCGCCCGTTCGTGCCGGTGGCGTAGCATAGTTCGCGAAGCCGAGCGCGGTTTGCAGTTGATCGGCCGAGACACCTGCCGAGGTGGCACGAACCGTGGGACGTTCGGTCAGCGGACCGGCAGCAAAAACTTGTTTCATCGAACGTCCTTCGCGTATCGCCTGAATTTTGCACGGAGAGTCGGAATGGCAACGGACAACGAAGCCAATCCGTAACAAACATAGCACGCACATGCGAGTGCGGCGCGATGCGAGATATTGTGCGTTCCCCCTGCGATCGCTTCGGGTAAAATGTGCCATCCATCTGGGAGTATTGCCATGCGTTTTGCGTGTTTGATGTTGTGGTTCGTGCCGATGTGGGCGGTGGCCGCGCCAGTGCCGAAGACGCCTGCGATGAAACCGTGGGTGGACAAACTCGCGTTCCCGAAACGCACGGGCTTGAAGATCGCCTGCCCCAACGAAGGCGGTGCCGACACCGAAGTTCCCGCCACATTGTTTGCTTATACCGTGCTAAAAGACACGAACAATCGCGTGCTGGTACGCGATGGCAAAGTAACGGGCTATCTGGAGAAGTCGGACTTAATGCAAGCGACCGAGGCGGTCGAGGAATTCGATCGGCGAATCGCGGCGAACGCGAAGGATGCCCGCTCGTATGCATCGCGCGGCTGGGCGTTTATCGAATTGCAGAAGCTCGAACTCGCCGAGAAGGATTACAACGTGGCCGTGGGTATCGACCCGGATAACATTCAATGGCGGAGCAACCGCGCACAGATTTTTTACTTGCTCAAGAAGTACGACAACGCGATTGAAGATCACGACTTCGTGATTCGGCGATACGAGAACTGGGAGTATCCGTATCGGGCGCGGGCATCGGTGAAGATCGCGCAGAAGAAGTATGCGGCGGCACTCGAAGACTTGGCACTGGCGATCGCACGGGAACCGACTGCCGAAGCCTACACGCAGTGCGGCATGGCGCACGGCCGAATGGGCGACGACGAGAAGGAACTACAAGCCTACGCCAAGGCGATCGAACTCAACCCGGATCACGCACTCGCACTCAATAACCGCGCCTGGGCACTGGCGACCTGCCCCGTTGCGAAACGGCGCGATGGTAAGTTGGCGGTGGAACTGGCGAAGAAGGCGTGCGAGCAAACCGACTGGCGAAACTCCGGTTACATCGACACGCTGGCGGCCGCATACGCCGAGGCTGGCGATTTCGCCGAGGCCATGAAATGGCAACGCGAAGTATTACGCGACGCCGCGTACCTTCAGAAAAATCCCGAAGCCATAGCACTCCGCGACCGCCTCGAACTCTACGAAGCAAAGAAGCCATATCGACGCCCGGCAATCGCGAAGGAGTAGCCCAATGGTACTTACATTCTGATGTAGCTGGCCTCTATGAGGCCGGTGCAGAGGCAGCCTCTCCTCAATTGTCAGGCTTCCGGGGTCATAGACCCCAGCTACAAAAAGAGAAAGTAAGTGTCATTGAGGAGTAACCTGCAACCGCGATTCACGACTTCAATAGACTGCGATACAGATCGTTGAGTCGTTCCATATCGAGTCGTGGGCGTCGCGATTCGAGGAACAGTTTGCTCATTCGCTCGAGTTCGCGGTCGATGTACTCGTGGATAGCGGGAATCGTCGGACCTTCATCGAGTTCGTCGCCGTCCATTTTTCTCTTCAATAAGCTTTGCACTTCGCCGACGAAAAGTGGCTCGTCGACGACGTTTCCGAGCAACTTGCTGAATTGCATCGGCACGACGCCACGATCTTTCTCGATCCAGTGTATGGCTAACAGTGGCCGCAGCACGTACAGATATTTTTTGACCCGAACCGTGGAGCCACGCAGATAGCTCCGGTAGTTGTTTTGGGCCATGTGCAGGTAGTGATAAATGCACTTTTGCGGCATGAAAAACATCGGCCGCAACTCGCGCAGATTCTCGGCAAAATTCTCGCGATCGACGTACACGATCGAGGAATCCAGCCATTCGAGGAGCGGTGGGTTCGACTTCGCAAACAGTTTGAGCGCCTTGCGAATATCCCAACCGGCGAAGTCTAAATCGTTCTCGACGGGTCGTTCGATGACATCGCGTTGCGATTCGACATCGATCGTGAGATACCAGTCTTGCTTGTGGACGTAGACGAATCGGATGTCGTAATCGCTATCCTGCGACGGAAATCCCCACGCGCGGCTGCCGGATTCGACGGCATACAGCACGCGCACGTCCTCGGCTTTCTCGAACGCCGCCAGACGCTGTTGAATCGAGGCAATGATAGCCGGTTTAATTTTCATGGGCTTATCGTATCGAAACGAGAGCACCACTCAAAGTATTCGGTCAATTTTTGCACTTCCGACCGAAGGCGATGCACGTTAGCGGGTAGCGATGAAACGCCTACCGCCGACCGTCGTATATTGATGGGGCTAGGCATTTCCTTTTCTGCGAGGGTTCCGATCATGTTCGCTGTTATCGTTCGTCGGCTGATGGCCGTCGCCGTGTTGTCTCTGTTCGCGACGACAACGCAGGCCGCCGACACGCCGTTACAAGAGATCCTTTCATGGGTGCCGCACGATGCCGCCGCCTTCGGGCACGTCGATGTCGCAACGGTCTGGAAAAGCAAACCGGTACTAGCGATACGCAAGCTCAACCCCGAGAAGATCTTCGACAAGTTCCAGGACTTCGCCAACATCGTGAGCATCCCACCTGAAACGGTGCAGACCTTCACGATCTTTATGCCAAAGATCAAGGACAACGACGATGTACAAGTATTCGTCGCCGCGTTCACTTTCAACAAGCCGTACGAGCCAAAGAAAGTCGCGTCCGCAATCCGTTTAATATCGAAGTTCGACGAGAAGAAATTCAAGGAAATCCAACCGGGGATCTTTGAACTCAATCAGGGACAAGCCGACAATCTGCGGATCGTGATGGACAACCCGAATCGGCTCGTGATACTCGGGCCGAAAGCGTTCGACTTGGCGAAACCGCAACCCGCAGGGGCGAAGGGGCCAATCTCGGACGCAATTGCACTCGCGGCAGTGGGCAAGCAACATGCGATATTTAGCCTAAATTTTGAGCGTTTTCTCGATATCCTCCGGAGCGAGAGCGCTCCGGTCCAACTCGAGCCATTCAAGCCGCTGTTCTTCGCCGACGCGATTATCGGCAAGCTCGATATTGGCGACGAACTCGTGCTGAATATCCTCGCGCGATGCCCCACGAAAGTGAAGTGCATCGAAGCCGAGAAGTCGATGGGCGTGGTGCGTACACTCTTCCAGGCCCAACTCAGTGGGATCGCTACGGAGTCCGACAATTCAAAAAATGAAACGCAATTGAAGTGGGTCGCGCTCATCAAAGAAGCGCAGGTGGTGCTGCGTTCCGCCAAGATTCAGAGCAACGAGAAAGAAGCCTCCGCCACGCTGGCGATGCGTTCGGATTTGGACATCGAACCACTGGTCGCGCAAATCACCGGCGCGACGGGGACAGGCCCCGCCAATGCCCGAACGCGGAATAACATGAAGCAAATCGGCATCGCGATGCACGCCCACCACGATGCGAACGGGGCGTTGCCGTCCTCTGCAATCCTCGGCAAGAAAGGTAAACCGCTGCTGTCGTGGCGCGTGCAGATTCTGCCGTACGTCGAGCAAGCGGCCCTATATCAGAAGATTAAACTCGACGAGCCGTGGGACAGCGTCCACAACAAGAAAGTGTTCGACGACAACCCGATGCCGAAGGTATTTGAAGTGGCCGGCACGACGAAACCCGGCGACAAGAACACGCACATGCAGGTGTTTCGCGGCAACGGAGCGATGTTCGATCTGATAAAAAGCACGAAGTTCGCCGAGATTGCCGATGGCTTGTCGAACACGATCATGGTCGCAACCGCCAAGACCGCAGTCCCGTGGATGAAGCCCGACGACATGGAATTCGACCCGAAGGCGGACCCGCGCGATTTGCTGTTGTACGTCGGCGGGCGAACGAACATCGGTTTAGGCGATGGCTCGGTGCAGTCGCTGAAGCGGGCCACCACGGTCGAAAACATGCGGGCACTGATCACGAAATCGGGCGGCGAAGTCGTGACCATCGACTAAAACGCATGGTTCATAGCCAGGTTGCAGTTTTGCCAAAAAATGAACGCCGAAAAGTGGTTTCGGCGTGAATGCGATCGACCAAAATCCGACGTAAGTCGTTGGTGGGTTAGGTTGGTTCCGAAATTCGAGAATGATTCCAGGGATGGGTGGGTGGGTAAGTGGTGGAACCACTTTCGTTCGGCAAATGCCCGTGCTGCCTTCGTCGTTCCCGCTACATTATCGTCATGCCCGATGCACGCTTATCGAATATCGACCTCGCCATTGTGGCCGTTTACATCCTCGGGATGACGGCGATGGGGGCGTGGTTTACGCGCAAACAGAAAGACCTGAAGGCGTACTTCGTCGGCGACCGGAACGTCGGCTGGTTCATGGTGCTCATCTCGATTGTCGCCACGGAGACGAGTGCCGTCACGTTCCTCAGCGTGCCGGGTGTCGGCTACAATCCCGATGGCGGCAACCTCACGTTTTTGCAACTCGCGTTCGGGTACATCGTCGGGCGTTGTATCGTGGCGAAACTGCTGCTGCCGCTGTACATGAAGGGCGAATTGTTCTCCGCGTACCAGGTGCTTCGCGAAAAGTTCGGCCCGGCCGTACAGCGCGTGGCGTCCGGTTTGTTCCTGATTACGCGAACGATTGCCGACGGATTGCGGCTATTCCTGACGGCGCTCGTCATCCAGTACATCGGGCTGGATGTCATCACCGCGATCGTGCTCGTCGGCATCGTGACGATCGTTTACACGTTCCTCGGCGGTATGAAGGCGGTGCTGTGGACCGACCTCATTCAGTTCCTGATTAAAATTGCGGGTGCCGTTCTGGCCGGCGTGTGCGTGCTTATGCAACTCGATGGCGGCTGGAACACGTACTTGGAGATCGGCACTCAGGCGAACAAGTTCGTCTGGCTCGATCCCGTCTTCGACATCACGAAAGCCTATTCGCTCTGGACGGGATTGCTCGGCGGGGCGGTGTTCAGCATGGCGTCGCACGGCGCGGATCAACTCATGGTCCAACGTTACCTCTGCGCGAAATCGCTGACGCAGGCCCGCGTCGCGCTCGTTCTCAGCGGGTTCACGATTCTGTTCCAGTTCTTGCTATTCCTGATGGTCGGTATCGGGCTGTACGCGGCGAAACAGACCGGCGCGTTCGACCCCGGCACCGCCACCAAAGACGAAGTGTTCGGGCTGTTCATCGTCACGAAAATGCCGGTCGGCATCGTCGGCATCTTGATCGCAGCGATCCTCGCGGCGGCGATGTCCACGCTGTCGTCGTCGTTGAACAGTTCCGCAAATGCTTTCGTGACCGACTTCTACAAACCGCTGCGACCGCACCGCACCGAGTCGCAGTACGTGCTGCTTTCGCGAATGATGACCGTCGTGTGGGGGTTCGCGCAGATGGGCGTGGCCGTCATAGCCTACCGCACCGGCGGCGAACGCAGCGTCGTCGAACGGGTGCTCGCCGTCGCCGGTCTCACGACGGGGCTGATCCTCGGTTTGTTCTTGCTCGGCAGGCTGAAACGCAAGATCTCCTCGTCGGCGGCCATCGCGGGGTTGTTGGCCGGTGCAGTCGTGGTCGGGTTGGCTTACTTGCCATCGCTCGAGTTCGCCCAAGAATGGTTGAAACAGACACTACCCCGCTTTTTTCCGGCGGATAAGAAAACCGCACTCGCGTTCCCGTGGTACGCTCCCGTTGGGGCGGGGACGACCTTCGCCATCGCGTGGTTACTGTCGCGGTTTGGCCGCTGATTACTTCTCACCGAACCGCTGTCATGCTCGAACACCTTCAAACGGAAGCGCGCAACCCGGCCTCGGCCCGGCTCGACGAACTCACCTCGGTGGAAATCGTCGCGCTCATGAACCGCGAAGATGCGACTATCGCCGCCGTCGTCGCCACGCAAGCCCGCGAGATCGCGCGCGGTATCGATGCGATTGCGGATCGACTATCGCGCGGCGGGCGGCTGATTTATTGCGGTGCGGGCACGTCCGGTCGGCTCGGCGTTCTCGATGCGTCGGAGTGTCCGCCGACGTTCCAGTCCGACCCGTCGCAAGTCGTCGGCCTGATCGCGGGCGGCGAGCGAGCGATGTTTCGCGCCGTCGAGGGTGCGGAAGATTCCCCCGAACTCGGTGCGAACGACCTGATCGACATTGCACTGTCCGCGAACGATGTCGTCTGTGGCATCGCAGCGAGTGGCCGCACGCCGTACGTCATCGGCGCGGTTCGCCATGCGCGAAGCATCGGTGCGTTCACCATCGCCATCGTCTGTACGACGAATTCCGAAGTCGCTGCGGAAGTCGAACTCGCGATCTCGCCCGTCGTCGGTGCGGAAGTGCTGACCGGCTCGACGCGGTTGAAAGCGGGTACCGCAACGAAGATGGTGCTGAACGCGCTGACCACCGGCGCGATGGTCCGCATGGGCAAAACTTTCGGCAACTTGATGGTCGACTTGAAGGCGAGTAACCGCAAGCTGATCGCGCGTTCAAACCGCATCGTTCGCACGTTGACGGGCTTAGACGAAGCTGCGGCCGATCTGCTTTTGCAAGAATGCGGCGGCGAAGTGAAGACTGCCATCGTGGCGCACCACACGCGATTATCGCCGATCGAATCGCGCGCACGGCTGCAAGCGGCGGGGGGGCGGATTCGTGCCGCGATGGGCGTGACCCCTTTCCAGGAAGCCAAAATCGAACGGCCATTGCGGCTCGATCTGGTGCTCGGCATCGACGGCGGCGGCACCGGTACTCGCACATTATTAGCCACCGCGTTGACGGGCGAAGTGCTTGCCCGCGGCGAGGCGGGGCCGTCGAATATCCAGTCGGTCGGCGTCGATAACGCACTTCAGGCGCTCGACGATTCGATCGATCAGGCGTTCCGTAATGCGAACCTGCCGCGCTCCAAAGTCGGCGCGATCTGCCTCGGCCTTGCGGGGATCGATCGCCAGGAAGGCCTCGACATTATCAACGGCTGGGCGAACCGCTCCGCAGTGTCGGATCGCGTGACCGTGGCGAACGATGCGACGTTGTTGCTGGCGGCGGGCACGCCCGATGGCTGGGGTTTGGCAGTGATCGCGGGCACGGGCTCGATTGCGTTCGTTCGCACGCCGACGGGGGCGATCGGGCGTTGCGGTGGCTGGGGTTACACGCTCGGCGACGAAGGCAGTGCGTACGCGATCGCGCTGCGGGCATTGCGCGCCGCTTGCCGGGCGCACGACCGCGTCGGCCCGCCGACACTGCTCGTCGAACGCTTCGTGAAACGGATGGGCGTCGACGATCCGCCGAGTTGGATCCCCGCCATTTACCGTGGCGTCTGGGACCGTGCCGCCATCGCGGGGATGGCCCCCGTGGTGCTCGAAGCCGCAGCCGATGGCGACGCGATCGCCGCCGAAATCGTCCGCGACGAAGCCGCCGAACTCGCACGCACCGCCTACGCCGCCGTAGTCAACATCGCACTGGCAAAAGACAATCTGCCCATCGCACTCGCCGGCGGCCTGTTCCTCAACAGCGACCGCTTCCGCGAACACTTCCTCACATCGCTACGCAGCCTGGGCATCCAGCCGAGTTGTGTCACCCCCGTGGAAGAACCCGCAACCGGTGCGGTGGTAATGGCGCGGAAGAGCTTGTGATAATTAGCCGCGACGCGGAGCGCGTTCGCGTCACCCAAGTCGACGGGTATTTGTCGTTGCCGTTCTGTCGAGCGTCTTCGGCCACGACCGATAGCTTCTGGAAGCTGGAAAAGTTATTCACCCGTGTACGGTTAGCATCCAGGAGTAGTCGAATTCTCTGCCTTCATGAATTACGGGGCTATTGAATAAATATTTGACAACAGCATCGAGTACGTTTGCTGCTTCGTACTCGTTCAATTCGCGACGACTTCCGATATTCGGTATCAATCCGGAAACGTCGTCAATCGGCGTTTCGCCTTCGATGTTACCGAAAATAGACTTCACCATAACTCTTGCGGATTTTGCTTGAACCGCCTGTACGTTTTTTGCAACAGCTTGGCTCTTGCTACCGGATCGAGACCTTGGGCTTCGAGGGCCATCGTCCCTTGTACGATGGAAACGACAAACCGAGCTTTCTTGCGTGCGGCATGCTTGCGAAACGTCCGATTCGGAACGAGGCGTTTACCGTCTCGATTCATTCCCAAACAGAAACAAACGCGTTCCACGGAATTGGCCGAAGCATCGTTGGGATGATCGAGTACGGCTTTCAGGACATCGAGTGCGAGTTTGGATCTGCGCGCGAGGGCCACCTGCGACATCCCAAGAGTCGTCATGCGTTCTTTTAGCGTAATCATGGCTCCTCCGAGTATCGCGACGTTCGTAACGGCTGATGTTGACTATCACACTTTATCGGAAAACGAGACCTGCATACGCAAAATCGTCGACATTCCCGCACTCCGCTACGCAAAGCCTTCGCGTCGCGGCTAATTGAGGAAATCGCCTGCCAAAGCGACAGTCGCGACATCGTTTGCTCGGTCGCGGTTTGTCAGAATGGCGGATGGTATGCGCAGTTCGATTCGCTGTAAGTGACTATTGGGCATGATGTTGTTGCCGATGATTGCGCCGGGGCACGCGAGTTGCATATCTGGGACGCACTTCGCAAACCTCGCGCAAATTAGGGAGACCGCACCGATGAACCTGAGACCGCTCGACGATCGGATCATCGTGCGGCGGGAAGCCTCCGAGGGGAAATCCTCCGGCGGCATCATCCTGCCCGACGCAGCCAAGAAGAAGCCCCAACGCGGCAAGATTATCGCGGTCGGCCCCGGCAAGCTCAACAAGGACGGCACACGCACCGCCCTGCAACTCAAAGTCGGCGACCACGTACTGTTCACATCGTGGGCCGGCGACGAGTTCAACGACGCGAAGAAAAAAGATGAAGTTCTCGTCATGCACGAATCCGATGTGCTGGCCATCCTCGGATAACTCGAATGCTCGTACACAGTGTGTGCGAGTGTTTTTCCATTCAATCTAAAGACCATAACCCGGAGTCACGATGAGCGCCAAACAGATTGCATTCGATCAAGAAGCCCGCGAAGCGATGAAGCGTGGCATTGCCAAGCTCGCGCGGGCCGTCAAGGTCACGCTCGGGCCGAAGGGCCGGAACGTCATCATCCAGAAGTCGTTCGGCAGCCCGACCGTCACAAAGGACGGCGTGACGGTTGCGAAGGAAATCGAACTGCCCGACCACTACGAAAACATGGGCGCGCGGATGGTTCGCGAAGTCGCCAGCAAGACGAGCGACGTCGCCGGTGACGGCACCACGACCGCGACCGTACTCGCCGAAGCGATCTTCAACGAAGGCATGAAGGCCGTCGTCGCCGGTACGAACCCGATGCTCATGAAGCGCGGCATGGAAAAGGCCGTCGAAGACATCGTCGCCAAACTCAAAGCCATGAGCATCCCCGTTAAGGGCAAGGCCGACCTCGAGAACGTCGCCACCGTCGCCGCGAACGGCGATGAGAAGATCGGCAAGATCATTGCCGAGTCGATGCACAAGGTCGGCAAGGACGGCGTCATCACCGTCGAAGAAGGCAAGTCGATCGAAACCGAAAACGAGTTCGTCGAAGGGATGCAGTTCGACCGCGGCTACCTGTCGCCGTACTTCGTGACGAACCTCGAATCGATGGAGTGCGAACTCGAAGACCCTTACGTGCTGATTTACGAAAAGAAGATCAGCAGCAACCGCGACCTCGTGCCGATCCTGGAAAAGGTTCTGCAACAAGGCAAGCCGATCCTGATCATCGCCGAAGAAGTCGACGGCGAAGCTCTGGCGACGCTCGTCGTCAACAAGATGCGTAACCCGACGGCATTCAAGTGCTGTGCGGTCAAGGCACCAGGCTACGGCGACCGCCGCAAGGCGATGATGGAAGACCTCGCCATCCTCACCGGCGGCAGCGCGATATTCGAAGACCTCGGCGTGCAACTCGAGAGCGTCGAACTGCCGCAACTCGGCCGCGCCAAGAAGGTCAAGATCGACAAGGACAACACCACGGTCATCGAAGGGGCCGGGAAGAAAGACGCGATCAAGGCGCGAGTCGCCATGATCCAGAAGGAACTCGAGAAGAGCACCAGCGACTACGACAAGGAAAAGCTCGGCGAGCGAATCGCGAAGCTGTCCGGTGGCGTGGCGAAGATCAACGTCGGCGGTGCGACCGAGAGCGAAGTCAAAGAGAAGAAGATGCGCGTCGAAGACGCCATGCACGCGACCCGCGCGGCCTTCCAGGAAGGGATCCTGCCCGGCGGTGGCACCGCACTGCTGCGAGCCAGCGAAGGCTTGAAGCCGAAAGACCTGACCAGCGACGAAGCGGTCGGTTACAACATCGTCGTGAAGTCGTGCAAGGCCCCGATCAAGCAGATCGCCGACAACGCGGGCACCGATGGCAACATCGTCGCCTTCACGGTGCTGCAAAACAAGGACGTCAACCACGGCTACAACGCCCGTACGGACAAGTACGTCGACATGGTGAAGGACGGCATCATCGACCCGACGAAGGTCGTGCGTAGCGCGTTGCAAAACGCCGCCAGCGTCTCGACGCTGCTGCTGACCAGCGACGCACTCGTCGCCGACGTTCAGAAGGAAGACACGAAGAAGTCCGGCAGCGGCTACGACGACATGTACTAGCACTGACTTCGGACGAACAAACATCGACGCCCACGGCAAATGCCGTGGGCGTCGTTCGTTAGGCACCGCCGTTGCCGAACCACTTTCGCATCGCGTCCACACGCGGTTTCGCCAGCTCGGACAAAGTTGTTCGCGTCGTATCTGTGAAGAACTCTTCGACGATGACTTGCTTTTCGACCGACGAGATGTACCAGTTCAGCGATGCATCTTTATCGAGTTCAAATACGATGCTGCGGAAGAAATCGTCTCGCTTCGGGCAATTAAACGTTTTATCGACCGCCTTGAGGACCATGCGATTCCGCAGATACTGCGACGCAACGCGCGTGTCGATGATTCCGTGTAAAGGCGTGCCGATCGCATCGACGATGCCGCGAACGAGCGGCCCCAAATCCCACGCCGCCGGTTCCCATTCGTAGTCCGGTTCGAACGAACGATTCGCATCTTTCAGCGGGAACGCACGCACTTCGACCAAGAGAACGCCGCCGGTATACTTCACCACGTCGTCGCGATGGTGCATCAACCAATTCGACAACACATCGATGCCGTAGTTGTCGAAGTACCCGCCATCGACCGGGCGACGTGCGGGAAGCGTGGGCAGGCTGACGGCGGGCGCGAAGAACGGGAAGCTCGCCGCCATACGGCTCGCGGTGCCAATCGTGAACCGCTCGTGCGAGTTCGGGAACAGGCGAAAGAATTCGAGCATCGAGCGCGAATAGGGACCATTTTCCGGCTCGCCCATCGGCCATACCGATGGCGAAGCGAGCTGGGAGAGATCGAGATTGCTGATGAGCAATCGCCGTCCGTCATCGACCAACATCGGCGGAACGATCAACGACGGACGCAGTCCCTCGGCTTCGAGGTCGTACAGATCTGCAAAGGTGCGGTCGAACGGCGTTTTGCCGGTCGCGTAGCCCCGGCACTCGGCGTTCTTGCCCCACTTCCACTGCGTGCGTTGGCCGCGATCCATGTAATTGGAACCCGAAAAATAATCCAACATCCATTTCGGCAGCATCGGTGCTAAAAAGAAGTCTCGGAGAATCATCGTCTGGACGAGCGGCAACAGCGATTGTTCGGCGAGGCTACCGGAAAGTCCGTAGAGTCCGACTTCTTTATCTTCTTTTGTCGGTTCCACGATGCCGCGATCTGTGCGAGACCGATCGAAGTCGGCGGCATACATCGCGGCACCGACCATGCCGCCGCTCGCGCCGGACATCAGACGAATGTGATCGGGGAAGTTTAGAGGCATGTACTGCTCGAGGCCTTCGAGTACGACGCCCGTCCACGCCGCCGCACGGATGCCTCCCCCACTGCACGCGAAGAGAACGATCTTCGGCTTCGTGCCATCTTGGTGCGTCGCCTGCCAACGCTCGCACAGGATTCGCAATACATCCGCACCATCGATCGGGGGCTTGGCCACCGGCCCCGGTCGCGGTTGCGTCGTATCCGTCAACGGTTGGAGTGGGTCGAAAATCGGTTCGAGCGTCACGAGATTGTCGTACTCGGGGTCTAAGTCGACGAATCGCATCTTGTGTTTGTCCGGCGAATATCGACCGCGAAACTGATAGGCATTCAAAAACAGCCACCAAACTGCGATCGCAAAAATCGAGATGACCGGCATCCGAAAGTTGAAGACGAACGAACCGTAAAACGTGACGAAAATAATGAGCATTAAACTCAACAATACCATCGGGCCGAAGACGACTTTCGCACGACACCCCGACCACTTTCGCACGACGCCCGATGCCACGAGAATAACCGCAGTCAACAGTACGGCAAGCAAACCCAGATAGAGTGCAACGGTGTGCAATTCGTAAATCTGAAAGCGAATCTGCTCGACGGAGAAGCTCGTTCCGATATCCGATTTCCATTTGGCTAAGATTGGATTCCCGTCGAATCTCTCATCCATGAGATTGTCGAGCCGGAGCTGCCAAATATCGGGTTGCAAGTGATGTCGGAATGCGTGCAGCAACATGGCAAACGGAATACTCAGTGCATAACCCAATACGCCCGGCCAGAGATACTTCCGCGATTTGAGAAATTGATTTCGTTTGTCATCGACTGTTGGCATACGATAGGCCACGATCCACTTCGGCAAGAATAACAAGAGGCCATACAAAAACAACCAGACCAACAAATAGGTGCCCACCGTTCGCAGTTCGTACCCGCGATTTGTGGTATCTAATCCGAATAGCGTGACCCGTGAGCCTTGGCATTGCGTGGCCGCCCAATTCGGGCGATCGATCAGGTACCACACGAACAGCGTGACGCCGACGAGCATCCCCACCGAGAAGAACGCTCCCAATTGAACGACGATACTCTCGTTCCAAAACAACCGTTCCGCTCCGAACTGCTTCGCGACGACGCGATGCGTCAAGAGGAGCACTAATGCCAGCGGCACCAAAAAGGGGAAGCCGGCGAATAGAAATTGGAACTGCAGTTCGAGTTCTTGCATCTCAGCGTCTCCGTTGTATATTTTGATGCTACGCGGGCCATCGGCAAAGTCTAGATGCGAAGGGGAAAGTCGTACAAACTTTGGCTAGTTTGGACCCGAGCCTTTTTTGCGTAAAACACGATTAGTTAGGCATCGACCGATTTAGGAGTTTGACGCATGGATCGCCGCATTCGACATCAAGTGCTGCCGAAGAATATCTTTGCGGCGATTCGCCGGGAGAAGCCGCAAATTTCGGTTTCGTCGGCGGTCGTCGAGTCGGCGGCGCTGGACGCGGCGGGCGTGTATGCGCGGTTGGGCACTGGACCCGATGGACTTACGACCGATGAAGTGAATGTGCGGTACGCCGAGCACGGGCCGAACGTGTTGGCGAAAGATCAACGCGCCGGTATCGGCAAGTTGTTCTGGCACGCGGTCATCAACCCACTGGTGATTCTGCTCGTGGTGTTGGCGACGATCTCGTTCGCCACGGGCGACGATCGGGCCGGCATCGTCATGACGCTGATGATCGTTCTGGGCGTCGGCTTGAAACTCATTCAGGAAGCGAAAGCGGACAGCGCGGCGGCAAAGCTGAAGGCGATGATCTCGGTCACGGCAACGGTTATCCGCGATGGCACCCCACGCGAAGTGACTCTCTCGGAACTCGTACCGGGCGACGTGGTCAAACTGGCGGCGGGCGACATGATTCCCGGCGACGTGCGCATCGTGACGGCGAAAGATTTGTTCGTCACGCAAGGCTCGTTGACCGGCGAAAGTTTTCCCGTCGAGAAGTTCGAGACCGAGAAAACGGCGGCCACCACCGCGCCGCTCGAACTGACGAGCATCGCGTTCCTCGGGACGAGTGTCGAGAGCGGTTCGGCACTCGCGGTCGTTGTGGCCACGGGTTCCCAGACGTACCTCGGCGGCATGGCCGAGACGCTCTCCGAACAGACGACACTCACGGCGTTCGATAAAGGCATCGCGCGATTCACGTGGCTGATGCTGCGGTTTATTTTGGTGATGGTGCCACTCGTTTTCTTCATCAACGGCTTCACGAAAGGCGAATGGACCGAGGCGTTTTTCTTCGCGGTCGCCGTCGCCGTCGGGTTAACGCCCGAGATGCTGCCGATGATTGTGACGGTCTGTTTGTCTAAGGGCGCTCTCGCAATGAGCCGCAAGAAAGTCATCGTCAAACGGCTCAACGCGATTCAGAACCTCGGTGCGATGGACGTACTGTGTACCGACAAAACTGGCACGCTGACGATGGATCACGTCATCCTCGAGAAGTATTGCGACGTGGTGCTGAAGGAGGATCAGGGCGTGCTGGCGATGGCGTATATCAACAGCCACTTCCAGACTGGATTGAAGAACGTACTCGATCGCGCGATCCTCGCCCATACCGAGACGCACGAACATGCAGCCATCCCGAACTACACGAAGGTCGATGAAATCCCGTTCGACTTTCAGCGCCGCATTATGTCGGTCGTCGTTCGTACGCCGACGGGCCAGGATCGCATTATCAGCAAGGGCGCGCCGGAGGAGATCTTCCCGCGCTGCAAGCAGTTTGAACTCGATGGCGAGCTTTTCGCGATGGAAAGCTTGCTCATCGTCGAACTGAAACAAGAGTACGAACGACTGAGCGCCGATGGCTTCCGCGTACTCGCAATCGCGAGCAAAGACGTGGCCGCATACGGTGCCGTGGCGGGCGGCGCGACACCGTACTCGAAGGCCGACGAGTGCGACCTGATCCTCAACGGCTACGTCGCGTTTCTCGATCCGCCGAAGGACACCGCCAAGGCCGCCATCAAGGCACTGGAAGGCCACGGCGTCCGCGTCAAAGTCGTCACGGGCGACAACGATTTGGTTGCCCGCAAAGTCTGCAAAGAGGTCGGGTTATCCACGGAGTTCGTGTTACTCGGCAACGATGTCGAGAAGATGACCGACGAGCAATTGGCCGACGCCGCCGAGAAAACGACGCTGTTCGCCCGAGTGTCCCCAGCCCATAAACGCCGCATCATCCTCGCGTTGCAATCGCGCCAACATACCGTCGGTTTCATGGGCGATGGCATCAACGACGCGCCGGCGCTCCGCACCGCCGACGTGGGTATCAGCGTCGATACCGCCGTGGACATCGCGAAAGAATCGGCGGACATGATTTTGCTCGAAAAGTCACTGATGGCTTTGGAAGAAGGCGTAATCGAAGGTCGTAAGGTGTTTGCGAACATCTTGAAATACGTTCGCATGGGGGCGAGTAGCAACTTCGGCAACATGTTCAGCGTGCTCGGCGCGAGCGTGTTCGTTCCGTTCCTACCGATGGCACCGATCCAGATTCTGGCGAATAATCTGCTTTACGACGTGAGCCAGACGGCGATCCCCACCGACGATGTCGACCCCGAACAAGTCGAGCACCCGCGCCCGTGGGACATCAAACAACTGACGCGGTTCATCGTGTTCATCGGGCCGATCTCGTCGATTTTCGACTACACGACGTTCTTCATCATGCTCTACGTTTTCAAATGCTGGAATATGTCGACGCCCGAGGACGCGGCCTACAGCGAGAGCCTGTTCCAGACCGGTTGGTTCGTCGAGAGCCTGCTCACGCAAACGCTGATCATCCATATTATTCGCACCAACAAGATTCCATTCCTTCAGAGCCAGCCATCGTGGCCGCTGATGATGATGTCGCTCATCATCATGTCGTGCGGCATCGCGATTCCGTTCACGCACCTCGGCACGTACCTCGGCTTCACCCCGCTACCGCTACTTTACTGGCCACTACTCGCGATGACATTGCTGAGCTACGTCGTCCTCACGCAACTCGTCAAAATGTGGCTCCTGCGGCGAAAGTGGATTTAAGTACCTTGTGCAGGACGAATCGTGGTAACGATTATTTTTTGAAGAAGAGCAGGACGATCTGAATAGCGAGTGTGATGATGCCGCCGAGGAAGAGAATCATGACTTGAAATACCCGCGCTTGGTCGCGTTTCTTTTCTTCTTCGAGTTGGGTCATGCGTATCTTCAGTGCGCCGAGTATTTCCGCTTCCGCGCGGGTCGGCTTGTGTTCTTCCATCAGGGCGAGGAGTTGGCCGACTTGATTTTCAAGGACAGCGGTTCGTTCGCGGTGCCTCGATAGTTCGGCGTTGACTAATTCCTGTTGAAAGTATGCGACCTTGGTTTCCAGCACATCGATCGCGTTTAAAGCCTTCTGTGCCAACTGCGTTGGGGTAGTCGTTTCACTGGCCATTCGCTTCGGCCTCCTCTCGTTCTTCAATCATCTGTTTGAACTTTGTAATCACGCTGCGATAACGACGATCGTTCACGGATTGTAGCAACTGTAAGATCAAAGATTTTCGCTCCACAGAATCGAGCATCCGGGCAACGGTAATTCTGCTCCTATTTTGATACGGAGGTTCATCTGGAAGTTCTTCTCGATATTCGAGTTGCAAGATCTGTTCTTCGTTAACAGACCAGCGAATGGCGGGGTGGATCGCCTTGATCTGCGCCTTGAGATCAATGTGATCGAGGCCAGTCTCAAAGAACTCGGTTGCGTTTGTGACCGCTTTTAACAATGCCGGATTCGATTTGATCGAATCCTCTATCGAAACGGCAATTCTTTCGGTGGTTGTATTCATCGCTCATCCTCCCTTTACTTCAGTATACCCGTTTTCCGCCCGAGCTTGCACACTCCAATCTTCGCTCGCTTCGGGCGTTCGCCAGATGTGGCTCCTGCGGCGAAAATGGATCTGACAGATCGCTCGCGGATGGGTTACTCTTAACGGGAGTTCATTCCCCCGCGCTCCGCTACGCAGAGCCTTCGCGTCGCGGCTAATTCTGGAATCACCGATGTCGCGTCCGACTCGTCGTGCGTTTGCCGTTACCGCTACTGCGTTAGGGGAAGCGTTCTAAAGCGGGCGTTCCGCGACGGCGACCATGCAGTCGCTGCCGCCGAAGAGATAGGTGATCCAGGCGGTCATTTTTGCGAGCGGCTTCCACCTTAGTAGACGTTGCCAGATCGCGGCCTGATGTCGTATCGTCGCGAGTTTGGCCGACGAACGTAGCCAGTCGCTGTGGCGGATCGTGCGTTGATGGCTGAGCGCGAATCCCGCACTGGCCAGCGCGTCGGCGAGCGTTTTTGGCGTGAAGTGAATGAGGTGGCGGGGTAAGTCCAAGCCGAACCACGACGGGCCGAACCAGCGGAACGGCCAGCTGTCGATGTTCGGGCACGCGACGATGATCTTTCCGCCGGGCACCAGCAGTTTGTACGCTTCGCGCAAGATTCCGACCGGATCGTGAACGTGTTCGAGCGAGTGCCACATCGTGATGACATCGAAACTGCACGGCTTCAGGTCCGCGTGCGGCAGGCTGCCGACAATCGCGCGAAGTCCGAGTTGGTCTTGCACTTCGCGCACGGCACCGACGGCGGCATCGAGACCGGTGACTTGCCAACCTTGGTCGGCCATTCGCTTCAAATACGACCCGCCACCGCAACCGAAGTCCAGCAATCGCCCCTGCCCGTGCCACGGCAAATCGCCGCGGCGCTCGGGGCACGAACGCCCCGAAACGCGGCCCCACCACGACATCGGGCGTGCGAGACGCATCTTCCGCGGTCGGCGGTGCGGCTTATAATCGGCGGGGTAAAATGCACCAATCGTCGAGGCATCGGGGCGCGGATTCGTGAATTGTAAGCTGCAATTGCGACATTTCACGACCGCGAACCACAGCCCTTCGGTCGTCGTGTCGGACATGATCGGTGCGGGGTCTTGCGCTTCCAGCACCGGCTCGGCGTCGGCGTGGCCGCACAACGGGCACGCCGTTTCATCCCACACCACGGGTATCGTGGGGTGTGCCGCAAGCTGCGATGAAAATCGCGAGAGCATCATGGACAATCCTTGTCGCAAAGAGACCGCAACAAAGTAGTCACTGTTGCGCGACCGTGTCAACCGCAAGCCGCCGA
Source organism: Limnoglobus sp. (assembly GCA_043757025.1). Classification (GTDB taxonomy): domain Bacteria; phylum Planctomycetota; class Planctomycetia; order Gemmatales; family Gemmataceae; genus Limnoglobus. The sequence continues at coordinate 24,405 of JAYVQG010000072.1, forward strand.
AAGGGAAAAATTCACTTCACCGCCGACAAATCGGCGGTTTGGCTGGCGTTCCAGGCTTCGACGGTGCCGATCGGCAGCCAGTAGGCAGCTTCGACGACGCGGAAGGCGTTCTTCGCGGCGAGTAGGCTGACGGCTTCGGTGATCTCGTACTCGCCGCGCGGCGACTCGGTCAATTTCAGGTCGAACACGCGACTCGGGAACAGATACCCGCCGATGTTGGCCAGTTGTGGCGGCAACAGCCCCGTTGGCTTTTCGACCAGCGTGGCCAGCGTACCATCGGGTTTCGCGGTGATAATTCCGAAGCTTTCGGGTTCGTTTACGGCATGTGCCAGGATGCCCATCGGCACGTTGGCGAGTTTCGCCAGATCCGCTTTGCCGATCAAATCATCGCCGTTGAGCACCATCACGCGATCCGAGGAGATCAAGCCTTTGCACGCCATCAAGGCATCGCCAGTGCCGCGAGGTTCCTTCTGGCGGACGGTCGCCCAATTCTTGACGTGCGGTTGCGCGACGAGGTAATCTTCGATCTGCTCCGCAAGGTAGTTCACGACGACAACGAGCCGCCCGATCGGCGGCAGCGCGCCGATGATCCAGTCGAGGATCGGCTTGCCCTGCACCGCGAGTAACGGTTTCGGCGTGTCGTTGGTGTGCGGCCGTAACCGCGTGCCCTTACCCGCAGCCAAGATGATGCAGTCCATGAAATCGCTTCCCAAACGTATGACCATTCGCCCGTTAAACACTCTAGGATACTCCGCCGAAAAATCCGGGGCTTTCGCGAGAATGGGTGAACTCGGCAAAACCCGGAAGACGATAAGAAGTGTGTCGGGTAGGTGGCGGCGAAAGCCGTAGCCAACCGGACGGGGTCTTCAGGTTCGCCGCACGGAAGCGGGCCGGTCGATCTCTGCCCGTGACCGCGTGCCGGGTCGGTTCCGTTACCACCCAACGGACCGCCCCGGACGCCGGTTACGCGGATTCCCAATACACCCATGGACGGGATGATATTATGCGACGCATTCTCGTACTCACCCTCGCGGTCGGTCTGTTATCGGTCAATTTGGGTTGTAAGCACGTCGCCGGAATGAGCGATTGCAGTTACAACCCAGCCAGTGCGCAACTCAACACGGGTAGCAGCAACCCGTACGCTACGATCGGTGCGCCGATCAACAGCACGACCGTACCCGAGAAGATGCCAGCTCCACTGGAAAAGATCGAAGACAAGAAGCCAATGCCAGCCGCGAAGTAACTCGTTGCCGGACTATCAACGATCCACTGATAACTGACAACGATTCGTCGTTAAAAGTAGTAGTGAATCGTTAGTAGTTGAGAGTGGTTAGTCGTTATACGAGCGATGCGGGCGGGCGAAGCAAGGATGCTCGCTGGCCCGCATCGTCTTTTCATTCGCCCGCACGTTTCGGCAGCCACGCTCGCACATCGACGCCGATCATCCCGGCCCGGCGAGCGGCTTCCATCCCGATGTTCGTATCCTCGAACACCACGCACTTCGCGGCTTCGACGCCCAACCGTCGCGCCGCTTCGAGGAACACATCGGGTTCGGGTTTGTGCCTCGGCGTATCCTCGGCACACACGATCGCTTCAAACCAATCGCCGACGCCGATCGCGGTTAGCGTTTGCCTCACGACATCGCGATAGCCACCGCTCGCCACCGCCATCGGCAACCGATTCCGGTGCGCGGCCGCAATCGCCACGACGGGTGGAATCGCCGTCACTTCGCCTAAAAACAGCAGGAATCGCTCTTCTTTCTCGCGAACGAGCGAATCGACATCCCCGACCGCGATGCCGGTTTCTTCGGACAACAGCCGGATGATTCGCGACGTCGGCATGCCGCCGAGTTCGTAGAAACGCTTCTCGGTGAACGGGATACCTTGCGTGCCGAGCATCGCCGACCACGCGCGATAGTGGATCGGCATCGTGTCCGCGAGCGTGCCATCGCAATCGAAGATCAGGCCGCACGTGCCAGGGGGCAAAGTCCAAAGCATCGACCGGTTCCGTGAGAAGGTATTTATTTCGGCAAGTCGATCGCGAGCAGTTCGTTTTCGTCGCGCAGAAACAATCGGCCATCGACGAGCGCCGGGTGCGACCACGTCGGGCCGCAGACTTTCGAGCGGCACAGTTCCTTATATTCCTTCTCGCTCGGCTGCAACAAAATCAAGTGGCCGTTGTCGTCGAGCATCAGCAATTTGTCGTTCGCGGTGCGGATGATCGCCGCATGATAGCGGCCGACTTTCGTCTTTTCCCACTGCACTTTTCCCGTCTCGATTTCGACGCATCGCAGTGTGATCGAGGCGTTCAACAGCGTCGCAGCCCCGTTCACCATGTAGGCAAATTTGCCGACGACGACCGGCGTCGAGAAGTAACACGTGAGCGCCTTCTTCTCCCAGACTTTCGTCGTGGAAACCGTGTCGCCGTTCGTCGTCAGCCGTACGGCAATGCTGCCGGCCGTGACCGAACTGCCGATGATGAGATCGTCGACGATGACGGGGCTGGTCGAACTTTCGTTGAGCGTATCTTTGAACGGCACCGCCCAACGCTCCTTACCCGCAAGCGAAACTGCACGCAAATGCGACCCCGTGAGGAAGACGATTTCGCGCCGCTCGCCTTTGCCGTGCGCCACCGGCGAGGCGTAACTCGCGGCATCGTCGGTGACTTTCCAAGTAACGGTACCCTTCTCGACATCGAACCCGACGAGGCCCGCGCCCTTGCCGCCGACCATCGCGACGACGGTGTTCCCTTCGACGATCGGCGACATCGAGATACCGAAGAACAAGTTCTTGGCATCGAACGCTTTGAGCGTATCGACCTTCCATTTCACGTCGCCGGTTTTGGCGTCCCAACACGCGAGAATGCCGGTGCCGCCGAGCGTGAAGATGCGGCCATCGGCAACGACGGGCGTGCTGCGTGGCCCCTTCCCGAACGGCGGCGCGAACGCCTCTCGCGTGTAGCTTTTCACCCATTTCTCGGTGCCGGTTTTCGCATCGTATGCCGCCAGCGCGTCGGCATCTTGCCCCTTCGGCTGAAAGAACGCATACACGACGCCATCCGCCACCACCGGCGAACTGTGCGCAAATCCGAGTGCGTGCTTCCAAGCCACTTTCGGTTCGCCGGTCCACGCCTCGACCTTTTCCGGCGAGACATTATCGCGGTTCGGCCCGAGGAACTGCGGCCAATCGGCGGCACGCAGAATCGGAGTCGCAACCGACGCGATGGCGAGAGTGAGCAGTGTGCGTAGCATCGGTCACCAGTTTGTAGGCGAAGTCTCCGTCGGAAGTCTCACGACTTCCGCTAGGAAGAGTATATTCGGTCGGAAGTCGCGCGACTTCGACTTCGGAACGCATTCGACCTGCCCTTCCGCTAACGGTGGCGCTGGGGTATATGCGTATCGAGGAGTGTGCCATGCGCGACCGTTTATTGATTCTGGTAGCTGTCGGTTTGCTTGCGATTGCGGCGGTTCTGCCGGCGCAAACTCCGGCGGCGCGCGGCACGCATTACCACCGCGATGGCTTCTCCGGAAGGCAACCCGCGTGGGTGGCGGGCGATACGAACGTCGAACTGGAAGAGAAAGATCACCGCATTTCCACCGAGCGATACTACAACGCACCGTCGTCGGAATATCTGAAGGTCGAATCGAAGCCGAAGGTGGCAGGTACCGACTCCGAATTCGCGCATTATTACTACGAAACGCCCCCGTGTCCCGTGTCGCCAGGGGCCGGTTCGGAAGCGACGGCGAGCGTCTGGATCAAGAGTTTTCGCCAAGGAATTCAGCTACGGGCGCGGGTGGTGTTGCCGAAGGAACGCGACCCGAAGAACCCCGATGCCGCCCTGACGACGCTCATTCTCGGCGATGCGTACCCCGAAGAAAAAGTCCGCCAGTGGCACCGATTGACGCTCGGAAACCCCGCCGAGGGGCTACGCAAACAGCTACCCGTATTGCGTACGAAACTCGGCCGCGACATCGACCCCACGGATGCTTACATCGACCGCCTCGTGCTGAACGTCTACGCCGGTGCGGGAGCATCGGAAATGTGGATCGACGACCTCGACATCGGCCCGTGCGACATCGACCCGAAGAAGCCATCGCGCGGCATCGGCCGGCCCGTGAGTATTACGAAAAATATCCCCGGCGACTTACCGGGAACGATGCCGAACGGTATCGCGCACCCGTACTCCGTGGAGTTCGTGGCGGGTCGCATTCTCATCAATAAAAAGCCGTTTTTCATGCGTGCGGTGCGGCACACGGGGCAGTCGATCAAGGGGCTGCGCGACATCAACTTCAACACGATCGCCTTCCCCGCCGGGACCGATCCGGCGCTGATCGACGAGGCCGTCACGAAGAACAGTTTCATGGTGATTGCGGGCGTGCCGTTGGTGGGCGAACTCGGCAACGAGACGCCGGTGAGTATCGGCCGCGATGCCGACCGGTTGGCCGAACATTTCCGCCGTTTCCGCTCCGGTGATGGCGTACTGATGTGGGATCTCGGCGGCGGCCGCACAACCGAACAACTCAAGGCCGTATCGCGCACCGCCGAAACGCTCCGCGAGTACGACCCGCGCCGTCCGCGTGCCGTCGACCTCTGGGATGGCTACTCGGCGTACTCGGAATACATGGACGTAATCGGCAGCCACCGTTGGCCGTTGTTCACGGGGTTGGAACTCGATAAATACCGCGAATGGCTGCTTCAACGCCGAACTCTCACCGCGCCGGGTAAGCTGATGTGGACGTGGGTGCAAGCCCATAGCGAGCCGTGGTATTTGCAGGTGGCCACGGGGCAACCGAACCCCGACTCGCTCGATTCGCCGCTCGGCCCGCAGCCCGAACAAATCCGCCTCCTGACATACCTCGGCCTGGCGTGTGGGTACCGTGGCCTCGGCTTCTGGACGGATCGCTTCCTCGCGCCCGACCCCGCCAACATGCCGATCGGTACGACCGGCGGTGCGGCACGAAGCACCTCGAATAATAGCCGCGATCGACTGATCGAACTTTCGTTTTTGAACGCCGAACTCGAACTGCTCGAACCGATCCTGTTCACCGCCGAAGACGAAAAAACCATCTGGGTACCGACGTCGCATTGGGCCGTGAAGGCGGCGATCATTCGCGGCAAAAAGGGCATCCTCGTGCTACCGATGTGGCTCGGGAGTGGCTCGCAACATTGCCCCGATCAGGGCGCAATCGACAACCTGAAAATCGTCGTGCCGCTGGTGCCGGAAGGCTACGACCCGTGGATGCTGACACCGGCGACGTACGAAAATCTCCGCTCGACCGGCGGCGTGAAATCGGTACCGGGTGGCGTGGAAATCACGATCCAGAAGTTCGACCTGACCGCCGCAATCGTGCTGACGAACGACCTCACACCGGAAGGTATCGTCGTCCGCTGGCAAGACAACATCCGCAACGGTTCGGCACGAAAAGCAGCACAATTGGCGAAAGAACAGGCGCTCGAAATCTTCGACAAAGTGCGAACCGTCCACGAAGCGCTGGCACCGATCGCGCCCGATGTGCGTGGTTCGGACGACCTCTTCGCACAATCGCGGCAGTCGATTCGCCGCGCGGAAAAGGCGCTCGATAACGGTCAGCCGGACATCGCTTGGCGCGAGGCGCGGGCATCGCTTCGCCCGTTGCGAATCATCATGCGCGAGCATTGGAAAAACGCGACGGCGTCGTTGACGACGCCGACCGCCAGCCCGTACGCCGTCGGCTTTTACACGCTGCCGAAACACTGGGAACTGGCCCGCATGATCCAGAACGCCCAGGTGTTGCCGAACGTCGTGCGGTCCGGTGGCTTCGAGCTGAGTGAAGCGGCGCGACCCGAGGGTGCGGCCGTGCAGTCGGTGCCCGGCTGGGTGGCCCGCGAAAGCCACCTCGATGCGGTCACGCCGACGGCATCGATCGTGAATGTCACCGACGAAATTCGCGACAAACCGCCGGAGAAAGGCCCACCCCCGAGCGTCCAGCCGAACCTCGGCAAGCACTGCCTGAAACTGCGCGTCACGGCCAACCCGTCGCCACTCAACAAGAACTATCGTCCGCCACAAGCTCTGGAGCGCGTGTCGGTAGTGGCCGAGTCGCCGGTGTATGAAGTGCCGCCGAAATCGTGGGTGCGCATCGGCTTCTGGGTGAAGGTGCCGTACGCGATCGAAGGCTCCGCCGACGGCGTGGTGGTATTCGATTCCGTCGGCGGCGAACCGCTCGCCGTACGCATCGGATCGACCGGTCGGTGGAAGCAACACTTCCTCTACCGCCAAGCCCCCGCCGACGGCAAAATCGCGATGACCTTCGCGCTCACCGGCCTCGGCGAAGCCTACTTCGACGACCTCAAAATCGAACCGATGACAACGGGCAGCGAATCGCTGATGCGACGGTAAAAGCCACCACCCGCGTTAGTTCCAGGTCGATTGCATTTACAATTGTTTCAATTGCGCGATGGGTATTTCCGTACAAGTTGTCAGCTTAATGTCATTTGTGATGAACCGCACACAATTGAACTCGATTGCTGCGGCCAAGTGAATCGCATCGGGCGTTTTGAATCGATACTTTGCTCGCAAGACGGCTGCACGATTGCAGACGTCTGATGTCAATGGAAGAACGAGTACTTCGGGTGACTGAAAGAACAAATCGAATTGATTGAGCAATGTGATGTTCTGCTTCATCAGAGGACCGACTTGACATTCCAACCGCGTGAGGTCGCTGACCGCGATGCAATCGCCGTTCGCAAATAATTCGCTCGTAATCGTTTCGACTATCGGTCCCCAAACCGGATGCCGTTCGATGAGATAAATCACGAAGTTGGCATCGAGGTACACATTCATTTCAGTCACTTCTGAGTGGGGTGGCCAGCTTGTCGGATCGAATCGCACTCGTCGCTTATTTGCTCCAATCCCACCTGCCGTTCGTCCCATTCGTCGCGGAAGTTGCGGCGTTCTTCCTCGACTTCGGCTTCGCTACGGGGAACGGTTCCGCTCGCATCGAGGTTAGCCCAGATCGTCTCCATCATCGCCCAAAATCGGCTGGCTACAATCGGCGGCGCGAGTGTCTCCACCGTGACGCGGACATTTCCCGCCGGCAGAATCGGCGTTTCATCGAGTCGAAGCGTACCATCGGCATGGAGCGTTCCGAAAACGGTGGCTCGTGCGTTCATCGTTTCGCTCCCTCGTAGTGTCTGAGCTTACTTTCCTTGCGCACATTGTACCAAAGGCATTTGCCTTGTTGCATTCCGTGCGGCGATTCGGCATAATTCACTTCCACCCTGCCGTGTCTCCGCGTTCTGAGGATCCTCTCTCATGCGATTTCTGTTTGCACTTACGATTGTGGCCATCGCGGCCACTGCGGTTCTGGCGAAAGACATCAGTTGGCAAAAGACCGTGCTCGACCGCAAGTTCCGTTCTGAGGGCGTGGCCGTCGGCGATGTGAACAAGGACGGCAAAAAAGACGTCATGAACGGGGAGTATTGGTACGAAGCCCCCGACTGGACGCCGCACGAAATGCAGCCACCCGTCGACCACAAAGACGGCCTGAGCAACTACAGTCGCGTGTTCGCTTGCTGGGCCGAAGACCTCAACGCCGACGGCTTCCCGGACCTCATCGTCATCGATTTCCCCGGTGCGCCGTGCTACTGGCTGGAAAACCCCAAGGGCCAAAAGGGCCACTGGACGCGGCACACGATCTGGCACAGCGCCTGTAACGAAACGCCGCTCTATTCGGACCTCCTCGGTAACGGTAAGCGCGTCCTCATTATGGGTTATCAGCCGAAGGACGCGAAAACCGACGGCAATCAAGGTCTCATCGCGTACTTCACCCCGAACGCCAAAGACCCGAACGCCCTGTGGGAGGCGCACGCGATTAGCGACCCGACGAAACTCGGGGCACCCGGCAGCGAACGCTTCAGCCACGGCCTCGGCGTCGGCGACCTCAACGGCGACGGCAAGAACGATGTGATTACCACCGGCGGCTGGTGGGAGCAACCGAAGGAACTGATCGCGGGTAGTGCGTGGAAATTCCACCCCGCGAACCTCGGCGATCACTGTGCCGACATGTTCGCCACCGACATCGATGGCGACGGCAAAGCCGACGTGCTGAGTACCTCCGCACACCGCTTCGGCATCTGGTACCACAAGCAGAAACCCGACCCCAAAGGCGGCGAATCGACGTTCGAGAAAGTCGAACTGTTCGGCCGATTATCGTCCGAGACGCACGCTGCACACTTCGTGGACATCGACGGTGACGGCCTGAAAGACCTCGTCACCGGCAAGCGTTGGTGGTCGCACGGTCGCAGCGAACCGGGTTCGTCGTGGGACGCCCGCATCTTCTGGCTCAAGGCCGTCAAAGAGAAAGATGGCTTCATCAATTTCGTGCCGACGCTCATCGACAGCGACTCCGGCATCGGCACGCAGTTCGAGGTGACCGACATCAACGGCGACGGCTTGCTCGACGTCATCACGTCGAACAAAAAGGGCGTCCACGTCATTCTTCAGGTCCGCAAGTGATTTGCGATTGACGCGTTTACGTGGGCACGTTTTTAACGTGCCCCACGTCAACGATTAATACGCCGCGGCGGCAAGGCGCTCTTTCTTCACCGCGTCGCGCATCGGCTCGATCATCAAATTCAAGTCGCCTGCGATCACGGCGTCGAGCTTGTAAATCGTGAACTCGATGCGGTGATCGGTGCAGCGATTTTGTGGGAAGTTGTAGGTGCGGATGCGGGCATTGCGGTCGCCGGTGCCGATCAGCGACTTCCGCATGTCGGCGCGTTCTTTGTGCAATTTGTGTTGCTGAAACTCGAACAGCCGCGAGCGCAAAATCCGCATCGCGCGGTCGTAGTTTTTGTGCTGGCTGCGTTCGTCCTGGCACTTCACTTCCATCTCTTCGATCGTGCCTTTACGATACCAAATGCGCACGGCGCTTTCGGTCTTATTCACCTTCTGGCCACCCGCGCCGCCCGCGCGCATTCGCTCCCACTCGATGTCTTCGGGGTTGATAATCACTTGCACTTCGTCCGGTTCGGGCAGCACCGCCACCGTTGCCGCCGACGTGTGAATCCGCCCCTGCGTTTCGGTCTTCGGCACGCGCTGGACGCGGTGTCCGCCAGACTCGAAGCGGAGCATCTGGAAGCAGTCTTCGCCCCTAACGCTGAACACGACTTCCTTGAAGCCACCCGCTTCGCCGGGGCCGAACGAAATCTCTTCGATGGTCCAGTTGCGTTCGCGGGCAAACCGCGTGTACATCTCGTACAGCGACCCGGCAAACAGCGCGGCTTCATCGCCACCGGTACCCGCGCGAATTTCCACGATGATGCGGTCGAAATCCTCGCCGGGATCGACCAGAAGCTGGTCCTCGATCTTCGCTTTCAACGTCTCGTATTGCGGGCGCAGTGCAGCCAGTTCCTCTTCGGCGATCGCCACGAGTTCCTTGTCCGAAAGCATCGTCTCGGTTTCGGTAATCGCGCCGGAGATACGCAGGAACTCGATGTACGGTTTCACCGCTTTCGCGAGTGCGCCATGCTCCTTCGCCACGACCGCAAAGCGTGCCGGATCGCACGAAATAACGGGGTCCGAAAGCTGAGTTTCCAGCTCGCGAAAGCGGGCCAACTTCTGCTCCATGGCGGGCCACATACGAACACCGGCTTTGTGGGAGAACGGGAAAAGGGGATGACCGGAAACGACAAAAGTGACGGAGGAATCTCGCGGCGGGAATCCCCATCGCGACCGATTCTCCCGTCACTTTTGCGGATGCTCTTCGCTACTTCGTTGCGCTGGATTCTGCGGCGGCTTCCGCGGCGGCCACTTCGGCCTTCGTTTCGCTCGCCTTGATGCCGTAAGCCGAGTTCTTATAGCGCGTGTTGAACTTCTCGACGCGGCCCGTGGTATCGAGGAACTTCATCTTCCCGGTGAAGTACGGGTGGCTCGCGCTCGAAATTTCCACCTTGTACAGTGGGTATTCGTTGCCGTCGGTCCACTTGACCGTCTCGGTGGTGCTGACCGTGGACCGCGTGAGGAACGTGAAGTTCGCCGCCGCGTCCAGGAACACGACCGACCGGTATTGAGGGTGAATGCCCTTCTTCATAACGAATCGTCCTATGAGTGTCGCCCGACCAAATTAGATAAGTCATGATAGCTACGCCGCGAACGCGGGCAAGAGCGCGGCGGGCCGCTCGTTCTCACCCGATCAGTTTGCGGTAGTCGTCCATGAGGTGCGCCATCACTTTGCTCTTGATGCCGCCCCAGACTTTGTCGCCGATTTCGCCGCTGAACAACCCCGTCGCAACATCGCCGGCGGCCCCTTGCAGATACGTCAGCAAGTTCGCGGCTTCGTTGCCGTCGCCTAAGAACATCAGCTTGTTGCAGTGGGCGAAATCGTTGGCGACGAGGCTCATCATCGGCAACAGTGGCACGGGGTCCGGTGGGTTCACGTAGCGGAAAATCGCATTCGGGAACTCGCGATCGAATGCATCTGCCACGGCCTGGTTGCCGACCATCGGCGCGCCGAACGTGTAGACCTGATGCACCGAAATGAACTTGCGTTTGAACAGCCACGCCCCCAACAGTGCGAGCGCCCCGCCGAGGCTGTGCCCCGTCACCCACACGGGCCGATCTTTCGCTTTCACTTCGGCTTCGAGTTGCGGGTAGAGTTCGTCCCATATGTCGGTAATTGCGCCGACGAACCCTTGGTGAAACTTCGCCCCGACGCCGGCCGCGAGAAACTCCGTGGACAGTTTCCCTTGCGGCACGATCAACAAGTTCATCGCGTTCGTGAGCAACCAGTCTTTCAGGCCGTCGATACTCGTCGGCCCTTCGCTGCCGCGAAACGCCACGACGATATGATTGTCGTTCGTCGCCAGATACGCCTGCGTGTTGTTGACGCTAATCAACTTCGCCGTCAGCCCGAGTTCGTTCTGAAACACCTCGGTACCCCGCTCGGCCGGGTAGTACGCAAAGTGCGACGCCGCCGCAAACGCCTTGGCATTCCGCAAGTCGCCACGTTCATCTTCAAACAGCGCGAATGGCATTCCGTCGTCTCCTGGTGTTCTTCGGTCCTGGAAGGGCATTCTTTGTAGCTGGCCTCTGTATGGCCAGTGGTTCTTTTGTAGTTGGCCAATGCGAGGCCGGTAGTGATGCCATTCCGAGCGGATGGGATCGCAGGCAAAATGAACTCGACGACATCGCTCGGCTTCGTTATTAGTTGACTCGCAGAAGTACGTTCCGCCCATTCTGTAAATTTTACATGGGAACACTTGTTTTTTTTTGATTCGGAGTTGTACCGTTTGGGTTAGCTGCACATTTCCTGTGCGGACATTTCCCAACGAGGAACCGTAATGAGCCGTGGA
>JAYVQG010000073.1:0-35712 GCA_043757025.1 Limnoglobus sp.
CGCGAAACCAGTCGGAGATCGACACACTTCAGCGGGTGGCCATCGCCTTCGGGATGGAACCGATGGCACCGAAGATCGAACCCGCACCACAGGTTGCCAGCGTAGTCCGTCTGCCGATACCATCAAACCCCGAGGCGATCCGACGTGTCGCGGAAGCATTCCCATCGCAAAAAGTCACGCCGCCGAAATCGTTGTTTGCGTTCGGCGATCCGCGAAAATTACTAGAGATCGAGCCAAAGATGCAACTGTCGGTCGAGTTGATCCGACGGCGATTTGCGATGCTCTCGGAGAAGATCAATCCGAAGAAGGCGGCCGCTTTCGGGCCGGAATTCGTGGCGTTGGCGGAGAAGCATCTTGCAGAATTGCAAGCCGCCGCCGAATCGCTGATCGCTCCGTTCGGGGTGCCACTCGATGCCCGCGTCGCACCGCCAACGCCCCCCGATATGCGCCATAACCCCGACCTGGACGATGTCTTCGGGTAATGAGTCTTCGGAGCGGAGCGCGTGTGCGTCAACCATTCGCAATCTCACCCGCATCTTCACGCCCCGCGCTCCGCTGAGCAAAGCCTCCGCGTCGCGGCTAATTTCCGAACGAGAATCCGTGACCACCAATGGCAGAGCCTGCACGAAGTCCCCGTACCTTCACTTCTTCTTTCGCAGTACGCCGCCTTCTTCGAGAATCGACCAGAGTTGTTCCCAGACTTGCTCCGCACTCGGGTTGCGCGGCCCGTGGTCGGCCCAACTTTGCGCCGCCGCACGGAGGCAATCGACGGCATCGTCGCGCACTTTGTCGTCGCCGACGGTTTTCGCCGGCTCGACGCGATTCGCTTTGGGCGCAGACAGTTCCGCAATCTCTTCACCGGCCACGCGCGGGCGACCGTCGAGCGCTTCGTTGCACAAAAAATCCGCGCGTTTGTTGAGTTCGCGGCGAACGTGCTGGAGCGTCACCTTCTGAAACTTCCGACGCAGTTCGCACGCTTCGCGGTAGAGGTCTTGCAGGTCGGCATTCTTGACCTTGTATTCGCCGTTCATCTGCTTCACGAGCAGTTCGCTATCGCTGAATAGCTGAATCTGCCTCACGCCATTCGCGGCGGCCAGTTCGAGTGCGCGAACGAGCGCCGTGTACTCCGCCACGTTGTTCGTCGCCTTGCCGAGCGTGTTCGCTTCTTCGAGCGTCGGCAGCCCCTCGCGCGTCAGCACCACGGCATACGATGCGGGGCCGGGGTTGCCGCGCGAACCGCCATCGATGTAAATCGTCGCATCCGTACTCATGCCGCTTCACCGTGGGAGAGGAATCGCGTCATTCTATGGCGGAGTGGTCGATGTGAAATCTCGCGACTTCGGCTACAAAGAATCGAATGATGGAACTCCGAACCGACGAGTTGCTGGCGGCGTTGCGGAACGATCCGGCGGCGGTGCTGGCGCGCATCGATGCCGACCCGATGTTGGTGAAGCGAAGTATCGGCGAACTGGTGCTGGCGAATGCCACGAAACTGTTGTTTACTCCGCAAGAACCGCATCAGCTTTATGCGAAGGGGATCGTCTATCGGCGGTCGCCGTTCGAACTCGTGTCGCTGCCGTTGGTGAAGATTTACAACCTCGGCGAGCGGAACGTGACGCTGGCCGATGTCGCGAGCTTGATGGAGATCGGGCCGGATTCGCGACTGTTGTTCCTGCGAAAATTCGACGGCACACTCATACAGCGATTCCAGCATGGCGGGCAGGTCTGGTTCACGACGCGCGGGATGATCGAGGGCGCAATTTGTGCTGGCCCGCAAGATGATGAAGCGCCGACGAAGCTGTCGCACTTCGATTATCTCAGTACGTCGCGGCAAATTGCAGCCGAGAAGTATCCGCAACTGTTGCAGCATCGCCCGGAGTTCGACCACCTCACGCTGTTGTTCGAATTTCTGCACCCCGATTCGCAAGTCATTACGGATTATGCGGGCCGCGAAGATCTGATCTTGATCGCCGCGTTCGACAAATCCGCGTGCCGGTATGTCACCTATCGCGAGTTGCAGTCGATCGCGGTGGAGTGCAACTTCACGGTGGTCGATGCGTTTCAGCCGCAGTCGGAGACACTCGCGGCGCAGATCGACGAGCTGCTCGAAGCGTGGAAAGGCACCGATCAGGAAGGTACCGTGATCGTCGTCGAGCACGGCGACAAGGTGATTTACCGCGTGAAGGTGAAGTCGCCCGATTACCTGCGATTGCTGAAGCTCGTCGTCAGTTGCACGTACGCCCGCACCGTGGAAATGATCGATGCGCACCCCGAATGGCAAGGCTGGCCGGACCTCGAACGCCAACTGCAATCGCTCGGCAGCGAGCGCGTACCGGAAGAAGTTCTCGCGTATTATCGCGAACATTTCGAGGCGTTCCAAACGTACCTTATCGATATCGAATCGCTGTTGGCGTTCGGCATCGGTGCTGCCGCGAAACTGCGAGTGGAGATCGGCGAAACCCCCGACCTGCGACTGCTGCGCAAGCAGTTCGCCGAACGCGCAACCAAACAGCGGCTCGCGGGGTTGCTGTTTGCAGGCTTCGACGGGCGACTGTCGCGCTCCGTCGTACGGCGGATGTTTCCCACGCCCGAAGACGCCCGTACGGCGCTGGCACCACCCGAAACAGAAATACAATAGCCACGGTTTCGCACCGCTACAAGGAGTTTACACATGCGGAAATGGTTTGCACTCGTGGCCATCGTCAGTCTGACTGGCTCGGCATCGGCGGCTGTTAAGACGCAGGTCATCGATTATAAATTCGATGGCATCACGCTGAAGGGGTTCCTCGCATTCGATGAGGCAATCAAGGAGAAGCGCCCCGGCATTCTGCTCGTTCACGAATGGTGGGGGCTGAACGACTACGCGAAGAAGCGCGCCGAAATGCTCGCCGAACTCGGCTACGTGGCGTTCTGTGCGGACATGTACGGCGACGGTAAAACGACCGAACACCCGAAGGAAGCCGGCGCGATGGCGACGATGGTTCGCAAGAACGTCGAAGTCTGGCGTGGCCGCGCCGAAGCCGCATTGAAGTTGCTCAAGGAGCGTCCCGAAGTCGACGCGAAGAAGACGGCCGCGATCGGCTATTGCTTCGGCGGTTCGACGGCGCTGCAACTCGCACTTGCAGGGAACGACCTCAGCGCCGTTGTCAGCTTCCACGGCGCACTGCCGACGCCATCGGTCGACGAAGCCAAGAAGATCACTTGCAAAGTGCTGATCTGCCACGGGGCCGACGATGCGTTCATCCCCGAAGCGAACATCAAGAAATTCCGTAGCGCGCTCGACGAAGCCAAGGTGAGCTATCAGTTCGAGAGTTACCCCGATGCGGTGCATAGCTTCACGGTGAAAGGCATCGACGACAAAGGCGTGAAGGGCCTCGCGTACAACGAAGCCGCCGACAAGAAATCGTGGGAGCAAATGCAGACGCTATTTCAGAGCGTGTTCGGCCAGAAGTAACGGCAGAATGCGGTCGAGGATCGGCGCGATCCACTCGTGGCAATCGTGCAAAAGCAGCGTATCGCCGGGCCGGACTTCACGCAGTACGGCCTCGGCACATTTCTCCGCATCGTCGCTGGTGCGGCAACGCCAATCGTTGGAATCGAGCGACCAGTTCATCGTGCGATAACCGCATCGCGCCGCCGCCGTCAGCGTCGCCACGTTCACCCGACCGAGTGGCGGGCGGAACCACTTCGGCGACGCGCCACACGCCCGTTCGATGGCCGCACGACACCGGCGTACATCGTCGGCGACCGCCCGCAACGCCCACGCCGATGCGACTTCGTGCGAATACGTGTGGTTGCCGATTTCGTGGCCGGCGGTGACAATTTCACGCAGCACATCGGGATGGTTCTCGACGAATTTTCCAACGACGAAGAAGATCGCTTTGACGTTCCACTTCGCGAGCCGTTCGAGCACGGCACGGGTGTGAATCGGGTGCGGGCCATCGTCGAAAGTGAGTTGCACGCCGCGTTCGGCACGACGGCGAACGAGCGAATTCGGTATCAGTGTTGAGGGGAAACCAGGCCGCGTAATCATACGACTTCGGCACTGCGCCGCGTCCGGTGCCATATCGTCGAGCTTTTGGTGAATCCGCCGAGCGTGACGAACAGCAACCGCACGACGACCCACGGCAACGCCAGAATCATCCGCCCCGCTTTCGGTGGCAACCCGACCTTCCACCCGGCACGCAAGTACAAGCCGAACGTGAGTAACCCGATGGCACCCGTCCACAGAACGAACCAATCGGGCACGAGCTGATTGAATACTGTCGCAATCACGACGAGGTTCGTTAGCATCCACTGCGCGAGCACGAGCGGTTTACTTTCGATCCAACGTGTGAGGATGCCCGAGCCGACGAACAGCGAGGCTCGCCAACGTCGGCGCTGCTGGAAGAGATCGACGGTGAGAACGGGGGCTTCGCTATGGACGATCGAGGTGGCGAGGAAGCGAATTTTCACGCCGGCGCGGGCCAGGCGATGATCGTACTCGGCATCTTCGGTCAGCCCGTAGGCATTCCACGGGAATCGTTCGAGAATGCTTCGTGCGAAGCCCATTCCCGTGCCGCGAAGTGGTGGGCGCAGTCCGATCGCGTCTTTGCCCGACGCGATTTCGTTATCCATGATACTACCGACGGCCGAGGCGAAACCGGCCGAATCGGGGCCGGGGTTCCGCGTCACCACGGCGGCCTGTACCACCGGCGTGCCGCTTTGCAGATGCGCATCGAAAATCCGAAACAGATCCGGATAGACTTCGCAATCGGCATCGAGAACGATCACCGCATCGGGGCGACTCGGCAGCACGTGATCGAACCCGTAAGCGAGTGCGTAGCCTTTGCCGCGCAAGTTTCGGTCGAAGCGTTCGAGCACATCGACACCGTGTTCGCGAACGACATCTGCGGTGTGGTCGGAACAATTATCGGCAACGACGACGATTCGACGCAGCGCCGCCGGGTAGTCACTTTCAAGTACCGAACGCAGCGTCTCGGCGATCGAAAGCGCCTCGTTATGCGCAGGAATCAGCACGACGAACGCCGTCTGCGGTTCGACGGGAATCACGATAGAACGCCGCTTCCCAAGGTATGTCAGAACGACATAAAAGAGACACGCGAACGTTGCCGGGGCAAGAAACGCGAGAGCCACGAAGAGGGCGATCATCCGAAATCTCCTGCGTAAGATTCCGAAACGGTAAAGGATCGCGGGCGTTCGTGCTAGTGCAGTTCGACGAGATGGGGAAATCTTCGCGCGGAGGATGCTTCTTGCCAGGCGTGAGCTATATTGCCTGCGCACGAATCGGAAGGCGACCAGGAGAATCATTCCCGTGACGCACGCTGCGGTTTTTGACGATGTCCACAAGACATACAAGCCGAACCCGCTCTCGTCGCGCAGTCACGTGGCGGCGGTTCGCGGCGTCTCGCTGACGATTCCGACGGGAAGCATCTTCGGGTTGCTCGGGCCGAATCGTGCGGGCAAAACCACGCTGATCAAGCTACTTTTGTCGCTCGCTCGCCCCACGAAAGGGACGATCCAGCGGCTCGGCGAGTCGATCGCCAACCGGCAGACGCTCGGCCGCGTGGGGTACATGCACGAGAACCACGCCTTCCCGCGCTACCTATCCGCATCCGAAGTGCTCGCGTTTTACGGCGGGCTATCGGGCCTGAAATCGGAACTGTTGCCGCGGCTCGTCGACGAATCGCTGACCCGCGTCGGCTTGGCGGATCGTCGCGCGGAGCCGATCAGCCGGTTCAGCAAAGGCATGGTCCAACGCCTCGGCCTCGCACAGGCGCTCATCAACGACCCCGACTTGCTCATCCTCGACGAACCGACCGAAGGCCTCGACCTTTACGGGCGCAAACTGCTCCGCGAAGTCGTTCGCGAACGCCAGGCAAAAGGCAAAACCGTACTGCTCGTATCACACGTTCTGCCGGAAGTCGAAGAACTTTGCGACCGTGCGGCCACCATCGTCGCGGGGCAAGTCGCGTGGCAGGGGCCGCTCTCCGAGTTGCGACAATCGGGCACGCTCGAAGAGTCGTTGTTTGCCATGTACGAAAAGGGTATGCCGCGATGAATCTCCCGTTCGCGATTCGCACGATCCGTTGGATGGTTCGCGATACCTTCCGGCAGTCGCTGCACACGAAACTCTTCTGGGTGATGCTCGCGCTCACGATGGTGTGCGTCGGTTTCTGCTTCAGTATCAGCGTTTCCGGCGACATGCCGCCGACGACGCTCGAGTACGAAATCCCCGCGTACATCACGCAACAGGAAGCCGAGCGGATCGGTTTGGACAAAGTGAAAGCCGACGGCGTTCGCATCATCAACGGCGAAGTGTCGTTCGGTTTCGGCCTGATCAAAGTGCCCGTCGGCAGGCACCGCGGCGATGCGGTTCGGTTCGTGCAATTGTGGCTGGCAGCGGCGCTCGCGGACACCATTGGCGTGCTGTTGTCGCTGCTCTGGACGGCGGGCTTTCTGCCGACGTTCCTCGAACCGCAAGCGGCCACGATCTTGCTCGCGAAACCGGCCCCACGCTGGTCGGTGCTGGTCGGCAAGTACATCGGCGTCGTGCTGTTCGTCAGCTTGCACGCGGTGCTGTTCGTCGGCGGAACGTGGCTCGCGATTGGCTTGCGAACGGGCGTCTGGAACGGCAGTTACTGGCTCGCGGTACCGCTATTGGTCATGAACTTCGGCATCTTCTTTTCGGTCTCAACGTTCCTCGCCGTCGCCACCCGCAGCACCGTTGCGTGCATCTTCGGTACGCTACTGTTCTGGCTGCTCTGCTGGGCGATGAACTTCACGCATCTGCGGCTCATCGCGTACCCCGTCGATGGGCTGTCCGCAGTTTCGCAAACGATGCTCGACATCGGCTATTGGATCTTCCCGAAGCCGCTCGACCTCGGCGGCATCTTTTTCGACGCGATGCGAGCGGATGGCTTTTCGATGAAACTGCCCGAACTGATTGCCGCGCAGGAAAAGGGCCAGTTCCACCCCGAACTCTCGATCGCTACCTCGGCCGCATTCGCGGCGGGTACACTGGCGCTCGCCGCCAACGAGTTCCGCACGATGGATTATTGAGAGCGAGTGGAAATCTCGCTCGACAGCAACTTCCGATACTCTCGCAGTACCGCTTCTCGCACGTTCTGTGCGCGATTCGCTAGCGCTTTCTGCAAACAGACGTACTCTTCGCAACCTTCGCGTTCTTCGATCCGGATCGGCTCGTAGCCGAATTCGCGTAGGTCGTACGGGCTGGCACGCATGTCGATTTCGCGTGCCTCTTTGGCCAACTCGAACGCTGCCGCAACGACATCGCTCGCGCAGTACGGCGCGATCTTGAAGCTGAATTTGTAAAGGTCCATGTTCGCGTGAATGCAGCCCGGCTGGTCGTGCTCGGTCGTCGTTTGGCGCGTCAGTGCGATGCGGTTGAGTGGCACGGCTGCCGGTGTGAAGAAACGAAAGGCGTCGTAGTGCGTGCATTTCAGCGGTTTGGCTTCGACGATCGCCGCCAGTTCGCGTTCCGTTACCCGCAGCGGAATGCGCGCGTGTCGGACTTCGTCCGCCCGGTAGACCATCGCCCATTCGTGCATACCGAAACAGTGGAAGTTCGGTTCGCGGTCCCGCACCGCTCGCAGATAGTTCACCGCCCACAGCACGAACTCGAAGCGGTGTTGCGGAAATCGTTCCGGCGAAAGTGCCAAACCATTTTCGCTCGCGTTCCAGAGTTCCGGCCAAGCCAGTTCCTCGCGTTGGGCATCTCGTAGCCGAACGCCGATCCCCGGCGTCCAGCGCATCAAGTGGGCCGGGCGGTGCGAGTAGTATTCGAACAGGAAATCGGTAACGGGATGTTTCTGACCCTTGGCCATTCGCCGAACGCGATCGTCGCACAGCGGTTGCACCCGCTGGCGATACGCCGCCATTTCGGCTAGCCATTCCGCACGCGACAAGGTTCGCGGCGGCTCGGGAAATTGTGACATCGTTTCAACGTAGCGACCCGCACGGTCTTAGGCGTTACCATTTTGCCGGGCCGAGTCGCAGTTCGCGAATTCCCATATCAGCACGATGCCGAACAGGATCGCACCCGATGGGGCCAGTGTCCGACAGGGATAGATTTCGTTTGCGGGGAACGATCCACGGATGATCGCGCCGAATATGAGCAGGTACGCGATCCAGTACAGCGTGCCGATGATCGGGCGGTTGCGGAACGATGCGGTTGCGGCCGCGATGGCCATCGACGGCGCGAGTAAAGCGTAAGTGGGCAGTTCGGTAGCGGGGCCGAACGCGGTCATCCAGACGGCACCCAGGCCGAGCGCCAATACGACCGCATCGGTTCGGCTTCGCCGGAACTTTGCGAAACCAACACACGCCGCCATGCCGAGGCCGACGATTGCCGCAATCACTTTGCCCAGCATCGACGGGATGAAGGTATCGAACCAGACCCGTGGTGCGATCGTCCAATCGATGGGCGCGCGGTGTAGGAACGGTGTTTGCGAGCGATCGTCGAGATCTAGGAATTGCCAGAATTCGCGATATTCGCTTACGACAAAGTGCGGATCGTGCCCCAGGAACGGTAGCGCAGCCATCGCCACGACGCCCAAAAGCAATCGCCAACTGAGTCGGGGATCGACGATCACGAACAAGAACGCGGCAGCTACGGGGTACAGTTTCAGCGAAGCTGCCAACCCGAGCCAGAGCGCCGCCCGCCACGGACGATCCTTCAATACGTTAGTTGCACCGAGGAGAATCGCGCCGATCAGGTGAACGTTAATTTGCCCGTTGTTGACGCTCGGAATGATCAGTTCGGCCGCGATGGTGTAGATTACGCCCATTCGCAACGACGACAGTTCGCCGATGGCATTTCGAACGAACCCATCGAGGCCACCGAGAAAGAGCGCCACACCGATCAGCCGCCAGAGGATCTCGCCGGTTTTCACGGGTATCCGGGTAAATGGCACGAACGCCATCGCGACGACAGGGGGGTTACGGTAAACGTCGAGCGGTAGCTGCGGTGCGTAAATATCCTCTGCATTCTGCCAGCGTTCTGCGGCACCGACGTAGATCGGCACGACTGTACCGGAACCGGGTGTCGCGTACGCCAACCGGATGCAAACGCTCGCGATCAGCGCGATCCAGAAAACGATCGCCCAGATGGGAATCTTGCGATCAAGCCGCATTGGCAGTCGGTCCTGCGTCGGCTGCGCCCGCGTAATGTTTAGCACCGGGGATGCCACGCTTCGTCTTGTGAATGAAATCGACGAGTTCCATCACGGCCGGGGAGTGTCCGAGGTCTTGTTCCATGCGCGCGACGGCTAACGGAACCGTCAGCCGTTGCAGGTAAATCATCTTGAATGCCTTGCGCACGGCGACGATTTCTTCCGGGGTGTATCCGGCGCGTTTCATGCCGACGACGTTGACTCCGCGAACGGTGTTGAGTTCGCGGACGATCCAAAACGGCGGCACATCGACGGTGCAACTCGAACAGGCACCGAGGAGTGCGAGTTTGCCGACGCGACAGTTCTGGTGAACCGTGGAGTTGCCGGACAACATCGCACGATCTGCAATTTCCGCGTGCCCGCCGATGAGGCAACCGTTCACGAACATTCCCCGATTGCCGAGGATGCAATCGTGCGCGACGTGGCTATTCACCATGAAGTAATTGCCGTCGCCGATGCGGGTGACGCCGCGCGAGTCGGGCATTCCCCGGTGGACGGTTACGTGTTCGCGGAAGGTATTGCCCACACCGATCTCGACGCGGGTGTCTTCGCCCTTGTAAGCGAGGTGCTGCGGGCGTTCGCCGAGGATGCAGCCGGTGCCGATGTCGTTATCCGCACCGATGGTCATCGGCCCCATGAGGTGAACGTGCGCTCGTATGTGGGAACCGGGGCCGATCTGGACAGGCCCGTCGATCACCGCAAACGGACCGACGCGCACGTCGGGTGCCAGCATCGCCTCAGACGAGATAATCGCCGTCGGGTGAATGAGCCGCACATCGCTACGAGTCATGGGGAACTATCCCGTTGAGTATTGGTAAACGACGTGTTACCCGATTTGCTCGCGCAACTGCAAGGCGAATTAAAACTGTTCAAAGAATATCGCGAGTTTTTTCAGAATTGTGTTGACGATTGAGTGCGAGTTGGCGTAACTTGTAATCGTTGGCGATTGCTGCCTCTACTCCCAAAAACGATGAACCGGGTTCGCTAACAGCCTCTCCCCTCTGTTAACGAAACCCGGTTCTTCGCTTGTCGCTAGAGCATATTCGGTTTGGTCATAGATGCTGCCTCTCCCCTCAGACCCACTTCCTCTCCGATGTCTGTCTAACGAATAACTACTATTGCAGCCGGTGTGCCAAACGCCGTCGCGATGCCAAAGATTTCCAAGGTGATTCTGCAAATGTCTATTTTGCAAGCACTTGCGACGCGAGATGGAAAGTAGCCGATGTAATATGGCACAGCGTTCGCCTCGCGAATTGCCACTATTATCCGCACCGAGTGCATACCAGATGGGCGTCTGCGAATCTTTGGACAGGATTTACAAGATGAAACAGGATTCGGAATCCGAGTCTAATCCATTCCATCTTCAAATCCTGACGATCCTGTAAATCCTGTCAGCGATTTTTGGACGGGTTCAGAACTCAAGTCTCATCTTTTGTGCGAATCCTGTCTGCGTTCAGACGTGTCTTGCCGCGAATCGTACGATAATGCTGTTACGTTCGACCGACTGCACGTGAGACTTCGATGGCTACGGATATTCGCGAGAGAGAATTGGAACTGCAAACCGTCACGGAGCAACTCCTCGACACGTACAGCAGTTGTAGCCGGTTGAACCACCTCGGCCACGAACCGTTGCCGAGCCGCGAGGCGGTGGCGGATATTATTGCCGACCTGCGCGAGGTGATGTACCCCGGCTACGGCAAACGCAAGAACTTGCACATCGCGAACATCGGCTATTACGTCGGCGGGCTGGTCGATGTCCTGCACGACAAACTGACCGAGCAAATCAGCCGCGCGCTGCGTCACGATCTCAACGAAGAATCGCCGCACACGGACTTCAACATCCTCGGGCAGATGCGGGCGATCGAACTGTTACGCAGGCTGGCGGGCGTGCGAATCACACTCGAAAAAGACGTCGAAGCCGCGTTTCGGGGCGACCCGGCCGCGAAGAGCCACCACGAGATTATCTTCAGCTATCCCGGCCTCGAAGCGATTAGCATCTACCGCGTGGCGCACGAACTGCAATTGCTCGGGGTGCCATACATTCCGCGAATGATGACCGAGTATGCGCACGCCAAAACGGGTATCGACATTCACCCAGGGGCGACGATTGGCTCCGGGTTTTTCATCGATCACGGCACCGGCGTCGTCATCGGCGAGACGTGTCACATCGGCGATAATGTGAAGTTGTACCAGGGCGTCACGCTCGGCGCGCTCAGTTTCGAGCGGGCCGACAACGGCGAACTCGTCCACGGCAACTACAAACGCCACCCGACGCTCAAAGACTCCGTCGTCGTTTACGCGAATGCCACGATTCTGGGCGGGGCCACCATCGTCGGCGAACGTGCCGTCATCGGGTCGAATACGTGGATTACCGAGAGCGTTCCACCCGATACGACGGTCGTGCTGGAAAAGCCCAGGTTGCGCGTAAAGAACGGCAAAACCACACCCGCCAAGACCGAAGCCGAAGCGGTGATGTATTTCATTTGACCGGATGCGAATTCCGGAACGGAAATCGGGCTACGGTGCCTCGGCCAACACTTTCTCGATCTCGGCATCGAGTTCGGCTTTGTCGGGTGCGACGTCCCAGATCTTGCGAATCTTGCCTTTCGCATCGAGCAGATACAGCGTGGGTAGCGAGGAGACGTTCCACTCGTCGGCGATTTCGACTTCGGTATCTTCGGGTCGATTCTGGAACGAACGCCAGTTCACTTTGTTCTTTTCGAGTGCGGTGAAAAGCTCCTCGTCGACTTCATCGGCATCGATCCCGACGATCGCGAACGGCCGATCTTTGTACTTCGCGAGCAGTTCGCGATTGTGTGGAATCCGTGCAACGCAGGCACCGGACCACGTCGCCCAAAAGTCGACGAGCACGACCTTGCCGCGAAAGTCGCTCAGCTTCATCGGCTTGCCATCGAGGTCTTTACCGCGAATCTCCGGTGCGACTTTGCCGACGACGAGGTTCGCGAGATTCTTCACCCCTGCCAGCGCCTTTGCGGCGCGTTTGCCGAGCTTGTCCATATCGTCGTCGGGGTTCGCGTCGGCGTACTTCGCCACGACAATCGCGAGGTGCTCCGTCGCTTCGGCGCGGGCGGCTTCATCGCCCGACTTCGCGCGATTCTTGGCGAATAATCCGAGCGTGTAGTGTGCCGCCCCGAGGCAATTCGCGTCTTTGTTTTTGGCGATGATCGCCTTCAAGAACGCGGACAAGTTCTTCGGTGGCGTCGCCTCCAGGTTCATGATGCCTTCGGCAAACGCATCGCTCGCCGCATGATACGCGATGATGATTTCGAGTACCGGTTCGAGATCGGTCGCGCTGAATTTCAACACCTCGTTCAACATCGGAGGCACGATACTCTCGGCCGGTTTCGTTTGCGCGAGGCGGGTGAGTCCCTTGGCATAAAGGTTCATCAACGAACTCCGTTCATCGGTCAGTAACTCGGCGAGCACTTCGGTTTTCGCGTCCTCGATCTTCTTGCTCAGCTTCGTCTCGGCTTTCTCGAATCGCGCTTTCATCTCCGCGTAAATTTCCTCGACGCTTTGTTCCGCCTCGTCTTTCGTGCCTGTTATCCGGCGAATCGCCGTCACGGGCACGGTGAGTTTCACGACCATTTGAACCTGCGACGCGGTGCCGACGCTTTCGCCTTGCGTGCGCTTTCGCGTTTCCTTCTTCCGTTCGGGTACGGCAATCGGCCCTGGGGTATCGCCTTCGTGGTCGATGTTCGATGTCATGCAGGCCATGCCGACGACCGCGCCGAAGCGGTTCACGACCGGCCCGCCGCTCGACCCGCCGCCATAGTCGGCGGTGATACCCATCCAGCGTTCGCCGATCGCATCGAGGCCGCCAAAGTTTTTCGTGTAGCGCGTGACCGCACCTTGCGTGAACGTGAACGGCTGGTTGCCCGGATGGCTGAGCAAACCCACCCACGCGCCGATTTCCGCCGGTTGCGCGGCCACGGCCAACGGCGTGAATCCGGTACCCGATACGCGAACGATGGCGATGTCCGCCTTCTTGTCGCACGCCAAAATGTCGATCATCGGGAAGACGTCGCCCTTCGCATTCGCGACGCCGAAATACGCCCGATCCGATTTCTCGAAAACGTGCCAATTCGTCATCAGTACGCCATCGTCGGTCAGTGCCCACGCGGTCGCGAACCAGCCATCTTCCAACTCCTCCGCATCGTCGGTTTTCTTGACGCAACCGATGATGTACACGCTACTCAACAACTTCTTGTACACCTCCTCCGGCGAGAGCACCGTGGTGCCGGGGGCGGTCGTTTTCAGCGCGAACGGATGATCGGTTTCGGTCTTCTTCTTCATGTCATCCGGTGAAATGCACTTTCCTTTGGCGACGAGTGCGCCGAGCTTTTCGGTGAAATTTTCGAGCGTTGCATCGTCGTCGATGTACGTGGGTGAGACCTTCGCCGCCTTCGGATTCTCCGCATGGAGTATCGGCAAAAGCACGGCACCGATCGCGACTAACGCCACGACGACCTGGAACGGACTGCGTGTGTGCATCGTTCGACATCCTGTTTGGTGAGACGGCTAATGATCTTCCGCAAGATACTGTATCAGTCCGCAAATCCTATGAGCCGCACGACTTCTTGCTCTTCTTCATCTTGCGACGTAGCCGAAACTCGGTGCTGCCGTGGAAGGTGAGGAGCAGTGCGCCGGGTCCAGCATTGCGCTCGAACAGCTTCGCCGTAACCGCTTCTTCGTCTGGCCACGGGTAGGCGTAGATCAAGTCGAAGTCGTTCGGCTCCATGCCGAGTTCGTCGTAGGCGTAATCGGAATCGGTCGTTAGCCAAGCGTACTCCCCGGCGGCTACGACGCGATCTTCGTTGCCCGGCGGGACGAAACTGCCGTGCGCGAACTCGACCGGCAATTCGTACTCTTCTGCCAGTTGCCGTGCCGCGTAAACGAGTTCGCCCTCGGCTTCGATGCCTGCCGATTCAAACCCGACGATCGACGCCAGACACGCAACTACGCCGTACCCGCTGCCCCATTCGCAGAACAGCGTACCGCGCATGAGCGGGCTATCTGCCAGCCCTTGCAGCACGCGATACGCCCCCTCGTAATTGCTCGGCACGAACGCGGGTGCCCGGCAACGAATCTGATATTCGTCGATACGCCGGTCCGCATCGCGGAGAAACCGACTGACGTCATCCGGGATCTCCCCATCGACGGCAGGCAAATGAACGTTCACGAGCGGCATGAGACCGTTTCTGGGTTGTTTCGCATTTCCAAACGAACGCCCACGGATACCCGTCCGTGCGCCGGTTCGCGATTATATTACACAGCCGCGTTTGATATGCGCACGTTAATCGCGCCGATTCCGTACTGGAAAGAGTGGGCGAGCGAATCGCGTGAAGAATCCGAGGCGAAATCGTTTTGGGATGCGTTCTTCACGGTGTTCGGCATTAAGCGCCGCACCGTTGCCAGCTTCGAGGAGCCAGTCAAAAAACTGAGCGGCACCTGGGGCTTCATCGACCTGTTCTGGAAAGGCACGCTACTCGCTGAACACAAGAGCCGCGGCAAGCCGTTGGATAAAGCTCACGCGCAAGCGATGGAGTACATTCAGGGCCTGAAGAACGCCAATCGCGACCCGGAGATCCCACAATACGTCGTTGTCTCCGATTTCGCCAAGATCGCACTCCACGACTTGGACGAAGGCACATCAGTCGACTGTTCCGCACGATCCGGTATTGCTGGCTACGAACATTCTACTCGACTAGCCATGCCGACGGATTTTCGATGCTTTGGCAGAGTGTTTGCAGGAACCGTGCGGCGGGTGCGCCGTCGACGATCCGATGATCGAACGTGAGGCTGAGCGTTGC
The DNA here is from genome assembly GCA_043757025.1 of Limnoglobus sp. Lineage (GTDB taxonomy): Bacteria > Planctomycetota > Planctomycetia > Gemmatales > Gemmataceae > Limnoglobus. The sequence goes on from JAYVQG010000073.1 coordinate 15,029, forward strand.
GGTATGGCGTGCGACGATCGTATCGTTGACGACCATCGGTTGTTTGCGAATCGCACCGATGCCGAGGATCGCGCACTCGGGCCAGTTAATGATCGGCGTGAAGGCGTCGATCCCGAACGCACCGAGGTTCGTCACGGTGAACGTGCCACCTTGCATTTCATCGGGTGTTAATTTGCGTTGCCGCGCTTTCTCGATGATCGTTTTTGTGAGTGTCGCCAACTGTCGCATCGTACGTTTCGGAACATCCTGAATCACGGGAACGATCAGCCCCGCATCCGTATCGACCGCGAGGCCGATGTGAATGTCGGTCATCATCGCAATGCGGTCGTCGTGCCAACGCGAATTGAGCGACGGGTGTTTCTGTAATGCGATTGCCGTCAGCTTGATGATGAAGTCGGTAAAACTCGGAACAGGAAGTTCCGTGCCCGCGGCAATCGTCTTGAATTGCCCGCGCAGGTTCACCAGATTCGTCGCATCGACGACTGCGTGCAGCGTGACGGGCGCAGTCGTCCGCTGACTGTGGACGAGGCGTTGCGCAATCGTTTTCCGCAGCGAAGAGATTTGCGATCCTTCGACCGCAACGGGCGATCTTGCGGGAGATATAGCAAGTACATCGCGCTCGCGAATTCGGCCGTTGCGACCGGTGCCATTCACGCGTGCGATGTCGATCTGTTTTTCTCGCGCCGTCTTTCTCGCTCGTGGTGTCGCGGTCCGTTCTTGCGGTCGAACATCTTCCTCGCGAATTCGCCCGCGCGGACCGCTGCCGGTAACGGTCGTCAAATCGATTTCGAGTTCGCGTGCCAGTCGCCGAACCGATGGACTTGCGATGGGCGAAGGCGGTAGAAATTCCGCCAACTGCTCGATGTGGCCGATAACAGTACCGACGGCAACGGTGTCGCCGACTTTCGGAGCATTCGCCGCGATCCGCACGAATCCGCTTTCGATGGCTTCGATTTCCTGAACCGATTTATCGCCTTCGATCGTGAACAGCGGCTCGCCCGCTTTGACGCTTTCCCCCGGTTGTTTGAGCCAGCCCATGAACACGCCGTGCTCCATGGTCCAGCCGAGGCGGGGCAGTACGATTTCGCTCATTGACAAAGTTCCTTTACTCGGCGAGCAACTCGCGAATCGCGATGACGACCGCTTCGATACACGGCACGATGGCTTTCTCGAGCGGCGGGCTGTACGAGGTCGGCGTGTGTGCGCCGTTGAGCCGCCGAATCGGCGCGTCGAGGTCGTTGAATCCTTCATCGCTCACGCGGGCAGCGATCTCGGCTCCCACACCGAACGGGCCGAACGTCTCGTCGACGATCAGAAGGCGGCCCGTCTTGCGTACCGAAGTGAGGATGGTTGCGATGTCGAGCGGCGCAACCGTGCGCGGATCGATCAACTCGATGGAAATTTGCTCGCGTTCGAATATCTCGCACGCCTTCAATGCGAGCGGCACCATCGCCGCGAGTGCGACCACGGTCGCATGCGTACCCGTGCGAACGATGGCGGCTCGTCCGAATGGGATTTCGTAATCCTCGGCAGGCACGAAACCTTTGGTGTTCAATAACTCGCGATGTTCCAAAATGAGAACGGGATCGTGGCACCGCAGCGCGTGGGCCAGCAGTCCCTTGGCATCGTAAGGATTGGACGGCACGACGACGCGCAGCCCTGGAATATGTGCGAACAACGAATAGTAACTGCCCGAGTGGTGCGTGGCCGCCGAGTGACCGATGCCAATGCAGCCGCGCAATAAAATCGGCATCTTCAAACGACCGCTCGACATGAACTGCATTTTGGCGATCTGGTTGATGATCTCGCCCATCGCATCGAGTACGAAGTCCGCGAACATGAAATCGACGACGGGCCGCGTTCCCGACATCGCCGCACCGCAGGCCAACCCGACGAACCCGCGCTCGCAGATCGGCGTATCGCAGAGCCGTACCGCACCGTATTTTTCGTACAGCCCCATCGTCGACTTGAAGTTCCCGCCGCGTATCCCGATGCCTTCGCCCATCACGAAAATGCTCGCATCGCGGGCCATCGCCTCGGTCAGAGCTTCGAGAGTCGCTTGCATGTAAGTGACTTCGCGATTTCCCGGTGGCGGGGCCGGTGTCGGAATCGCGCGCAGTTCGGCGTAGACGTGAGTCGTTGCCGATGCGGGTTCCGGCCACGGTGCGGCTTCGGCAGCGGACTGGGCGTGCGCCACCTGTTGTTTCACACTCGCTTCGATTTCGCTCAACTCGGCTTCATTCGCCGTCCCTTCCGCGAGTAACTTCGTCCGCAGCCGTTGAATCGGGCACTGCTTTTTCCAGGCGTCGACTTCCTCACGGGTGCGGTAGCCAAAGTCGCCCATTCCTTCGGCATGGGGGCGTGTGCGATAGGTGCGACATTCCAACAGTGTGGGACCGCCACCGGCACGGGCTTGCTGGAAAGCCTGCTCCGCGGCCTGAGCCACCGCGATCGCGTCGTTGCCATCGACCAGGACGCCTGGCATACCGTACGAGGCCCCGCGGCTCGCGACTTCGGGATTGCCGGCAGAGTAGGAGAACGGCACTTCCGTCGCGAACTGATTGTTCTCGCAAACGAACAAGACGGGTAACTTCCAGATGCTCGCGAGGTTCAGCCCTTCGTGAAAGGCCCCGTTGTTGACGGCCCCATCGCCGAAGAACGCGACGGCCACGTGAGTCGTCTTTAACAGTTTGAAACTGTAGCCCGCACCGGCGGCTTGCAGAATACACGGACCGACGATACCGCTCGTCCCCATCATCCCGTGTTCGGGCGCGAACAAGTGCATACTGCCACCCCGACCGCGCGAACATCCCGTGACCCGCCCGAAGAGTTCGGCCATCACTTGTTCGGGCGAGACACCCTTGGCGAGCGCGTGACCGTGGCCGCGATGGGTACTGAATACGACATCTTCCGTTTCCAGATGCGAACACACTCCCACCGCGATCGCTTCCTGGCCGACGTAGGTGTGACACGCCCCGTGGATCAGACCGCGTTGGTGACACCGCGCCAACGCTTCTTCCGTGTGGCGGATGAGTAGCATTTGTCGAAACAAAGCCAGCGATTCTTGAGGTTCTAATATCGTCATTGGCCGATCGTCCCTCCGGCGTTCATCGCCATGTTTCCACCATCCATCGGAATGAGTGTTCCCGTGATCCACGACGACGCATCCGAGGCCAACAGCACGACGAGACCTTGAATATCCGTCGGTTGACCGAGGCGACCACTCGGGATGCCGCCGAGCCATTTCTGCTGAATCGCCGGGTCTGCAACCATCCGCTTTTCGAGGTTCGGGTTGACCACCTGCGCGGGAAGAATCGCGTTGACGCGCACTCCGCGACCGGCCCACTCGGTACTGAGTTCGCGCGTCATCTGTACGACGGCACCCATCGCCATGCTGTAGGCGATGTGGCCGCGCCCGAGTGCCGTCATGCTCGCCAGCGAACCGATATTGAGGATGCTGCCACAGCCCGCCGCGAGCATTCGACGGCCCGCTTCCTGACACATGCAGAAGCGACCGAAGACGAGATTTTGAAACACCCGTTGCACCTGTTCCAGCGTGATGTCCTCGGGCTTTGCGAGGAAGCCTTCACCGGCGATGTTACCGAGAAAGTCGATTCGCCCGAAATCGCGATCGAGGCGAGCGAACAGATCGCGGATCGCACTCGGCTCGGAGACATTGCAAATGACGGGTATGGCTCGTCGGCCCATCGCTTCGATGTCGTCCGCCGTCTTCTGCATCCCGATGGCATCGATATCCGCGAGTACGAGATCTGCGCCATGTTCCGCCAAAGCCAGTGCCGAAGCGCGGCCCAACCCACTGGCAGCCCCGGATATCAGAGCGACTCGCCCCGTCAAATCGAATCGACTTACAGGCACGTCGCGTCACTCCGTTTTTGAGCCGGTGCGGACGAACAGCGTCATCAGGCCGCCCAGCATCATGATGCCACACATGATGAAGAAGCCGTCGTCGAAATTGCCGTCATTGGTTTTCACATGCCCGATAATACGAGGGCCGAAAAAGCCACCGAGATTCGCAACCGAGTTAATGAGTGCCACGCCGCCCGCTGCCGCGGTGCCACTGAGAAACGTGGTCGGGAGCGTCCAGAACGTCGGCAACATGCTTTTCATTCCGACGAGCGCGATCGTCAAACCGACGACGAAAATCCACGGTGAGGGAGCCAGGGCAATCACCAGCCAACCGACGCTGGCCGTGAAGGCGCACCCCGCAACGTGCCATCGCCGTTCGCCGGTTTTGTCCGAATGCCGCCCGACGAGGTACATCGCGACGAGCGCGAATACGCTAGGCACGCCTGCGAGGAAGCCGATCTGCCCCGGCAACCAATCGGCAAACTGGCTTTTCAGGAACGACGGCGTGTAGAAACCGTAGACGTTATCGCCGACGGCAACGGTGAAATAGATCGCAATGAGCAACCAAATTCGCGGCTCGGTAAACGCCGCCCGCAGCGTGTGGCGATGGTGTCCCGCATCAGCCTGCTTCTCACGCGCGAGTTCGTCGATTAGCCACGTTCGCTCGGCTTCGGTCAACCAGTGCGCTTGATCCGGTCGGTCGGTCAAATAGCCGAGCGTCACGAAACCCAGAACGACGGCGGGGATGCCTTCGAGGAGAAACACCCACTGCCAGCCCCATAGCCCGCCGACTTGGTCCATGTGCTGAAGTATCATCCCGGAGAGCGGATTGCCGATCATCGTGGCCATCACGCCACCAGTCATGAATGTCGCCACGGCTTTCGCGCGTGCCCGTGCCGGAAACCACTGGCTGAGATAGTAAATGATTCCGGGGAAGAACCCCGCCTCGGCGAAACCGAGCAAGATGCGTAAGAATTGAAACGTCTCCGCGTCTTTCGCGAACATCATCGAGGCCGAGATCAATCCCCAGGTCACGCCGATGCGAGCAATCCAAACGCGCGCACCAACGCGGAGCAGGATGAGGTTACTCGGCACTTCAAACAACAGGTAACCGATGTAAAACAGCCCCGCACCGAGCGCATACGCCTTCTCGCTGAGGAAGGCATTTTCCCCGTCGACCATCTGCAATCTGGCGATGCCGATGTTGATGCGATCGATGAGGTTGACGACGTAGAGCAGAAATAGAAACGGAATCAATCGAAGCGTCACCTTGCGCAGAACGGCCTTTCCCAAGGCTTCCGATTCGGGGTCCGCGTTGTCTGCCATCGTTCACCCGTGCAGTTGGCAAGTGATTTCGTACCCCACAAGTCGAATGAGAACACAGAACGCCGCGTTAAGCGAGAACTTCTTTCACGACGTTGCCGTGTACGTCGGTGAGGCGGTAGTCGCGACCGGCGTGGCGGTACGTCAATTTCTCGTGATTCAACCCGATGAGTTGCAAGATCGTGGCGTGGAAATCGTGAACGTGAACGGGCTTCTCCACGGCTTTCATCCCGTGTTCGTCGGTGGCACCGTGGACGACGCCGCGCTTCACCCCGGCCCCCGCAAGCCAGGAACTGAACGCCCAATTGTGGTGCTCCCGCCCAGGGTTTTCGACGGTATTATTGAATGGCGTTCGGCCGAATTCGGTGGTCCACACGACCAGCACATCGTCGAATAATCCCTGCCTCTTCAGATCTTGGATCAACCCCGCCATCGGTTGATCGACCTGTTGCGCGAGTCGACCGTGATCAGCCATGTTGCCGTGCGAATCCCAGTTGCCCGACGATCCGGTGTGGATGAGTTCGACGAAGCGAACGCCGCGCTCGACCAGTCGCCGCGCGACGAGACACTGCCAGCCGAAGCCGTCGGTCTGCCCGCGCTTCAGCCCATACAGTGCGAGCGTTTCGTCGGTTTCCTTCGACAGGTCGAGCGCTTCGGGCATTTCGGATTGCATCCCGAACGCGGTCTCGAACGACTTGATACGCGTCGCCAGATACGGGTCGTCTTGCCGCGTCGATCGATGCGATTCGTTGAACGCCTGCAATGCATCGAGTTCCATTTTTTGTCGTGTAGGAGCCGTCACTCGCGGTCGTAAATTTGCAACCGGTTCCACGCCGGGCACGACCCGCGTTCCCTGGTGCGCGCCGGGCAAAAAGTCCGACGCCCAGACTTGCGTACCGGCGTAAGGCATCTGCGGTGCAAGTACGAGGAACGACGGCAGGTTGCGGTTCGTGGTGCCGAGACCATAGCTCGTCCACGCGCCGATGCTCGGTCGCGCGAAGGCAAAGGAACCGGTGTGCATTCCGAGTGTGGCGTTGTAGTGGTTCGAGTGGCTGGTATGCATCGAGCGGATCATCGCGATGTCGTCGATCTGTTTACCGAGGTGCGGGAAGAGATCGCTGACCTCGATGCCGCTCTTGCCGCGCGGCGCGAACTTCCAGTCCGGCTTCTTCAGAAACAGCTTCTCGTAGCCGGGGCGGTTGCGAGTCTCGGGGTGGTCGAAGGTAACTTTTTTGCCGTGGTCGGCGATCAGCTTCGGCTTCGGATCGAACGAATCGACGTGCGACACGCCGCCACTCATGAACAGGAAAATCACCGCTTTGGCCTTCGCCGGAAGGTGCGGCTTCTTTGGCGCGAGTGGGTCGCTACTCTCGGCGGCAAGCAGTTCGCCGAGCAGGCCGGGCATCAATAGCGAACCGGCCACCGCCGATTGCACGAATCGCCGACGAGGAATAGGCATCGCGTTACTCCACATAAAGGAACTCGTTACTGGCGAGGAGAATCCGGGCCAGCGCGGCCCACGCGATCTTCGGTCGCTCCGTCGTCGGCGCGTCGCTGAGGCTATTGACGTAACGGGCCAGGAAGGCGACTGCGAAGTCGCGATCCGACTTCGTCGGGGGCCGTTGAAACGCGATGCGGAACAGTTCGTCGATCCGCTCGGCTTCCGGCTTTGCCATCGCGCGGCCCGCCAGCTTCCCGGCCTGCGCGTGAAAGAACGGATCGTTGAGGAAGTACAGTGCCTGCGTCGGCACCGTGGTCGTTTGCCGTTGGGGAGTCGTGGCGTTCGGGTCGGCCCCATCGAACAGCCCCAGAAACGGGTGCCGAAGGTTCCGCACGCTCACCAGGTAGACACTCCGTTTGTCGCTTTCAAAGAAGGTGCTGAACGGCACGTGCTGGGTGTATCCCCACGCCGACTCCGGCGGGAACGGGTGAGCCTCGGCGGGCTTGCGATCGAGTTGCGAACTGGCTACTAACAGACTATCGCGAAGTTCCTCGGCACTCAGACGGCGGCAATCGAATCGCCCGTACAGATCCTCGGAGTTCGCACCGGAAGACTGCCGATAGGTAGCCGAGAGCATCAGCGTCCGGTGCATCGCCTTGATGCTCCAGCCAGATGCGACGAATTCTGCCGCGAGCCAGTCGAGTAATTCGGGGTGCGTCGGCGCGATTCCCCGCGTGCCGAAGTCGTTGGGCGACTTTACCAGACCCTTGCCGAAGTGATGCAGCCAGATGCGGTTGACCATCACGCGCGCCGTGAGCGGGTTCGACTTCGACGCGATCCAGTTCGCCAAATCGAGCCGTCCGCTACCCGACTTGCCACTGATAGGCGTGCTGCCGAACAGTTCGAGCCAGCGCCGCGGCACGGGGTCGCCGAGCTTCTCTGGGTCGCCGCGCAAGTGCAACTTGGCATCCGCCGACAGGCCTTCGACGACCGCGAACGCGACGTCTTGCTTCGGAGCATTCCGCAAGAGTTCGGCCTTCTGACGATCGAGGAGTTGGCGTTGCTCGGTGTCTCCCACCATCGCGAGGAGATCGGTCCGCACATCCGCCGCAAACCGTTCGAGTACCCAGCCGACGCCATCCGGCCCACCAGGGTGAACATCCTTGACGCGACCGCTGATGCGAATCTTGCCCGTAATCGGACTCAGCCAGCCAATTGCGACGTTGCCGTTTTGACTGGGATGCACGAACATCGATCGCGGTGCTAATTTCGTCCACGCGCCGATCTCGGCCTTCGAGCTGTTGACGAGCACCGATGGCGTATCTCCGTTCCGCCAGACGTTCAGCCCGGCTTTCCCGGTAAGATCGCGGATGGCTTCCGGCAAAGGCGTCGGGCGATTGCGCGCGTCGAAGAACCACCACACGTGTTTGTTCCCGAGTCGATCCGCGTGAGGGTTGCCCGCGAGTAAATCGTCCACGAGGTCATCGGTCGCGTTCCAGCGTCGTCGCTCTCCACCGGCCTCGGTAATCTCCCACTCGACGAGCGTAGTATCGGCCCCGTGGTTCTTGAGTGGCGTAATCGAGAGCAGCACCATCTCGCCCGCTTTCACCTCGATATCCGTCGGCCCTCCGTCGAATCGCTTCTCCCCGCCATCGCCGATTTCCCCAGTCGAGAGCAACCTCCTCGACTTCTCGAAAGCCACCTGCACCGCTTGCGAACGCTTGGCCTGCGCGTCGGTAATTGCCCGAATGTCAGCATCGAGCTTCGCGAGTTTCTCCTGGTATGGCTTCACGATGCGATCCCACTCCGCCGGGGGCAAGAGGGGGACGAGGTCGCGCGGTTGCTGTTTGGCTTCGCAGCCGGGGAAGGCAAATTTCGTGCTGTCGAAGATGCCGTACAGCGCGTAATAGTCGCGTGCGGTGATCGCGTCGTACTTGTGGTCGTGGCAACGGGCACAGCCGATCGTCAACCCGAGCAACGCCTTGCCGAGCGTGTCGATGCCGTCTTCGTGCGTGAGGTGCATAAATTTGTCGCTGTCGTGGTCGAAGCGCCGAGCCATCGCAAGGTAGCCGGTGGCTATCGTGCGCGATGCGTATTTCTCGGGTGGCCCCTGTGCGGCGAGGATGTCCCCGGCGAGTTGTTCGCGCAGGAATTCGTCGTAGGGTTGATCGCGATTGAATGAGTCGATTACCCAGTTACGGTATCGCCAGGCGTGTGGCAACGGATGGTCGCTATTCTCGCCGGCGGTGTCGGCATAACGCACGAGGTCGAGCCAATGACGGCCCCAGCGTTCGCCGTAGTGCGACGACGCGAGCAGGCGGTCCACGACCTTCGCGAACGCATCCGGCGAGTCGTCTTTCAGGAAGGCTTCCACTTCTTCCGGCGATGGCGGTAGCCCCGTCAAGTCGTACGTCGCACGGCGAAGTAGCGTCCGTTTGTCGGTCGCGGGTGAAAGGCTCAACTTGCGCTCGGCAAGCTTCGCAGCGATGAATGCATCGACCGGCTGTTTGTTCATATTCGTCGGAACGACGGGTCGCGTCACCGGCTGGAATGCCCACCATTTCTTCGCTTCTTCGAGCGTAGTGCCGCCGAGCCGCACCGGCCCACCGTCGCGCGGGTCGGTCGCACCGTCCTTGACCCACTTCGTAAGGATGGCAATGTCTCGTTCGGAGAGCTTCGCCTTCGGCGGCATTTGTTCAAGTCCGCCCTCGCCGCGTATCGCCTTGACGAGAAGGCTTTTGCTCGGATCGCCGGGTACGATCGCCGGCCCGCTATCGCCACCGGTTTGCCAACCGGATTTGGCGTCGAGCCGCAGGTTCGCCTTCTGTTTCTCTGGACCGTGGCACGCGATGCAGTGCTGCACCAGCAGCGGTCGCACTTGTTTTTCAAAGTCGTCGTCGGCGCGCGTCATCGCCGATCCGATACCGAGTAACAACAAACAAAGGCAACCTCGCATCGGAGTGCTTCCTCGAACGGATCGGGTGTATCGTTGCCAGATACGGGAACGGGCAGGTATGTCGCGGCGTGCGGGTCGATGTCAAAATGATTGTAGGGTATCGCGTACGCTTTGCCGAGCTTCGCACAAACTCGTTCGACGTGCGATCGTCCGTTGCGGTACACTGTGGCGAACGATTTGCGCAGGACGGATGAATGACCAACGATTGCACCGATAGCCCCACCCGTTCGCGGTTCGTCCTCGGCCTCTGGCTGTGCGGGCTGTCCGCCATCCTCTACCTCGACCGCATCTGCATGTCGCAGGCCATCGTGCCGATTCAACTGGAACTGGGGCTGACAAGCCCCCAGATCAGTTACGTGATGATGGCGTTCACGCTGGCTTACGGTCTGTTTGAAGTGCCGACGGGGCGAATGGGGGATCGGTTCGGTTCGCGGAATGTGCTGACGCGGATCGTGATTTGGTGGTCGCTGTTTACCGGGCTGACGGGGGCGTGTTCGGGGTTCTTCACGTTGCTGATCGTGCGGTTTCTGTTCGGTATCGGCGAAGCGGGGGCGTTCCCGAATGCGGCCCGCGTGATCGCGCGATGGTATCCGGTTCACGAACGCGGTCGGGCGCAAGGAGCGATGTTGGCTGCCGCCCAGTTCGGGGCCGTGCTCGCGCCCGTCGGTGCGGCGACTTTGATCGAAACGATCGGCTGGCGCTGGTCGTTCGTCGCGTTCGGTTCGCTCGGCATCGTTTGGGCCGTCGGATTCTGGCGTTGGTTCCGCGATGATCCCGCCGAACATCCCGGTGTGAATGCCGCGGAACTGGCCATCATTCGTGCCGACCTGCCAACGCCATCGCTCGAACCCGGCCCCGTGCCGTGGCGAGCCGCACTGACCAACCGCGGCGTGGTCGTACTCAGCCTCATGATGGTTCTCGCGTCGTTTTACACGTACTTTTTCTATTCGTGGTTCCCGAAGTACCTCTCGGCGGCTCGCGGTGTGGGTAACGTCGAAACCGGAATGCTCGCCTCGATCGTGTTGGCCGGGTCGGCCATCGGGATGCTCTTCGGCGGTTGGCTGGCAGATCGGATTCCAAAGTGGACCACCCACCCCGTAACGGCCAAGCGTTACTTGGGCGTCGGGTGCTACCTGACATCGGCGATCGGTTTGTACTCGGGCATCCGCTGCGACGATCCATACGACTTGGCCGCGTTGTGGGGTGCGTCGTTCTGCGCCCTGCACATCACGCTGCCGAATTGGTGGACGCTTACCATCCCGCAGTGCGGTGCGCATGTCGGTGCCTTGTCCGGCCTGATGAACGGTGCCGGTGTGATTGGGGCGATGTCGTCGCAATGGTTCATCGGGGCGTTCTCCGACCGACGAGAAAAAGCGGGTTACACCGGTCGGGAGCAGTGGGATCCGCTATTCGATGTGTACGTCGGCGTCCTCGTTCTCGGCGCGGTGGCGTGGTGGAGCTACCGCGACCGCCCACTGGAACGCGAGAACCCGACTGGAGAATCGTCGTGAAAATCGCCAAGATCGAGACGCACGTTTGCCATGCGCGAATGCGGAACTGGGTGTTCGTCAAAGTCCTCACCGACCAGGACGGGCTGTTCGGCTGGGGCGAGGCCACGCTCGAATGGCACACGCGGGCCGTCGTGGGCGCGGTGCAAGACATCGCCGAGTTGGTCGTCGGGGAAGATCCCACGCGGATCGAACACCTCTGGCAGATGATGTATCGCCAACACTTCTGGCACGGTCACGGCATCATCCGCGCGACCGCCATTGCCGGTATCGACCTCGCGCTCTGGGACATTCTCGGGAAGGTAGCGGGGATGCCTTGCTCGAAGTTGTGGGGCGGGCCGGTGCGGGATCACGTTCGCACGTACTGCCACCTCGGCGGCGGCAAGCTGGAAGACTTTTACGAGACGGCCGCCGATGACGCGAAGCGGTTCGCCGACCTCGCGCAGCAAGCCGTCGCCGACGGGTTCACGGCATTCAAGTCGATGGCCGTGCCACCCACGCTACCACTCGAGGGGCTGAAGCCACTCAAGACGGCCGAGGCGTGCGTCGCCGCGATGCGGGAAGCGGTGGGCGATGGCATCGACATCATGGTCGATTGTCACGCGCGCCCCTCTCCTGCGATGGGCCTGCAATTTGCGAAAATCCTCGAACCGTTCGGGCTGTACTTCCTCGAAGAGCCGTGCTGGCCGGAAAGCGTCGACGGGTTGGCGGCCATCAAACGGGCGGTTTCCACCCCGATTGCCACGGGCGAACGGGTGACGAGCCTCGCGGCCTTTAAGGATCTTTTCCAAGCGCGGGCCTGCGATGTCTGTCAGGTGGACATCACGCATTGCGGCGGGTTGTCGGAAGCGCGACGAATCGCGGCACTCGCCGAAGCGCACCGAATTGCGCTCGCTCCGCACAACCCGCAGGGGCCGGTCAGCACGGCCGCCAGCCTGGAATTCGGCTTCTCGCAGCCGAGCTACATCATCTGCGAAACCGTCCACAACGACGTGCCGTGGAGGCAAGACGTCGTGCGTGAAGGCTTCACCGTCGAACCGAAAGGGCGCATCGTTCGTCCGAATACGAAACCGGGCTTAGGGATCACGATCGACGAAGCCGAAGTGAAAAAGCACCCGTTCCAGCAAGAGTTGCCGCAACGGGTCTTTTATGCCGATGGCAGCGTAGGAGACTGGTAACGATGACACGTCCACTGGCAGGCTAGCCATCGCGAATGGGTGAAGCCAACGCGCTTCGCTACGAAGACGGCGCGGCGAATTCGGCACCGCCAGAAACATAGGGTTATTCATGCGACACACCGTTCTGATCTTCCTGTGTGCCGCCACCGTGATCGCGTACATCCAGCGACTCGCCCTCACGGCACCGACGAAGATCATCGAGAGCGAACTCGAACTCAGCCCCAGAGGCATGGGCATCGCGATGGCCGTCTGGTATTGGGGCTATGCCCTCATGCAACTGCCGGCGGGGTGGGTGGCGGACCGTATGGGTAGCCGGCCGGCGCTATTGCTGTTCGCTACACTGTGGTCGATCCTTACGGCGGCCACGGGATTGGTAACGGGATACACCGGCTTGCTGCTCGTGTGGGGTCTGATGGGGTGCGCCCAAGCGGGACTGTTCCCGTGTGCGGCGAAAGCGATCGGGAGCACGTTTCCGAAAGAGAATCAGGCATTCGCGTCGGGTGGGTTGGGGGCGTGTATGGCGATGGGGGCGGCCATTTCACACTGGCTTTCCGGACAGTTGCTCGGCCCGTTGACGTGGCAACAAATTCTCGCGGTGTATGCCATTCCCGGCATCTGCTGGACGATGCTGTTTGCGAAATTCGCCCCGCGTTGGGATGACCGTGCCAAAGTGGCGGCGACGGACGATGTTCCTGCATCACCGATACGCTGGCAAAAATTAGCCACCGATGCACAGATGCAAATACTGTGCGCCCAACAGTTTTTCCGCGCCTCGGCGATGGCGCTGTTTTACACGTGGCTGCCGCGCTTCCTCCGCGAAACGCACGGGGTCACCGAACAGCGTGCGGGCGAACTGGCGTTTTGGCCGCCACTCGTCGGTATGGTGGGCGGGTTTCTCGGGGGCATGTTCTCGGACCGTCTGTTGCAGTGGACGGGCAGTTCCCGCATCAGTCGCCAGGGGTTGGCCGCCGCGAGCTTGTTCGTCTGTGCGATGCTGGGTCTCGCTGCGTTTTATGTGACGGACACCGGTCTCGTGATCGGGCTACTGTGCGGCGTGTCGTTTTTCGGGATGGCCAGCGGCGTGAGTAGTTATGCCGTCGCCATCGGCTACGGTGGCAAGCGAGTCGCCACCGTGTTTGCCACGATGAACATGAGCGGAAACATCGGCGCGGGGTTGTTCCCGCTCCTCGTCGGCTGGCTCGTCACAACCACGGGCGACTGGAATCTCACGCTATTGGTGTTCGCCGGGTTGTTCGCCGCGAGTGCGGTGTGCTGGATGGCGCTGAACCCGAAGGGCACGCTTTTCGAGGAAAACGCATGACGACTCGCATGGAAACTCCGCAAAGCCGAAGTCGCGTCGGCTTCGCACGGGCGGACATCACCCCACCGGTAGGAATTTACCATCGCATGTGGGGGGCGGCGATGCACGAACGCGCCACCGGCGTTCATCGCCCGCTGTTGGCGACGGCACTCTGGCTCGAATCGCTCGATGGTACGGAAAAACAAGTCGTTCTTGGACTCGATCACTGCCTACTCGACCGCGCCGAGTTCGAGCGAATTCGCGAATGCGTCGGCCGCGCCGTGGGGATTTCGGCCCGATACGTTCACGTGTCGATGTCGCACACGCACGGTTCGGCGTGGATGTCGCGCTCGCGTTCGCACCTTCCCGGTGGCGATTTCATCGGCCCGTATCTCGATACCATGACCGTGACCTGCGCCCGGATCGCCACCGAGGCGATGAACGTCGCTTGCCCCGCGACGATCGTTTACGGCACGGCCCGATGTTCGCTCGCCACGCACCGCGACTACCCCGATGCGGCTACCAATCAAATCGTCTGCGGCTTCCATCCCGATGGCCCCGCCGACGATTCCGTTCTTGTGGGCAAAGCCATTTCCGACGATGGTCGCACGCTCGGCACGGTCGTCAACTACGCCTGCCACCCGACGACGCTGGCGTGGGAAAATACGCTCATCAGCCCGGATTACATCGGTGCCATGCGAGACGTTGTCGAAGCACACACCGGTTCGCCGTGTCTTTTCCTTCAAGGGGCATCGGGCGATCTCGGGCCGAAGGAAGGGTTCGTCGGCGACCCGGCGGTTGCAGATCGCAATGGCCGTCAACTCGGGTTCGCGGCCCTCTCCGGGTTGGAGTCGTTACCGCAACCCGGCACGCACTTCGAGTATGCCGGTCCGGTTACGTCCGGTGCGATCCTCGGTACGTGGAAGCATCGGCCTATGACCGCTGCGTTCGCCGAACAATCGCGGTGCTGGCAGTTGCAGGACTTCACCATCCCGTTGCATTACCGTCTCGAACTGGCAACCGAAGCCGAGACGCGCGCGGAATTGGCACAATGGGAACAGGCAGAAGCAACCACACGAACGGCGAACGACGTGTCAGGCATCCGCGATTGCCGGGCAAAGGCCGAACAGATGACGCGGCAACTGGCACGCCTTGCGGCACTCCCGCCGGGCAAGTCGTATCCGTACTTCGTGGCCGTGTCGCGGATCGGTCACTCGTTGTGGGTGTTCGCGCCCGGCGAATTGTATCAGCAGTTTCAAATCGCGTTACGGCAGCGGTTTCCACAATTCGCGGTGATCGTCTCGACGATCACCGACGACTGGCAACCCGGCTACGTTCCTCCCGCCGCATCGTACGGTTACGGCATCTATCAAGAAGTCATCGCCGCCGTCAGCCCCGGCAGTTTAGAAACGATAACCCAAACCGTCTGCCGCGAAATCGAACGACTCCTCGCGAAGGCCCAAAATTAGCCGCACGCACACGCATGGCTCACGATGCTAAATCGCCTTTGCCAGGCTCGTTTGGAACGCGGCCACGCCGGCACCGGGGTTCATCGCGTAGCCGCTTTCGATCAGCACGAGTTCTAGCGCGGAGATTGCGCCGAGGACGTCGAAGGCATCGGTGTAGCCCATGTGGCTGAGACGCCAGATCTTGCCCTTCATGTTGTCTTGGCCGTCGGCGAGCTTGTAACCGTACTTCTTTTCCATCGTTTTCAACGTGGCACTGCCGTCGATGTTGGCGGGCACCGTAATCACGGTGAGGCCGTTATTCGGGCGTTCCGCAAACAATTCCAGCCCCATCGCGGCGACGGCGGCGCGGCAGGCGGTCGCCATCTTCGCGTGACGGGCCCACAAGTTCTCGATGCCTTCCGTGCGGATTTTCTTCAAACTCACCCGCTGCGCTTTAATCAGCGTATTTGCCGGGGTGAACGGCGTGTCGCTCTCGGCGATGCTCTTTTTGTAGCGGCGCAAGTCCAAGTAAAAGTTGCGGACTGGCGTGGCGTCGATGACTTTCCATGCCTTCTCGCTGACGCTGACGAACGCCAAACCCGGCGGCAACATCAATGCCTTTTGCGAACCGGTGACGCAGATGTCGATCTTCCAGTCGTCGGTGCGACACTCCATCGCGCCGAGGCCACTGATAGCATCCACCAACAGCATCGCGTCGGTTTTGGCGACGAGCTCGCCGAACGCGGCGATGTCGTGGCCGACGCCGGTCGAGGTTTCGCTGAGCGTGGAAAGCACGATCTTCGCGTCGGGGTTCGCCCGCAGAGCGATGTCGAGCATTTGCGGCGTGACGGCTTTGCCGTAAGGTACTTCGACCGAAATGATATTCGCCCCGTTCGCCTTCAACACGCCGCGCCATCGCTCGCCCCAACGGCCTGCCGTCAGCAGGATCGCCTTATCGCCGGGCACGCTCGCACAGGCGACGGCGGCATCCATCCCACCGGTACCCGAACTCGTCAGCGTCAGTACCGTGTTCTTCGTCTGGAAAACGTATTTGAGGTCTTCGGTGACTTCGCCGAGGATCGCTTTCGCTTCGGCCGTGCGGTGGTAGGTCACCGGTTTGGCGAGTTCGAGAAGGGTTTCCTCGGGCACGGGGGTCGGGCCGGGTGTGAAGAGTCGCGCTTTCATCGGAGACGGTCCTATCGGGAATCAGCAGGAATAGTCATCGCATTTTACGAGAGTGGCGAAGCGTTGCGAGGGTTCAGTCGCAAGGTGGGATTTGCCGCCTAAACTATCAGCACCCGCTGCCAGACGTCTGCGACGGCTTCAAACGCCACGCGGTAGGTTGGCGAACTCGGCAGCGATGTACTTCGTAAGCGAAGTCGTGAGACTTCTTACGGAGGACATCCATCGAAGTCTCACGACTTCGCCTACTATCAAATGAGTCATTTTCGACTGCCTGAAGAATATACACGCTTGCCAAGAGCTTTCCCCGATGATCGCTGCGCTCGTTTACCCGCACCAGCTGTTTGCCCCGCACCCGGCGATCGATGGCGCGAACCTCGTGGTCTTCGTCGAAGATCCGCTGTTCTTTTCGCAGTATCCTTTTCACCGACAGAAATTGATGCTGCACCGTGCCAGCATGAAGCGCTATGCGGCAACACTCGCCGAATCGGGCGTGAAAGTGCGTTACCTCGATGCAATCGATATGCCGAAGACGGCGTCGGTTGCGGAGCATCTGGCGAAGTGGAAAGTGAAGCGAGTGCAGGTGATCGACCCGTGCGATGGTTACCTCTCGCGCAGACTGACGGAGTGCCTGAACGCGAAAGACATACTGTTTGAGATGCTCAGCGATCCGCATTTTCTCACATCGACAGCGGAGATCGAACGCTACGTGAAAGGTAAGAAGAAGCTGTTTTTCACGGACTTCTACATGAATCAACGCAAGCGGCTCGGCGTGCTGCTCGACGATGGCAAACCGCTCGGCGGGCAGTGGAGTTTCGATCCGGAGAACCGCAAGAAACTCCCCGCAACGGTGACGGTGCCGAAGATTTCCTTCCCGCCAGAAGATGCGTTCGTGCAAGAGGCGCGGCAATACGTTCGCAAACAATTTCCGGGCGCAATCGGCGACGACACGCCGTTTCGCTACCCGACCGATCACACCACCGCCGAGGCGTGGTTAATGGCGTTCGTGAAACATCGCTTGCATTCATTCGGCGATTACGAAGATGCAATTAGTACGAAGCACGAGATATTGTTTCACTCGATGTTGACGCCAATGTTAAACATCGGCTTGATCTCGCCGCGACAAGTGCTCGATGAAGTCTTGAAGTATCAAGATCGCGTGCCGCTCAATTCGCTCGAAGGTTTTACGCGGCAAATCATCGGCTGGCGCGAGTTCATGCGGCTCGTCTACCTCACGCACGGCAGCCAGCAACGCACGCGCAACTTCTGGGAGTTTACCCACGAAATCCCAGCCGCTTTCTACGTTGGGACGACCGGGATCGAGCCGGTCGATCGCGTGATTCAGCAAGTGCTGCGAACCGGATATTGCCATCACATCGAGCGACTGATGATCCTCGGCAACTTCATGTTATTGTGCGACATCCACCCGGACGCTGTGTATCGCTGGTTCATGGAGTTGTTCATCGATGCCTACGACTGGGTGATGGTGCCGAATGTGTATGGGATGAGCCAACATGCCGATGGCGGGTTGATGACGACGAAGCCATACATCAGCGGCTCGGCGTATGTATTGAAGATGAGCGACTTCAAGAAAGGCCCGTGGTGCCCGATCTGGGACGCACTCTACTGGCGATTCATCGACAACAACAACAACTTTTTCGCCGGCAACCCGCGCATGGCGATGATGGCAAAACTGAAAGACAAACTCGGCGACAAGTTAAAGGAGCATCAAAAGACAGCCGGAGAGTTTCTGAAGGGTTTACATGCTGGGTAGCCGCAATCTGCCTTCCTCTGCACAATAACCCGATTCGGTTTCGCACGGAGGAGCGGCGTGAAGATCAAGGATCTGGTGATCGGCGTGTTGAAGTACGCCGTCGGTTTCGGGCTGCTCGCGTACGTCATTTGGAAGTTCTGGGCACCGAACGGGAACAACCCCGGCATCAAGTGGCTGCTGACGCAGATGCCCGATTTCTCGATGTTGCTGATCGCGGCGGTGTGTGGCGTCGTGGCGGTCGGGATTCAGTTCTACCGCTGGTACTTGCTGGTGCGGGCGCTCGATCTGCCGTTCACGTTGCGAAACGCCTTTCGCCTCAGCATGGTTGGCTATTTCTACAACACGTTCTTGCCCGGTTCCATCGGCGGCGATGCGGTGAAATCGTACTTCATCATGCGCGAACAACCCGACCGCAAAGGGGCCGCGGTCGCGACGGTGATCGTCGATCGCCTACTCGGGCTGTTCGGGTTGCTGCTGTTTTCGTCGGCAGTCGGCGGCACTTGTTGGCTCCTCGGCGATGCGCGAATTCTCGCCAACAGTTACTTGCAAAAGATCATCACCGTGGCGGGGATTCTCGTCGTTGGCGGCGTGGTTGGCTGGGTGGTACTCGGTTTCCTGCCTGCGCGGACGATCGAAGCGATTGGCCGATTCTTCGCGAAATTGCCGTTGGGTTCGGTGCTCTCGGGGATGTGGTCCGCGATTGCGATGTACCGCCAACGGCCACGAGTGATCTACTTCGCGGTGCCGCTGTCCGCGCTCGCGCACACGCTGATGGTGCTCGCGTTCCACTGTGCCGTTCGCGTTTACCCCGCACAAGCGCCCGGCGAACTCGCCGAACACTTCGTGATCGCACCGATCGGCTTCATCGCGCAGGCGTTCATCCCTGTGCCCGGTGGCGTCGGCGGCGCAGAGGCGGTGTTCGGTTACCTGTATACTCTCATGGAGCGCCCCGAAGCGACTGGCGTCATCGGGCGGCTCACGATGCGCACCATCGAATGGTCGCTCGGACTTTTCGGCTACCTCGTTTTCCTGCGAATGAAGGCCGAACTGCCGACTGCACCCAAAGAGTAAACCGCAATGCCCACGCTCCGCACATTCGGTTTGTTGCTGTTGCTGATTCCGATCGGTTGCTCGAAACCGCAGGCGAATGCGAATGTTGTGCCGACCGTGGCATCGTCTTCCTCGCCCGTTGTCGTGACGGTCACTCGCCCGATTTCCGTCCCGCTCAATTGGAGCATCGAGCAACCCGGCACGGTGCAAGCCTTTGAATCGACGCCCGTTGTGGCGAAACTTTCCGGCTTCGTACGTATCGTGAAAGTCGATCTCGGCGATGTCGTGATTGCGGGCCAACTGCTCGCGGAACTCTCGATCCCCGAACTCGTCGAGGAAGCCGCACAGAAGCGGGCGATGGTCGAGTTCGCGGTGGCTGAACGCGTGCAATCGGTGCGGGGCGTCGAGGTGGCGAAGGCGCAACTGAAATCGTCCGAGGCGATGGTGCTTCAAGCCAAGGCCGGCACGGCGAAAGCGAACGCGGACTTCGCGCGTTGGGAATCCGAACTGAAGCGTGCGGAGAAGTTGGTGACGGATCGCGTGCTCGATACGCAGACGCTGGACGAAACGAAACGGCAGTATCAATCGGCGGTCGCGGCGAAGGAACAAGCCGTTGCGGTGGTGGCCTCTGCCGATCAGATGGTGCTGGAAATGCAGGCGAAACTGGGCCGCGCGGAAGCCGACATTCAGGCCGCCGAGGCGAAGAAGGGCGTCGCGACTGCCGAGGCCGCACGGGTGGCGGCACTCGTCGAGTACACGCAAATTCGCGCGCCGTTCGCGGGGGTCGTCACCGCACGCATGGTCCACACGGGGCACTTTCTGCAACCGACCGCCGGTAGCCGCGTCGAGCCGATGTTCGTCGTCGCACGGCAAGACATCGTCCGCGTGTTCCTCGAAGTCCCTGAAGCCGCCGCCGACAAAGCCAGCCTCGGCGCGAAAGCCACCGTGCGAATCCCCGCGATGGGCAACCGCGAATATCCCGCCACGATCACACGCACCAGCCGCATCATCAACCCCGAAACGCGCACGTTGCGCGTAGAAATCGACCTCGATAACAAGGACGGCGCAATCCGGCCCGGCGTCTACGCGGTCGTGCGGATCGCCGTTTCGACGCCCAACGCGATCGTCGTTCCCACCGCCGCCGTGCTGTTCGCCGACGAGACCGCCTACTGTTACACCGTGGAAAATGGGAACGCGATCAAGCGCCGTGTGCAAGTCGGCAAGACCGACGGCGGCAACCTCGAAATCCTCGGCACAAAGCCCGTCAGCGGCCCACCCACGGAGTACAAGCCCCTCACCACCGACGCAAGAATCGTCGTCGGTAACCTCGGCTCCCTCGCCGACGGCCAACCGGTGACGGAGAAGAAGTAATTCCCCGTTTCGCCGCGACGCGCACATAGGATTATCGTATGGCGGAACGCCTGCGTCTGATCACTGTCGATGGTTACCGGTTCCGCTGGCGGTTCGACGGTCGGCTCGTGGTGATTCCCGAAGGCCGTTCGGGGCCGCAACTTCGCGTCGAGTGGGGCTGGCGCGATTGGCTGGAGCCAGAAGGAGTGGGGCCATCACCGTCGGTCGTTACGCCTCAATTTGTCGCCGATGCGATCCGATTTGCGTTATCGCATGGGTGGGCATGCGCAGTGGTCGGTCGACCGTT
>JAYVQG010000074.1:0-10386 GCA_043757025.1 Limnoglobus sp.
GCCGATCGAAGCGCGACTGGAGCGTTCTGCGACTCTACCCAAGTACGACATCGTCATCCACCCCAAAGCAGGTAAATCATGACGTGCCGGACGCCTTACCAGTTGCATTCACAATCGACGTAAGTCACAATTGCGGACGCTCAAAAACCGTTTTTTTGCCATTTTCGCGTCCCAAAATGCCACTTTTTGATCGCAAATCGCTGATCCGAAAACTGCGGTTTTGCCGTATCTCGCGCTCGAATAGCGGGTTATGTCGCGGGTGATCGATTCGAGATTCGGCGCAAGTGGCGACCGAAAATCGACCGAGTACGACACAAAATCGACCGAGTACGACACTCTCACGACACTTCGCGACATTCTCACGACACTTCGCGACACTTTCACGACACGTCGAAAAGTCGACTTGCGTCGGATCGCCTCCGATTTTTTGACTTCTGGCTTTCGTGTGGGTGGTTGCGAGCGTCGGTCGTAGATTGATATCACTCTCTCACAGATGGTCGCGTATGACGCCCGAACAGACTGCCCGCGTGGATATCGATCGCCGCCTCGTTCAAGCTGGCTGGATCGTGCAGGACTATCGCCAGATGAACATCTCGGCGGCGTTGGGCGTGGCGGTTCGCGAATTCCCGCTCAAGACCGGCTTCGCGGATTACATGCTCTACGCGGACGGTAAAGCGATAGGCGTCGTCGAAGCCAAGCCCCTCGGTTGCTCGCTCGTTGGCATCGACACCCAGACCGGCAAATACTGCGACGG
The DNA here is from genome assembly GCA_043757025.1 of Limnoglobus sp. GTDB lineage: Bacteria > Planctomycetota > Planctomycetia > Gemmatales > Gemmataceae > Limnoglobus. The sequence goes on from JAYVQG010000074.1 coordinate 755, forward strand.
CTTACCGAAGATTCTGCCGAACTATCGGCTGCCGTTGCCATTCGGGTACGAATCGACCGACGAAGTCACACTCTTCCGCAATACGCTCGAAGCCGATTCGCGCAGCCGGGCGGTCTTTTCGTTTCATCGTCCGGCCGAACTCATGCGCCTCGTCGGCCTCGATCATCAGGTTCGCACGTTGCTTCGATCGTTGCCGGCGATCGACGAGAAAGACCTTTGGCGGGCGCAGATCGAAAGCGTGCAGAAGCTGGAAGCCTCGCTTGCGCTCAACAAGCCGCGTGCGCTCATCCAGATGGCCACGGGGTCGGGGAAGACGTTCACTGCCGTGAATTTCTGCTATCGCCTGATCAAATTCGCCAAGGCGCGGCGAATCCTGTTCCTCGTCGATCGCAACAATCTCGGGCGGCAAACGCTCGACGAATTCCAGAAGTTCCAAAGCCCTTACAACGGCTACAAGTTCACCGAGGAATACGGCGTTCAGCAACTCAAGCGCAACACCATCGACCCGCCCGCCAAGATCTGTATCACCACGATTCAGCGGCTGTATTCGATGTTAAAAGGCGAAGAAGACTACGCCGAGGAAAACGAAGAAGGCTCGCTGTTCGAGACCGGAAGCGCGATCATCAAAGAACCCCTGCCGGTCATTTACAACGAGAAAATACCACCGGAGACGTTCGATTTCATCGTCATCGATGAATGCCACCGCAGCATTTACAACATCTGGCGGCAGGTACTCGAATACTTCGATTCCTTCCTCATCGGGCTGACGGCCACGCCGACGCTACAAACGCTCGCCTTCTTCAATCAGAATCTCGTTCAGGAATACAACCAGGAGCGGGCGATTATCGATGGCGTCAACGTCGGCTACGAAGTCTTCCGGATCGAAACCGAGATCAGCAAGAACGGTGCGACCCTGAAGCGCGAACCGGGCGTGTTCGTGCCGCACCGCGATCGACGGACGCGCAAGGACAAAGACAAGGAACTCGAAGCCGACATCGTCTACACTGCGAAACAACTCGATCGCGATGTCGTGAATCCGAACCAGATTCGCCTCGTGATCCAGACGTTCAAAAACAGTCTGCCTGCGATGTTTCCGGGCCGTACAGAAGTGCCGAAGACGCTCGTCTTCGCCAAGACCGACCAGCATGCCGACGACATCGTCGAGATCATTCGCATCGAGTTCGGCAAGGGGAACGATTTCTGTGCGAAGATCACTTCGAAATCGGCGAAGCCGCACGAACGGCTACAGGAATTTCGCAACTCGTACAATCCGCGAATCGCCGTGACGGTCGATATGATCGCCACCGGCACCGATGTCAAGCCGCTCGAATGCCTGATATTCATGCGAGATGTTCGGTCGCTGACGTACTTCGAGCAGATGAAGGGCCGCGGTTGCCGGGTGGTCGATCCCGATGTCCTGCGAAGCGTCACCCCGGACGCCAAGCACAAGACGCACTTCGTCATCGTCGATGCCGTGGGCGTGTGCGAGGAAGACAAGTCGGCCTCGAAGCCGCTGGACCGCAAGCCGTCCGTGCCACTCGATAAGATTCTCAATCTCGTCGCAGCGGGAGCGGCCAGTGACGATGTGGTGTCTACATTGGCCTCCCGACTCTCCCGACTCGATCAGGAAGTAGACCCGATTCAGCAAGCTGTCATTCAGAAGGCATCGGGCGGGAAGTCGCTCGCTGAACTGAGTGCCGTGCTGCTCAAGAGCATCGACCCGGACGCGAACGTAGAAGCGGCGTCTCGCCGCTTCCACCCACTGCACGGCGACGAACTCGGCTATTTTGACCCAACCGCCCCCATTGCTAACCTCGATGGCAATCTGCCGCACTGGCGACAAGAAGGCGCCACCTACTTCGTCACCTTTCGGACCGCAGACAGCCTGCCCAAGGCAAAACTCGACCATTGGCTCGCCGAGCGCGCCGACTGGCTTACGCAAAACCCCGAACCGCATTCGCCGGCACAAAAACGCGACTACTGGATGCGGTTCCCCGAGCGTATTCAGCATTGGCTAGACGCCGGACATGGCGAGTGCCTGCTTGCGCGTCCCGAAGTGCGACAGCTTGTCGTGAATGCCCTCAACCATTTCGACGGCGACCGCTATCAGATTCGCGAATGGGTGCTGATGCCCAACCACGTTCACGTCGTCGTAACCCCACTGGGCGCGAACGAACTCTCCGAAATTCTCCATTCGTGGAAATCGTTTACGTCGAAAGCCATCAATAAGCGATTGGGTCGAACGGGAACGTTCTGGCAAAAGGAGTCCTTCGATCACATCGTTCGCTCGCCGGATTCACTCGAACGAATCGAAACTTACATCCTCGCGAATCCCGAGGGGTTGGCCGTCGGCACGTTTACCTTATCGACGGCGCTGCAAACGCGGCGGGACGCCGCGTCTGCGTGGGAGCCGACCGAGGAACAGGTCGTTGAAGTCGAGCGGGAGCAGATGGCGAAGGCATTGAAAGCCTTCCACGATCCCAAGCTGCGTGAGGCAATTCTGGCAGCGAAGCGGTCGTTGGAGCAAGTCATTGACGAGCAAACCCCCGACCAACTTCTCCGAGCGGGCTTCGATGCCGAGGCGTTGGAAAAAGCCAAGTCGATGCTGACGAGTTTCCGGAAGTTCATCGACGACAACAAGGACGAGATCGAAGCTCTCCAGGTCTTGTACAGCAAGCCGTACCGTGCTGGGCTGAAGTTTCGCCATGTGAAGGAACTGGCGGCAAAGCTCAATCAACCACCATTCTTTGTGGACCCAAACCGGCCCGAATCACTGCTCCGGTTGTGGCAAGCTTATGAACTCGTAGAAGCGGCGGGACGCCGCTTGCCTTTGCCTGAAGAAAAACCCAAAGCGGCGGGACGCCGCTTCTACCTCGTCGACGTGATCGCGCTGGTCCGCCACGCCATCGACCCGAACACGCCCCTGGCCCCGATCGGCATGACGGTCGAAGCGCGGTACCGATCGTGGCTGGCCGAGAAACAAGCGGGCGGCATCGCGTTCACCCCCGACCAGCAGAAGTGGCTCGACGCCATCAAGGACCACATCGCCAGCAGCCTCGCCATCGAGCAGGACGACTTCGAGGGCGTGCCATTCAACCAGAACGGCGGCCTCGGCCGCGCCTACGAACTCTTCGGCGACACGCTCGATGCCATCATGGATGAACTCAACATGAGGTTGGCGGCATGAGTGAGGGAAATGGATTGCCGAAGGGTTGGGCCAAAACATCGCTTGCAGAAGTTGGGAAACTGCATTGTGGACAATCTCCTTCCGTATCAGAAGTTAATCATCAAGGCGAAGGTACTCCCTACTGCACAGGGCCTGATCAATGGGATGGCTTCGCGCTCACAGTTGATAAATGGACCACGAATCCCAAGAGAGTAGTTCCTGATGGTTGCATATTTATCACTGTAAAAGGCGCAGGTGTAGGAACCTTGTTTGGAGGTGTTGCTTGTGCAATAGGTCGAGACGTTTACGCATTCGAGCCATCATCGGTTCTGCCACGAAAGTTTATCGAGTACTCTTTACGGTTCAACATCCTCGAAGTTCTACGACACGCAAAGGGTGATATTCCTGGCCTTTCAAAGGGTCACATTCTTGGGCATGTCACAGCATTTCCACCGCTAAACGAACAACGTCGCATCGTTGCCAAGGTCGAGGAACTGTTCTCCGACCTGGATACCGGGGTTGCGGCCCTGAAACGGGCGAAGGCGAATCTCAAGCGATACCGTGCCGCCGTTCTCAAAGCCGCCGTCGAGGGCAAGCTCACGGAGGAATGGCGGGCCAAGCATCCGGCAAAAGAACCCGCCTCAAAGCTCCTCGAACGCATCCTGGCCGAACGCCGCCAGAAGTGGGAAGCCAATCAACTCGCCAAGTTCGCCGCCGCCAAGAAGGAACCGCCGAAGAACTGGCGGGAGAAGTACGTCGAGCCGACGCCGCCTGACACGAACGGCTTGCCGGAACTGCCAGAGGGCTGGTGCTGGGCGAGTGTGGAGCAAACGAGTGAGGTACAAGGCGGAATTCAAAAGCAACCAAAACGTGCGCCTAAACATAACTCATTTCCGTTCCTTCGAGTTGCAAACGTACACCGTAACCGACTGGAACTCGAAGAAATTCATCAAATCGAGTTGTTTGGTAATGAACTCGAACGGCTTCATCTTCTTCCTGACGATCTCCTTGTTGTCGAAGGCAATGGCAGCAAGACGGAGATTGGGCGTAGTGCGATCTGGTCCGGCGAAATCAAGAACTGTGTGCATCAAAACCATATCATTCGGGTTCGCTTCCTCGCGGGGTCATCACGTTACCTGAATGCCTACTGGAATTCTCCGTCAGGTAGTGGCAGGGTCATGAAACAGGCAGCATCAACGAGTGGGCTGTACACGCTAAGCGTTACCAAAGTGTGCGACTTGCCTGTACCACTAGCTCCGCTTGCAGAACAGACGCAGATTGTCGCAGAGGTTGAAGAAAAGCTCTCGTTAATCGCAGCCGCTGAAAAGCAGATCGCTACAGACATTATTCGTGTCGCCCGCCTGCGTCAAAGCATCTTGAAGCAAGCCTTCGAGGGCAAACTGGTTCCCCAAGACCCGAAGGACGAACCGGCGAGCGTGCTGCTGGAACGGATTAAAACGAAGAGGGACAGTACAATGAAAGACGGCGAAGCGGCCCGAACCCGCCGAGGTCGGCGGGCATCCAAGACCGTGAAAATGGAATGATCGTTCCAATCGAGTGAGGAGACCATCATGATCGTTGCGCTTGCCGACGCTCAAGCCCGATTGCCCGACTTGATTCACGGCTTAACGCCGGGCGAGGAAGTCGTCATCACCGAAGATGAAAAGCCGATTGCCCGATTGGTCGGCGAACCGAAGCCGAAACGCGAGCCGATACCGCTGCCGGGGTTCATGAAGGGTCAAGTGCTTTACATGGCTCCCGACTTCAACGAGCCATTGGATGACCGGATTCCCCAGTCCCAGAGGCTTTGTACATCGCCATGACCAACGACTCGCAGCAGATCGTCAACAAAGCCTGGAACTTCGCCCACGTTCTGCGGGACGACGGCCTCTCGTACATGGCCTACACCGAGCAGATCACGTTCCTGCTCTTCCTCAAGATGGCCGACGAGCAGACCAAGCCGCCGTACAACAAGCCGCCCATCGTACCGGCCAAGTTCGGCTGGGAGAGCCTGCTCAAGCGGGAGGGCGACGAACTCGAAGCCCACTACCGGCACGTCCTCGAAGAACTCGGCAAGCAGCCGGGGATGTTGGGCGAAATCTTCAAGAAGGCCCGGCCCGATATTCAGAACCCGGCCACGCTGCGGCGGCTGATTGTGGACCTGATCGACGTGGAAAAGTGGTCCTCGATGCAGGCCGACGTGAAGGGGGACATCTACGAGGGGCTGCTCGCCAAGAGCGCCGCCGAGAGTCCGAAGGGGGCGGGCCAATACTTCACGCCCCGTGAACTCATCAAGGCCATCGTCGACTGCGTGCAGCCGACCGCCGACGACACCGTATGCGACCCGGCTGCAGGAACGGGCGGCTTCCTGCTGTCGGCCTACGATTACGTCGCCAAGCATCAGGGAAAGACGCTCGACAAGGACCAGAAGCGCCACCTGCGGACGAAGTTCGTGAAGGGATGGGAACTGGTTCCGAACACGGCGCGGCTGTGCATCATGAACCTGTACCTGCACGGCATCGACGCCGACCCGTGCCCGGTCAAGTCCGGAGTCGATAGCCTCGCCAACGACCCCGGCGAGCGGTTCAGTGTGGTGATGACGAATCCGCCATTCGGAAAGAAAAGCAGCATCTCGATCGTCAATGAAGTCGGAGATCTGGAGAAAGACGATCAATCGTACGCACGGCAGGATTTCTGGACGACGACGAAGAACAAGCAACTCAACTTCGTCCAGCACATCAAGACGCTGCTGAAGGTCAATGGCCGTTGCGCCGTCGTCGTGCCGGACAACGTGCTGTTCGAGGGCGGAGCCGGTGAGACGGTGCGCCGAAACCTGCTCAAAACGTGCGATGTCCACACGCTGTTACGGCTGCCCACCGGCATCTTTTATGCGCAAGGCGTGAAGGCGAACGTGCTGTTTTTCGACATGAAACCGGCCCAGGAGAAGCCGTGGACGAAGACGCTGTGGGTGTACGACCTGCGCACGAACATGCACTTCACGCAAAAGACGAACCCGCTTCAGCGAACGGACCTCGACGAGTTCGTGGAGTGCTACCGCCCCGGCAAGCGCCACCTGCGCAAGCCCAACGGCAACGACGCACCCGAAGGCCGCTGGCGATCCTTCGGCTACGACGAGTTGACGAAACGAGACAAAGTGAACCTCGACATCTTCTGGCTCCGTGACGAGAGCCTCGAAGATTCGGACGACCTGCCACCGCCCGACGTGCTGGCCCAGGAAATCGCCGACGACCTGCAAACCGCACTGGAACAATTCACCGCGATCGCAGAAAAGGTCAAGGGCTAACGCAGCCAGTGGGATTCGGTATCGCGTTCGCGCGTTCGATGCGTACAACAGAGCGTATCTGTCACACTCGCCATCGAGACAATTCATGACATTGTTCACCACCAGTCGCGGACGGCCGTTGCCGATCGGCGTCAGCCCGACCCCCGACGGAGCCAATTTCGTGCTGCTGTGCCGGCACGGGACGAGCGTGAGCCTGCTGATTTTACCCGAAACCGGCGGCACGAAACCGATTGCGGAACTGACGCTCGATCCGCGTAAGAATCGCACCGGCGACCACTGGCACGTTCGCGTTCACGGTTTACCGAACACATTCTGTTACGGCTGGCGGGTCGATGGCCCCAAGGGCGGCAAGAACCGTTTCGATCCGTCGCGCATTTTGCTCGACCCGGCCGCGACGATGATCTCGGGCGGTACGCAGTGGGCGGCCACGTGTGAAATTGACCCCGAACGCACGACGCGCCGCAGCCTGTACCACCGCACGCACGAGTACGACTGGGGCGATGATGCCCCGCCGCTGATCCCGCACGAAGAGTCTGTGATCTACGAACTCCACGTACGCGGGTTCACGTGCAGCCCGACGGCGCAAGTGGCGAAACCGGGCACGTTCGCGGGGCTTGCGGAAAAGATTCCGTACCTGAAATGGCTCGGCATCACGGCAGTGGAACTGTTGCCGATCCACGAGTTCGACGAATGCGAATGCCCGTTCACCAATCCGCAGACCGGCGAAAAGCTATCGAACTTCTGGGGCTATAACTCGGTTGCGTTTGCGGCACCGAAGGCGGCATTTGCGGCATCTGCGGCCGAAAACGGGCAGATTCACGAATTCCGCGACATGGTGAAAGCGTTTCACGCGGCGGGAATCGAAGTCATCCTCGACGTCGTGTTCAACCACACCGGCGAGGGCGACGACCGCGGGCGAACTTTCAGTTTCCGTGGGTTGGACAACGAACTGTATTACATGATGGACGACTACGGGCGGTACCTGAACTTCTCCGGGTGCGGTAACACGGTGAACTGCAACCACCCCGTCGTTCGCGATTTGCTGATGACCTGCCTGCGCTACTGGGGCGGGCATATGCACGTCGACGGTTTCCGCTTCGACCTCGCCTCGGTGCTCGGGCGCGACCGCAAGGGGAACGTGCTGATCGACCCGCCGGTGATCGAAGCGATTGCCGAAGATGGCGTGTTGGCCGATGCGAAACTGATTGCCGAGCCGTGGGATGCCGCAGGGCTGTACCAAGTCGGCGGGTTCCCGTTCGGTCGGCGCTGGAGCGAATGGAACGGGCGATACCGAGACGATGTGCGGCACTTCTGGCGCGGCGAACCCGGCTACACGTCCGCCATCGCATCGCGGCTCTGCGGCAGTGCGGACCTCTATCAGTGGAACGGCCGGTTGCCGCGCCACTCGATCAACTTCGTGACCGCGCACGACGGCTTCACGCTGTGGGATCTCGTCAGTTACAACGGCAAGCACAACGAGTTGAACGGCGAGCAGAACCGCGATGGCTCGAACGACAATTATTCGTGGAACTGCGGTGCGGAAGGCGAAACCGACAACGTCGCCGTGAACCTGCTGCGGGTGCGTCAGGCGAAGAACTTCATGGCCACGCTGATGCTGTCGCAGGGCGTGCCGATGTTCCTGTCCGGCGACGAGTTTTTGCGAACGCAAAGTGGCAATAACAATGCGTGGTGCCACGACAACGAGATTAGCTGGGTCGACTGGACGCTCGCCGAGAAGAACGCGGACTTCTTGCGGTTCGTTCGCGAATTGATCTGGTTCCGTAGACGGCACCCCGTTCTACGTCGTCGTCGATTCCTAGCGGGGGAAATCGAAAACGCGCACTCGGGCACCGTCGGACCGTTCCCGCCGAGTGGCCCGACTCGGGCGGGTGAAGCGGGCAAAATGGACGACAGCGGACGGATTCCGGTGGAGGCCTTAGATCGCCGTACGGCTACTGCGACGATTGTGCCTGCGGCGAGTTCGAGGCCCGCGTACGACATTGCCTGGCACGGCGTCGAACCGGACTTGCCCGATTTTAGCCAATACTCGCGCACCTTGGCGTACACCCTCGACGGTCGATTCACCAGTCGAGAAGGCGAACCCGATTACGCCGCCGACGGCGATATGTACTTCGCGATGAACTCGCACCACGAGGCGGTCAAGTTCCGCATACCCGAATCGCCGACGGGCCGAACGTGGCGTCGCGTCATCGACACGGCCGCCACAACGCCCGACGATTTTCACGCCGAAGGCCAAGGCGAAGTCGTCGACGCAGGCAGCACCCTAAGCCTCGCCGCATTCTCGCTGATCGTGCTCGTGGCGACGTGATGGCGGCGGAATAATGCGGCTTTTGCCGGAACTGTCATTTCCGTGACATTTGATTGGACGTAAGCCGCTTGTGTTGGGTATATCTATTGCTTGTTGCGTATTCACACTCCACCTCGAGGTTCATCATGGCCAGCGACGAACTCGGAAGTCTGTCCCAAAAAGTCCGCAAAGACAGCCTGCGTTCTGCGCGCGTGACGATGTTTATCGTCGGCGTGCTGACCATCGTTGCGAACCTCTTTTTCGCGTTGAGCGCCGAGCAAATGGTCGATAAAGAGATCGCCGATATGCGAAAGACGGGCGTCGTCTTCGATGAGGCCGAACTCAAATCGCTGCGCGAATCGGCGATTCGTACGACCCAGTTGAGTAGTTTCGTGTTCGTCGGGCTGGGTGCGGTTTTTATCGCGCTGGGATGTTTCGTCTACAAAGCCCCGGTTGCGTGTACGGTCGCGGCGCTCGTGTTGTACTTTGGCGGTTGGATGGCCACGGTTGCAATATCGGTAGCGGGTGAAGATGGTGCCAATGTGGCGAAGGCAATCATGAGCGGGATTGTGATTAAGATCATCATCATCGTTTGTCTCGCCAAGGCAATTCAAGCGGCGATTGCGTATCAAAAAGAGAGTAAACTGTTGGCGAACGACAATCGTGACTTGGCCCTATGATTCCGCCCGATGAAACAACCGTCGATCCCGCACATCAACCGGAAGAGCGCACTTCGCTCCCCTGTTGGCGGTGCGGCTTAGTACCTGTCCAAGAATTACTCCGTGAGCTTCGGATGTGGGCGGATCGTGTAGTTCCATTGCGGGCAGATCGCGTGGCGAGTCAGCTGTATCGTC
>JAYVQG010000075.1:0-2663 GCA_043757025.1 Limnoglobus sp.
GCTCGCCGGGCGCATGTTTATGCGTGAAACGACTGCATTTCAAGACACGCGACAATTTAGCGCAACTTCAAAACGCGCAAGCGAGGGGAACCCGCGAGAAGGCACGACATCGCAGAAACGACAATCGTGCTTTAACAGTCTTTGCCATACGGTCGTGTAACTCATCGTGCGAATGTTCAGGCAATAATCACGGAAACGCCGAACGGCACCTCTAACGCCGTGAACAGTTCCAAGCACGTGTGAGACACCTCGAAACCCGCAGTATCGCAATTGGAACGATACCCGCAGAATACGTCCACTTTGAAGCGTTCTTTGAGCGATTTGAGGTATTCCACCTCGGGTCGCACGACGTTCCAGATCGCCTCAATGTGGCGCTCCAGCGGTTCGGTTTCAGTCAGTGGCGACTCGAAGTGCCACGCATCCTCACGGTAGCATCGCGACGTTGGCGTGCGGCGTTCACCCTTACGATGTCGGTACGTTGGCTGCAGGCGGAGCCGTCGACTGATCTCCTCGAAAGGAAGGCCATCGCCGAATATGCGCAGCGTCGCACTGAAGCAGAAGTAGTTCGCTTCGTTAGGTTCTTCGCCGTCGAGGAAGCCCTTTAGCGTACGAAACATCTTTGGCTCATCGGAGTCCATCATTGGCGAAAGCGTAGACATTCCGCCACATCTTCCAGTTCGAGATCGGGGAGTTCTGCAACAACTTCGCGACTACATTTTATCGTCGCCATCATCCAGAAGTTATCGCAAATCATTGCCGATGTCAAAGCATGAAAGGCGAGCGGTGTGGCGTAAGCCCACTGATCCTTCCCGAGTCGTTGACAACATCGATTTCGCTGAGGTTGTGTATGCCCGTACACATTGCCTGTGAAGGGGCAGAATCAGGGTGCTGACACTGCTGACACACCCCACTCGCCGAGAACGATTGAAAATCAAGCTTCATCGGCGGGCACGTTCGATGACCCAACCGACCGCAAGGAACAACGCCCAGACCAATGCCAGCGCGGCCAGCCCTGCCGCCATGACCAATGTGAACACTCCGATGTGGCCGAGCCAGGTCAACTCCACCCCACTAGCAGCGAGCTTGGCGACCACTTTCGAGTAAGGGGGCGTCGCTAAGCCGACCGCGATCGCTACCACCGCGATGAGGATGAGCCTGTCCATGTTTTGGTCGTACGGACCCATGTGCTTCCTTCCTGCGTCGTTGACAGTGTGTATTTCCATGAGGTTGTGTATGCCCGTACACATTGTCCACTACGGTGGCAGAATCAGGGTGCTGACACACCCCGCTCGCCACGATCAAGCATACTTTGCCGCGAGCGTTTCGTTTACGGTCAGGCCGAAGCCCGGTTCTTCGCTCACGACGAGTTGGCCGTCGACGAACTGGGGGCCGCCGTGGAAAAGCTCGGCGAACCAGTCGACGTACTCGGCGACGCGGCCGAACACCGAACCGGCTGCGAGGTGGGTGCCGTACTCGGGGAGTCGCACGGGGCAGATCGAAATGTGTTTGAGTTCGGCCACCGCTGCGACTTTCCGTGCCGGGGTCAGCCCGCCGAGGCGCAACGGATCGATGCGCACTGCCGACACGCCACCGGCGGCGAGTAACCGCAGGTAATCGTCGGGGCGGTCGTACAACCCGCCGACGGAGACGCCGACTTCGAGGCGGTCGATCAACCGTGCCAACCCGTCGGCATCGTCTGGGCGAACGGGGTCCGAAAAGCCATCGACGGCGAACTCTTCCTCGCACATGCGGCCCATCCAGAGTGCCGTCGAGAAATCGTAGCGGCCGCAGCCGGAAATCTCGAACCACGCGCCTTCGGGGACCGCTTGCCGCAGTTGCCGAATGCGGTCGGCATCGATGTCGGGGTCTTGCGTGCCGATCTCGACGATGATCCCGGCCACGCCGCGATCGAGCAACTTCTTCGTTTCCTTCGTCGCCTGTTTCGCACCGAGTGCGGGCGTGGCGGTATCCGATGCGATCGCCTTCAACTTGGTGCGGTAGCCGCCGAGCAGTTGGTACACCGGCATACCCGCGGCTTTGCCTTTCCAGTCCCACAGTGCGAAGTCGATTGCAGCATACGAACGTGCGGCCAGCCCCGCGAAGCCGACGTCTTCGAGTTCGGCGGTTGCTCGCAGGAACAAACGTTCGTTGAGTGCAGGATTCTCGCCGATGAACATCGGGGCCAACACGCGATCGATGAGCGAACGCATCGCCGCGCCACCGCCACCGAGCGTATACGTGAAGCCGAGGCCGACGTGCTTGTCGGTTGTGTGAACGCGAACGAGGACGACCTCCGCCACCGTGGCTGCCCGCGGATCTTGCGATGCGGGCAACGCCACCGCCCGCGGCAACGGCACCCGCAGTAGTTCGGTTTCCAATTTCGTAATTGTCATGCGTTGAATTTACGAAACCACCGCGAAAGAGGCGAGAAGGGCAACGTCGATGGCTTTCTCTTCTGTAGCTGGGGTCTGTGACCCCGGATGCTGAGGAATTGAGGAGACCCCCCACCGGCCTCACTACAAAAGAGGAGACCCCCCGGCCTCACAGAGGCCAGCTACAAAAGAGGGGCATGGTTCAAAAGTGGGTAGCAGTTATGCGTTTGTTTGCGATTGCGATTCGGCTATCGTAAAGTGCCTGTTTCTCCCAGAATGTGAGTTGCGAAA
>JAYVQG010000076.1:0-10373 GCA_043757025.1 Limnoglobus sp.
GCAGAAGTCGTAAGACTTCTGACTGTAGCCCTCTCGCTCCGCGAGAGGGTAGCGAAGCCGGAAGGATCACTTCCCATCGCATCGGGCCAGATTGTTGCTATCCTCTCGCGGAGCGAGAGGGCTACATCAGCACAGTCCTTCACTCCCATATCTGGTGCGCGAACCTCAAAATACAAGCGAAAAAATCGTTCGCGGCGTTGCCCATCCGGGGCAAACCCGAAAAGATTGAAAAGCAAGTGGTGACTTCAGGAGGCTGAAGGGTTACGTCGTCGGGAAACCGCGATTTTTAGTACAATTCTCCTACCTACCAGGAGCCGAAATGGGACCGCTGCTTGCCTCGGATGAATCGCCCGACCCTCACAGTAGACGCGCACAGTTCCGCACGGCGTGGCCGTGGGTGCTGTGCGTGGTCGGCCTCGATTACCTCAGTTCGTTGGCGTACACCTCGTCGATTGCCTTCACGGCGGCGGGGCGATTGACCCCGCTGGTTACGCTACTCGTCGTTGTCGTCACACTGTTTCTGGCATTGCCGGTGTACTGGTACATCGCGGGCCGATCGCCGCACGGTGGCGGTTCGACCGCCTTGCTCGAACGGGCCATTCCCGGCTGGTTCGGCAAGTTTCTCGTCCTCGTGTTACTCGCATTCGGCGCGGTCGACCTCGTATTCACCCGCACGTTTTCGGCCGCCGATGCCGCCGAGCATTTGATCCACAATCCGCAACCCGCGTGGCAACATCTCCTGAACGTCGCGACGGTCGAAGGCGAGAAACTGCGTCAGCAATTGCCGCCGAATATCCGTAGCCGCACCGATGGTTTGTGGAAGCAGCAGACCGTGGTGACACTGGCGGTGTTAGTCCTCGGCGCGGTGGCGGGATTGATCTATTTCAAGAAGGGGTATACTCGAAACTTCGTCCGGCTTGCCGCGGTTACCGTCGGCGTGTACCTCGCGCTCACGCTCATCGTAATCGTCAACGGAATGCTGTATTTGCAGGCCCATCCGCAACTGGTGGAACAGTGGTGGGCGGACGTGGGAACGGGGAACTGGAAGCCGGACGCCGCGCCGAAAGCGATGACCGGCTGGCGCGATATTCTCGTGGCGTGCGTGCCGTTGTTCCCGTACATGGCGCTCGGTTTGAGCGGATTTGAACTGACGCTGATGGCGATGCCGATCATCCGTGGGAAAGCGACCGACGACCCCAGCAACCCGCGTGGCCGCATCCGCAACACGCGGCGGTTGCTCGTCGTTGCGGCACTGCTGATGGCGTGCTACTTGCTCGCATCGGCACTCGTTACCACGGTACTGATCCCGCCAAACGCGATGGTCACCGATGGGCAAGCGAAGCACCGTGCGCTCGCCTACCTCGCACACGGCGGCGCGCTGAACGATGGCCGCACGGCAGACGCCATTCACCCGGCATTCGGGCTGGCGTTCGGCACGATCTACGACATCAGCACGATTGCCATTCTGGCGCTGGCCGGTTTGTCCGTAGCCATGACGCTTTCGAGTTGGATTCCGCCATACTTGCAGCGGTTGGGGATGGAGTTCGATTGGTCGGTGCGGTTCGGTGTGCTGGTGTGGCTGTTCGTCGGCGTCAAGCTCGGGGTGACGGTGTATTACGGGGCGGACCTCGATGCGCAACGCGGGGCGTATTTGACATCGGTACTGGCGGTGTTCGCGTTCGCCTCATTCGTCGCCGCCGTCGACGTATGGCAGAAACGCCGCAACAATGGCTGGCGAAAGCTGTTCCGCACGCCTTGGATATTCACGTTGGCGACGCTCGTTTTCACCGCAAGCGGAGTGCTGATCGCGCTTCAGCGACCGGGCGCGATGGTGCTGGCGGGGGCGTTCATTTTGCTGGTCTTGGGCATCTCGATGGTCAGCCGGGCGTGGCGTTGCACCGAACTTCGGCACACGGGGTTCGAGTTCGCGGATGCGGACACCCAACAAGAATGGCAGAAACTGTGTGCCTCCGATTTCCCGATCCTCGTGCCGATTCGCCCCGGTGGCGACACGCTGCAACACAAGGAAATCGAGGTGCGAACGCTGCACCGGATCCCTGCGACGATCCCCGTGATGTTCCTGCAAGCTGAGATCGGCGATGCGAGCAATTTCGCCCAGAAACCGCTACTGCGACTCACGCGAGAAAATGGCCGAGTTCTGATTCACATCTCGAACTGCGTATCGGTACCGCACGCACTCGCCGCCGCCGCGATCGCAATCGGCTCATCGGGTGCGGTGCCCGAAGTCCACTTCGGCTGGTCGGCGGAGAACCCCGTGTCCGCAAACTTGCACTTCGTACTGTTCGGGCACGGCAACGTACCCTGGCTGGTGTACACGCTGATCCGCGGCTCGAACGTACCCGAAGACCGCAAGCCGCGCGTGATCGTGGGGTGAGGTAGATGTACCGGGTATAACTGTAACCAGGCAAACGAGACTGGTATGGTTACGATGGAAATTGAAAGCAGGAATCGATGAGCATCACAGTCAAATTTCACGTGATGGCTCTCCCATCGTTTGCAGCGTGGCGTGCGCTCATGAATTCCCAGCCACCACATGACCCGATGATGTACGATTTGATGTTGGATGCGATGCGCGAATGGTTTCGGAAAAATGCTGGGCATCCACCGGAGAGTGTTTTCTGCCCGAAAATGGACCCGCCACGGTACGTCGCTCATTTCTCGTCGAATGTTTGGGTCCACTTCATCCGCAAGTTGTCGGATCGCGGTCGGACGATGCAAATCTACATTATTGGAGTTGCAGACTCGGCTCCGCTCGCGTGAGGGTATCGAGTTGCGCGTCGGTCAAGCAGTCCTCCCAATCGAAATCGAGGTACGGCTTCATGATTTGCGAACGCATGGCCGGATCGAGTTGAGCGTACATCGCATCGGCAGCTGTCGCGGTGTCGGAAAGCTGAAATAGTCCAAACGGCTTGCCGTTTGAATCGGCTATCGGGAAAACGTTACATTCGCGATCTGCCTGCGTTTTCATTCGCAAGAGTTCGCAAAATAACGCACTGCGGAACGCATCCGGTAAGCCTTTCAAAAAATCGACCGGCGACGGTAATGGCAACGTCATCACTTGTTGCGAACCCGCAACGGAAGGTGTCAGAACAGCGTTCATGGCGGTATCCACAGAGTTTGCGAGTGTGTGCTGTGATTCTATACCCTATCCTCTACGCAGAGAATAGCCATTTTGGTTACAGAACACGTTATGATGTGGCCGAGTCGAATCCGCAACGGAGGAGGATGACATGCCATTACGCGACCACTTTCGACCGCCGGTTTTGAACATCGCTTCATGGGAAGGTTTCTTTGGCGGATGGCCCGCGCTAATGTGCATTCAGTTGAACGAAATCCTTCCCGAAGAGTACGCAGTCGAGCCGCGTGTTCATCTCGGAACTTTCTTCGATATCGATGCGATTCGCGAGGTCGAAATCGCTGAAGAATATGCCTACGAAGTGTTAATATACGATCGCAGCCGGGGCCGCCAATTGGTTGCGGCGCTCGAGATTGTCAGCCCTGCGAACAAGGATCGGCCGGAGTCGCGGCAGGCCTTCGTTGCGAAGTGTGCGGCGCTATTGCAGAATCGCGTCTGCGTCTCGATTGTCGATCTCGTGACCACGCGAAACTTCAACCTTTACGGCGAACTCCTCGCCTCGATCGGCGAGTCGGACCCCACGTTCACGGTCACGTCGCCCGCAACTTATGCCGTGACATTCCGCGGCTACAAAGTGAACGAACGAACGCGGCTCGAAGAATGGGCGTACCCACTTGTGTTAGGCCAGCCACTGCCGTCACTGCCGATCTGGTTGGCCGACGATCTCCACGTCTTGCTCGACCTGGAATCGGCTTATGAAGAGACTTGCAAGGCGCTTTGCATTCGCTGAATCGACTACGGTTTCAGCCAGCGGTCGATGAATTCGTACGCGGCTTTTCGCTCTGGCTCCGGCCAATCGTGGCCCGCATCGGGGTAGACTGCCTTCAACTTGTCTGGCACGCCGAGCGACTGATAGACCGGCTCCAACTTCGCGATCACGTCTTTCACGCCGGACACTTCAAAGTTCGAATCCTTTATCGGCGACATCGCGAAGAACGCGCGCGGGGCGATTGCCGATACGACATCGTCGAAGTCGAACGGCATCTTTTTCGGATCGTTGCCGAACTCCGAGGCGATTCTCGGCATGTAGCGATCGCTCGACCAGCCCTTCAGATTGCCGCCGTAGTATTTGTGGAAACTGTTGAAGCCGCAACTCGAAACGACGACCTTCAGCCGCTCGTCGAACGCCGCCGTGAACATGCTGTTGTGCCCACCGAGCGAGTGGCCGATCACCGCGATGCGTTCGCCATCGACTTCGGATAATGACTGCAACAGATCGACCGCCCGCATGTTGTTCCAGATCGCTTTCATCGTTCCCGACTGGTACAACCCGGTTTTGAACGCGGCCGGAAAATCGTATTTGTACTCGCCGAAACTCGGGTAATCCGGCGCGAGACAGACGTAGCCGCGGATCGCAAGGTGCAACGCTTGTTGCTTCGATTCCTGCTTACCGAGTCCGACCGGTTCGTCTTTACCGATGTCGATCGTTTGGTGCAGGCAGAGCGCAGCGGGTCGTTTGCCGGTCATTTTCGGGATCAGCAACCAGGCGGGAACGCGGTCGCCTTTCTCGGTGGCGAACGTCACTTTCTTGCGCGTGCCCCAGTCGAAGGTTTCCTCGGAGACGATCTTCACATCGAGGGGCACTTTGCGATCCGCGCCGGGCAACGGTCCCATCGCGCGTTCCATTTTTTGAAGCAGCGCCGCACGATCTGGCGGGGCCGCCACCGCGACGGTCACGCCGATGAAGCTAGCCACCAGTACCAAAACATACCGCATAGTCGTCCCCTCGCGCATTCGCTTTTCGTACAATACGAGTGCCCAAATTGGCTGTCGAACTCACTGAGATTACCATGCGGCGAACGGTACTGAAATCGAAAATCCATCGAGCGATCGTAACGGAGACGAACATCCATTACGAGGGGAGCCTCAGTATCGACGCGGACTTGCTCGATGCGGCGGACATCCTGCCATTCGAGCAAATTCACGTGTGGGATGTGACGAACGGCAGCCGCCTCATCACGTACGCCATCCTCGGCGAGCGCGGCACCGGCATCATTCAGGTCAACGGTGGCGGTACGCACCACATCGAGAAAGGCGATGTCGTCATCATCGCCACCTTTACCGATTTGAAGAGCCGCGACGCGAAAAAGCACAAGCCGCGCGTGATCTTCGTCGATCGCGAAAATCACATCAAAGACGCCGACGACCTCGATAACGACGTCGATGCGACGGAGGATTTGCCCGCCGCACCGCCCGTGGAACCGGTCGCCAAACCGCGCCGTACGAGGAAGCGAAAACCGAGCGAGTGACGAGTCGGGCCACTCGCCACGACATTCGGCGATAGAATAGAAACCGTGGCGGGTTGCAAGCCTCTCGATGAGTACTTACCTATGAAACGCAGACGTTTTTTCGGGTGGATGTCGGCAACGGTTGCGGGTGTGGCCGCGTTCGTTGCGTTCGGTACGGGGCCGACATTCCGCCCCGCGATGGCCGACGTACCGACACTCGGCGATGGGGATTTTGCGGCACTTCTGAAAGCCGTCCGCCCGGTCGCGGGGGAAGACCCGTTCGCGAGTATTCCGTGGCAGACCTCGTTGTGGGAAGCCCGCGAAAAAGCGGCGAAGGAAGGCAAGCCGATCTTGCTCTGGGAGATGGATGGCCACCCGCTCGGCTGCGGGTGAAACAACGTCGTGGCGGGCCGTGCGTTCGCCTTCGCAGATCCGGAGATCATTCGCCTCGCGCAAACTGCGTTCGTGCCGGTGTCGACCGACGATTGGTATCAACGTCGTCGCAAAGATGCGGAAGGCGAGTTCTTCCGCAAAGTCGCCAGCCAAGGCCCGCGTAAAGGCGAAGGCGGCGGCACGCGGCAAGGGATTTACATCCTGACGGCGGACGGCGAACTGCTCGCGTTTAAGAATGCCGGGCAGGATGTGAAAGCGACGCGCGAACAACTGCGACAAGGTTTGCAGAAGTGGAACGCACTGCCCGCGAATCGCCGCGATGCCGGGGCGGTGAAGGTCGAAGCGCACGGGAAGCTCGACGCGAACTTCACGCGAATCGTACCCGAAGGTGGCTTAGTCGCCCGCGTTCACGCTCGAATTTTAGACAAAACCGCCGACGGTTACGCAAAAGGTGCGACCGAAGTCGGTGGCGGCGATAAAGCCTCTCGCGATTTCCTCTGGCTGACGGCGGAGGAAGTCCGACAACTCGCGCCGACGAAATCGGAGAACAATTTCACGTACCCAATGCCCGCGAAAATCGCCGAGCGGATCGCGCGATTCCACCTCATCGACAACACGCGCGGCGAGCCACCACTTTGGGAGAAGAAGGAACTTCGCAAACAAAATTTTACGCTGACCGTGGTGAAAGTGGGCGAGGATGCGATCGAGTTGCGGCTCGGTGGCGATGTGCTCTTGTGCAACGATGCCGACGCGATGAAAGCGAATCGCGGCTACGAAGCGACAGTCCACGGCACGCTGGTTTACCAGCCCTCGAAGCAGCGATTCACCGCGTTCGATGTTGCAGTGATCGGCGAACATTGGGGCGACGGCGACTACACCCGCAAGGGAACGCGACCGGGCAAGGGCCTCCTCGGCATCGCGTTCGGCATCGCCGACCCGACCAACGCGGCGGATCGCGTCTCCCCGCAAGGCATCCGCGACCGGAACGCCTACTTCGGGAACGATTAGCGAGCGAACTTGCGGACGGTTGCGAAGTTCCCGTCTGTACCGTGCCTACTATCCGACCGCGCAACTCAAACCACAATCGCAACAATCTTTCGATAGCGCAGTTCGTCGCGCCCATTATGTTAAAACTACATGCCGAGGAAAGTTCGGTACGACGGATAACAACCCATCGCGCGGACGGATTCACGCCACCTCTCGCTCCGTCCGAGGTGTACCCCCCCACGAATCGCGCCGCCGGCGCAAACCTTGAATCGATACGCGCGAAGTTGGCGAATGCGGTGAGCGCGTCGCGTGTCGTGGCCCGCGCCAGACGCACGATGCGAGGAACCCGTGAACCGCACGGCCCGAGAGAAAATCGAGGTCAGTAGCCGAAGATATTTCTTGTGCCAAACGGTGTGTGCGCGACGATAAGTCTGCGTAGAATGCCACACGAAGGGGAACACGCAGTGAACAACTGCACCCCGACCGCGTCGGTATAATCGGCGAGCGATGAGGATCGTCACTCGCCGACCGGCGTATGCAAAATGACCTTGCGGGTCGCCCGACCGCCCTGCACCACCGCTTCCGCCCGCAGCTTCTGCGGACTGGAAAGAGACGAAAGTTCCATGCGCGAACCGGCCCACACACACTGGCAGTACTGGCGGGTGAAGCGAACCCTTTCGCCGAAGGAATCGGCGGATCGGGCTAGCGACATCCCCCCAGCCATCGCCGACCGTTTGAACAACCGCCCACCCGTACCGGCGAACCCTGCCGACGAACGACCGGGGCCGGATGGCATCCGCTGGGGCCTCGTCGAGCGAATTCGTGCCGAAATCGCAGCAGGCACGTACCCGAACGACGAAATCTGGCAACTCGCCCAAGAGCGGATGCTCGAGCAGATCGAGGCGGCGGATTGACCCGCTTCCTATACTACCGGGTGTCGGGCCTGGTATCCGTCGTACGGCCGGGAACGATTCGCGTTCCCGGCCGTATGCATTTGCTTCAGGAGTTTCGTCGTGTCCCTTCCCGCCGTCGCCGTCTCGCAGTCTCCGGAAGCTCGCTTCCGCGAATTCCTGGCGAGCCGACCGAAACCGCAGCGGTTCACCGAACAACAGCGGGAACTCGTCGAGCATGTCTTCGCGCAACATTCGCACTTCGACGCCGAGCAACTGATCGAAGAACTCGGGAAAGCCGGTCGGAATGTCAGCCGGGCTACGGTTTACCGCACGCTCACGAAGTTGGTCGACGCCGGGTTACTTCGCAAAATCGAACTCGGCCCAAAGACATTATTCGATCACGACTACGGCTACCCGTGGCACGAACACCTCGTTTGCGAAGGCTGCAATACGATCATCGAGTTCCAACATCCGGGTATCGAAGCTGCACTCAAGGACATCGCGGCACAACATCAGTTCCGCGCGGAAGCGCACACGCTGATCGTCCGGGGTATCTGTGCCAGTTGTAGTGCCGCACGAGCGAACCGCCGCCGCATGGTCATGTGAGAAAATAACCACCGCAGCCATCGCGATTATCGGCACAGCTTGCGTATTTTCTGGGTATATTCGTGGAAGGAGTGCGAACGATGACGACATTGACGGAACCTGCTGTTTTCTACCCCGAGAGCGATGGGATGCCGATGGCAGACAACGCATTGCAGTTTCGTTGGATGTCGTTGTTGCGGTGGAACGCGGAAGCGCTTTTGCGTCGAGACCGCTATGTGCTCATCTCCGCCGATCACCTGATTTACCCCGTTCGGGGCAACCCATCGATCCGAATCGCCCCAGATGTGTACATCGCGTTCGGCCCGGAGAAGGGGGATCGTGGGAGCTACCGAGTCTGGGAAGAAGGCAACGTCTTTCCGCAGGTGATATTCGAGGTGTACTCGCCATCGAACACGCATGCCGAAATGCAACTCAAGCGAGAGTTTTGTGCGCGGTACGGCGCGGAAGAGTTTTACATCATCTACCCGGAGTATCCGAACGATGCGGAGGCCTGGCTGCGAAGCGGCGAAAACTTCATTCGGGTGCCGGAGATCAATGGCTTCGCGAGTCCGCGCGTCGGCTTCCGTTTTGCGTTGGAAGACGGTCAACTGACGGTGTTCGGGCCAGACGGTCGCGAGTGGAAAAGTCCCGACGTCGCGTTTCGCGACCTCGAAGACGCGGAGAACGATCGCGAGTCCGAACGCACCCGTGCCGACAAAGAACGCACGCGAGCCGAGAGCGAACGCGAATTCGCACAGTACGAACGCACCCGCGCGGAGAAAGAACGCGCCCGTGCGGATAACGAGAACGCCCGTGCGGAGCGAATGGCCGAGAAACTGCGTCAACTCGGCATCGACCCGAATGCCGACTGATCTTTCAGACGATCAACTATCTGCTCTCAACTCATAACTACTCGTATTCGATCGATCCGGCGACGTGACTCCAATGGCTCTGACTTTCTGATGTAGCTGGCCTCTGAGAGGCCGGTGGGGAGGCTGATGCACCCGTGAACGGTTACCCAATTACTACTTTCAAACGCGATCAACTGACGAGGCTGAAGAAGATTTCCTCGAGGTCGGGTTCGCCGTACTGGGCACGCAGTTCGTCGGGTGTGCCGCAGGCGGCGATGCGACCTTTGGCCATTATCGCGACGCGGTCGCAGAGCTTTTCCACTTCGCGCATGATGTGCGTCGAGAACAGAATCGTCTTCCCCTGCTTCCGCAATGCCGCGATGTTTTCGATGACGGCACGTTGCACCAACACATCCAGCCCGTTCGTCGGCTCGTCGAAAATCAACACCGGCGGATCGTGGATGAGGGCACGGGCGATCGACACTTTTTGCTTCATGCCGGTGCTCATCTTGCCGCCGACCACGTTGCGAAACTCGTTCAGCTGGAACGTGTCGAAGAGCGTGTCGATGCGGCGACTCAGCGTGTCGCCGTGCATGCCGTAGAGTTTGCCGTAATATTCGACCATCTCGAACGCGGTCATGCGGTCGTAAATGCCCGTGTTCGCGGAGAGGAAGCCGATGCGTTCGCGGACTTTGCCGGGTTCGTTGACCATGTCGAAACCGGCGATGGTCGCGCCGCCCGCCGACGGCTTCAGAACGGTACACAACATCCGTAGCGTCGTCGTTTTCCCCGCGCCGTTCGGCCCCAACAGCCCGAACACCTCGCCGGGTTGCACGGTAAACCAAACGTCATCGACCGCCGCGTTCCCCCGCTCGGAAAACTGCTTCGTCAGGCCCTGGACTTCGATCATAGGGATACCTGTGACATGATGCGGTCACTCCGCCAGTCGTTTGAGAGTATGCGACCCGTTTTTTGAGTAGATAGCGTATTTTACAGGTTCGTTCGCGGTCTCACAGACACGCGGCAGAAATTGGACACGATCCGCCAAAACGAGAACTCCGGGCACACGAAAGGTATCGACGGACTTTGCCTGCCCTGAAAATGAACTCGACGAATTGGCAGGGATCGTTATAGATCGCTTACGGAAGAAGATTCCCAGAGGCTTGTAAATTTTACATGGAAACACTTGTTTTTTTTTGATTCGGAGTTGTACCGTTTGGGTTAGCTGCACATTTCCTGTGCGGACATTTCCCAACGAGGAACCGTAATGAGCCGTGGA
>JAYVQG010000077.1:0-10363 GCA_043757025.1 Limnoglobus sp.
CGTCCCCGGCCCGCCGATCTTCGAGGCGAACGTGCCCATCTCTTTGCCGTTCTTCCCCGTGCGAACGAGCGTCGCGTTGCCGTTCGCGAACTTCGCCTGGAAGCGGTTCTCGCCCTTCGACAGTTCTAGAACCACCTCGGCGTTCGCGTCGCTGATTTTCGCCTGGCATTCGATCATGAGATCGCCGACCCAGAACTTGTGATCGCCCCCGCGATCGAGGACGAAGAAACGGCCACTATTATTTTCGCCCGTTTCGCCGTTGTACCCGAGGAAGTTATCGATGGGAACGGGATCGACGACGGGCCGCGCGGCTCCGGAGAGCGTGCGGAAATCGTCGATGATGAGGTGCCGGTACCGCAGCCAGCCGAGGTTGCCGCCGGCGTGCGCGAACGCCTTCGGCATCGCTGCGTTATCGGTGGTCCAGTCGGCGGTCTCCGCTTTCCATCGCGGTGGAACCGACTTGCCGGCAAGGTAGTTCGACTGATGTTCGTTATCCCAGACGATCCGCTTCATCGCGTGAAATTGCTCGTCGGTCTTGCGGATGATCTGGAAATTGTTCGGGTCGGTGAACCCGGCGGCGCGAGCGATTTCAAACTGCTTGTCGGCCACGTCGGCGTTGTGGTACATGTAGTTGGCCTGCCACAGATCTTCGGGCCGATCCGGGCGCGGGTACGTGGGGAAACCGAAGTCGTTGAGCGCTTCGGGCGGGTACGGTATATTCTTTGCGACGTAAGTGTCGCCGCGCCAGATGGCGATGGTTTCGCCGCCGAAGCCCCAGAGCCGCTTGATGTAGTTCAGCGCGCCGTACTGTTTCTGCGGCTCTTGCGGGAACTTGAACACGACGACATCGCCGCGGGTCGGGTCGAACTTGTGGTACTGCGCTTTATGAACGAGCACGCGGTCGCCAGACGAATTGAACGGCGAAGGCTTGTCCTTGGTGAAGATTTGTTTGTGTCGGCAGTTCGGGCAGCAATACCCCGCAACGGCACGGCGTTCGCCGCCCATGTGCGGATCGCCCTCGACTTCACGGCTGCTGTTTAAGGGAAATTTGAACCCGCACTCCGAACACTCGATCGACTTCTGGTAGCCGTACAGAGTCTCGGCCATCGAGCCGGTGGGGATCACGAACGCCTCGACGACGAACTGCTTCAGCAAGAAGACGAGCACGACGACGAAGACGATCGTTTCCAGAAACTCGCGCACCGCATCGCGCGGCGGCTTCTTGGCATCCGGCTTCGGTACCGGTTTCGCGAATATCGATAACAACATAGCGTGGTACTCGGGGAGCGTTCGTTCGTTTTTGAATTCACCCAGGGGTACGACGAAACGTCTAACCCTGGGCTATCAGATCTAACCCCGTTGGGGTATCGAATCGCAATGCATTTACCCCAACGGGGTTTCATCCTATAGCCCAGGGTCGCGTCCGCGCACCTTGGGTAGCCTCACCGCATCCAGCGCAATCGCGACCAATCGACCGTTTGGTACGGCCGCGCGGTGCCGTTGACGGTCGTGCGGCCGATCTTCAGCGGCTGGTGAATCAGGAATGGTTTACCGATGAAATCCCGTTCGGGCACCCCAGCGATCGACCATTCGCGACTATCGTTGGAATTCGAACTGTTATCCCCGAGGAAGAAATACTCCGTGGCGGGCAACAGGTACGGGGCCTGGATCGCGTTGTTGCCTTCGCTGCGGTAGTAAATGTCGCGGTACAATTTCAGGCGATGCACGACGACTTGCACGCCGCGTGCGCCGAGCTGGATCGGGCGGCTCACTTGGCCGCGCCGCGACAGTCGATCCGCATCGGCGGGCAAATCCAGCGCGGGGAGTATCTCTTTGCCGTCGATCGCGACACTCGCGCGGCGATCCACGAACGCGAACTCCAGGTGATACGTTCGACCGGCTTCGATCTTTAACCCGGCGGCTTGCCGAGGCGGGTCGCCACCGTCGCGGCTGAGTTGCACGCCGGCCGGTTTCGCGACATCGCCGATCGGGAATTCGACCTTCACCGTATCGAGACCATCGCCGAGCCGACACGCGAACGAACCGGAACCTGACACGATTTCCAGGTCGCATTCGAGCGTGAATTCGTGAACGGGGATGCCCTTGTTGCGCCGCGGCGCGCCGTTGTAAGCGAGCGTGTCATCGATCGCGACTTCGCGCTTGTCGTCGATGTTCCAATGGCGGTACGTGAGGCCAATGGCGGGCTTGTCGGGGTTCGTGGCATCGAGAATCAGTGCGGCATCGCGCGCGATATTCGCATCGGCGATGGCAGGCGGCGTGGCCGAGGGCGGTGGCAGTCGCGGGTTGTCCGCCACCGGTTCCACTAGCCAACGGACGCCCCAACCACCGGGCGGGGCGAAGGCCATATCGAAGATCGGCAACCGCGTTTCCCGGACTTGTTCGAGCGTCTTGCGTGCGAGTTCGCCGTTCGCGAAAATCTCACCTTCGAGGATGCGAATCGACTCGCCGGGCAGGCCGACGATCCGCTTCACGTACGGCTTGGAAATATCCACCGGGCAGCGGAACACGGCGACTTCCCAACGGCGCGGCGAACGCAGATTGAAGACGTTTTTATCGACCATCAACCGATCGCCGGGCACTTCCCACGTACTGCCGATGTCGATGCCGTGCTTGCCGCAGTTCGGACAGTACCCGTCGGCGAACCACACCGCGGTGCGTTCGCCTTGATGTTGCGATGCGTCGCCGACGACCACGGGGTGATCGCAACGCGGGCAGGCGGTTTCGCGGTGATTGCCGATGAGCGCGGGGGCCATGCTACCGGTCGGGACGCCGAACGGCTCGAGTGCGAACGTGCGAAGGAACAGGAAGCCGATGACAAACAGCGCGGAGGCTTGCAACAGGCTCCGCATGAGATTTCCGAACGAATCGGCTTTCGGTGCGGCAGGCAATCGCACCGGCGGAGGAAGGGGTTCCTCGGCAGTGGGCGGAAGTGCGGCCTCGGCGGCGGATTGATCCACTTGATCCACGAATGGTGTCCTTACCGGTCAAGAAGTCTAGTTTTCAATGTTCAGTCCTGGAACGCGAGCGAAATCGGAATCGGTCGTTACCACTTTACGTCGAAAGAGGAAGTAATTCAGCGTGTTGCTGTCGAGCAGGTACCGTGTCATTCCAACCCCGCTTGAATCTTTTTCGCGCGCTCCTCGGCGTGAGCCAATTGCCACTCGCGGTCTTCTCTGCGACGCTGCTCCCACGCGGCCCATTCTTCTTCCGTCATTTCTAGTGGCGGAATCGCCGCGAATTCGGCAAGCCAGCGCTCGATCTCTTCCGGCGAGTCCGGCGTTTCGTCGTCGCGTTCCACGGCTGAGATTTCGACTTCCGTGCCGTCGGGCCAGTCGAATGGCTCGCTCGGCACAATCAGGCCACCGCGTACGGTCGCTGCGATACTCGTCATATGCGATCCTCCAGTACGTTGCCCGCAATCGACTTCCCGTTTCGCTCAATCGTCTTCCAGCACGGCGAGGAATGCTTCTTGCGGCACGTCCACCATGCCGATGGCCTTCATGCGCTTCTTGCCTTCCGCCTGCTTGTTCCACAGTTTCCGCTTGCGCGAAATGTCGCCGCCATAGCATTTCGCGGTCACGTTCTTCTTCATCGCGGCGATCGTTTCCCGCGCGATGATCCGCCCGCCGATCGCGGCCTGCAACGACACTTCGAACATGTGGCGATCGATTTCCTCTCGCAGTTTCTGCAACACGCGCCGCCCGCGGCGGTCTGCACTCGCCCGGTGAACGATGATCGAGAGCGCATCGACGCGCTTGCCGTGAACGAGAATATCGAGCCGGATGAGGTCGGCTTCGCGGTAGCCGATGAGATCGTAATCCATCGTCCCGTAGCCGTGCGTAAACGATTTCAGTTTGTCGTAAAGATCGTAAATCACTTCGGCGAGCGGCATCTCGAACACCAGAATCACCCGCTGCTTGCTCAGGTATTCCGTGCGGACGAACGAGCCGCGGCGCTCGGTACACATGCCCATCAGCCCGCCGATATTCTCTGCCGGAATCAGGAAGCTGATCTTCACGATCGGCTCGCGGAACTCCTTGATGTTTCCGCCATCGGGCACGTCTTGCGGGCCGTGGACCTGTATCACGTCGCCGTTGGTTTTCTCGATCTCGTACGTCACGTTCGGCGCGGTCTGCACGAGGTCCAGTTCGCAATCGCGTTCGAGCCGTTGCTGGATGATTTCGCGGTGCAACATGCCGAGGAAACCGCAACGGAAGCCGAAGCCCAAACCGTCCGAGACTTCGGGCACGAAGCTGAAACTGCTATCGTTGAGCCGCAGGCGACCGAGCGCTTCGCGGAGGTCTTCGAACTCGTTATTATTCACGGGGTACAAGCCGGAATACACCATCGCCTTCGGCAATTTATACCCGACCATCGCCGTGGCCGTGGGGTTGAATGCATCGGTCACGGTGTCGCCGATGTTGGCATCGTCGATGGTGCGGATGTTCGCCATGAAGTAGCCGACCTGGCCCGCAGCGAGTTCGTCGATTTTCGTCGGCGCGGGGCGGAACTGGCCGAGTTCGGTGACGACGTATTCGCGGTTCGTTCGCATCATCTTGACGCGCTGGCCGGGCTTAATCGAGCCATCGATCATCCGCACGTAAACGACGACGCCCTTGTAGGTGTCGAAGTGGCTGTTGTAGATGAGCGCCTTGATCGGCGCGGTGGGGTCGCCGGTCGGTGCGGGCACGCGGTCGATGACCGCGCCCATGAGTTCCTCGATGCCGATGCCCGATTTCGCGCTGACCGCCAATACCTCTTCGGGCACCGTGAATAAGGCCGTTTCCATTTCGCCGATGACGAAGTCGGGGCGCGCGTGCGGCAAGTCGATCTTGTTCAGCGTGGGGATGAGCTTCAGGTTCGCGTCCATCGCCAGGAACGCATTCGCGACGGTCTGCGCCTGCACGCCCTGAAAGGCATCGACGAGCAAAATCGCACCTTCGCACGCCGCCAAACTGCGGGACACCTCGTAATTGAAGTCCACGTGGCCGGGCGTGTCGATGAGGTTGAGTTCGTATTCCTGGCCATTGTGCTTGTGATAAATCGTAACGGGGTGCATCCGGATCGTGATGCCGCGTTCGCGTTCGAGGTCCATGCTATCGAGCGTTTGCGCCTTAATATCGCGCTCGCTGACTGCCCCGGATTTCAACAGGAACTGGTCCGCGAGCGTGCTTTTCCCGTGGTCGATGTGGGCAATAATGCAGAAGTTACGGATATTCGCGGTCGGCGTCGGCATGGGAAGTACGGCTCGTCGGAGGCGGTGACACAACAAACCTATTGTAGCATCATGCCCGATACGAACACAGGGCGCGGGGAAGTCAGTCGACGCGGCCAACGAATTCTTCCTCCCAGTGAATCATTTCGAGTTGAAGCAACCATTCGTGAACGTGCGGACATTTCGACCGAATCGTGGCAATGCCGATATGCGCGGCAATGTCCGGCCCCGCCGTCGATTTGCGGCCAGCGTACTCGGGAATCACCTCGGTAATCCGCTTCGACGGCGCAGAATGCGGCCCATCGTTGATGTTTTCGATGATATTCTTCACGGAAGTCACAATCGCGTGAAGCTTTCCGATTTTGGCATCGCAGTTCTCGAATGAAATCCGAAACGCTTCGGGGTCGGCGAACAGCATCGTTTCATATTCGTGCAATTGCAGATACGGCATGAAGTACCGACAATTGATGTCTTGTCGGAATGCCTCTTCCAAAACTCGGACATAGGGCGTTGGATTCGACGCGTTCTTTCCATTTGCATCCGTACCAGGAAAATCTGATGTTAAGGCGTACAGATCGAACAGCGTTGTAAAATAGACGTTTTTCCCTGCGCATTGTTTTATCGTGTTGAGTATGAATTTTCGTACTTTTTCGTACTTCGACCGCCTGCCGATGCCGTGGATGTGACGATGATTCTTTTCCCCTACCGCCAAGGTATGAATCGATCCATTACCATGTGGAAAAAGGTGCGGCTGCAAGACCTGCGTGCAAAATGTTTGTTCGGTTTGTCCTTCGCAAAAGATATACAACTGTCTCATGGCATCGGCCCCGCTCCGATGACGTTTCGCTGCCACAATTCGCCAATGGAGTAGTCTTCCAGCCAGTCTTTCAGTGGTTCAGATTCGAGCCGGTGAAACTGCGATTGCCCGTTGTAGCAATCGACGGCAATGATCTCCGAAGGCTCAAAGTAGTTCAGGAATGTCAGCGATTGAGTGGCAACGATGACCTGTGTTTTCTCGGAAACCGCGCGCAATAGCCCCGCCACAATCTCTAATGCATGAGGATGCAGCCCCAGTTCCGGTTCGTCGAGAATGATCACATCGGGCAGACCATCTTCGGGTTGAAGCAGCAGCGTCAAGATCGCCATCACTCGAAGGGTGCCATCGGAAATCTGATGCGGACCGAACAAGTAGTCCGACCCCTTCTTTCTCCAGTTAAGGAAGATGTCGTTCGGATTGAGCCGACTCGGCGCAAGATCGAAATCGCCAAAATCGGGCAGGATTTTTCGCACCGTTGACACGATACGCTTGTAGACAACTTCGTGCTTTTGTTGATAGACGTAAAGCATCGAAGCCAGATTTCCTGCATCGGGCATCAGCCAACGATTGTCATTAAGATAACTCGCCTGCCGACTTGGGGCTGTCGCGGACGTATCGTGAAAATGGTACACCCGACATTGATTCAATTTACGGCGAAGTACCTTGGCTGTTTGTTTCCCATCGTTAGCAAACCCATTAATTTGCGTTTCCGCATGTCCTGCTCCCAATGACATAGGGGGCTTATGCGCCCCGTGCCAATTTTCCTTTTTGTAATCCAAGGTTTCATCGGCAAAGAGGAGAATGTCATTTGCAGCATGAAACAGCCGCAGGGTGTACGTGTTATTGCCACCCACTTCCTGAAATTCCAGCACAGCTTCCAGTTGTGGCGTGACCTTCGGCCCGAAGTGCAATAGAGACTGCGCACGCCCCGTTTTGCCGATGTATTCTTGCAAACGGCCCGCCATCATCTCGTTGAGTAGCTTGAAGAACGAGATGAAGTTGCTTTTTCCTGCGCCGTTCGCGCCGATGAGCACGTTGAGTTTCCGAAGCTCGACGCTGGCATTCTTGATGGAACGATACCCTTTGATTTCGATTTTCTCAAGCATCGCCATGTCGTGTCTCCTCAACGCCGTTTGCACGTCGCCAAATCGAGTCTTATATCTCTTTCATCGTATACCACGATCGTGAGACGACGCACAATCTCCCCGCAGTCATCACTTTGCGCGTTTCGCTTGGCGGTGGACTTCAGCGACGATTTGCTCTTCAACGGTCGACGCCCAGACCGATGGCATTCCGTAGTACACCATCGACGATGCGCCTTCGTAGCCGCCTTCTTTGAGGACGCGGGCGGAGGGGATGTAGGCCATCACGTCGTTGGCGTAGCCCATCACCCACGTCTTGCCGGCGGGTAGTTCTTTCTTGAATCGCAGCGAGTAATCGACGACGACTTCGCCGCCCAACACGACGACGTTCAGTTCGCCGCCGAGCTTCCACGATTGCACGGGGTACGGATAGGTTTTGGGCAGTTCGCCCTCTTTTTCCAAGGCTTTCAGTAACATTTTGCCGCGCGATGCGATGAATTTATCGGCGGCGGTCGAATCTTTCACGAGTTGTTCGCGGCTCGGGATCGCGTGCAGTGGCAACGCGATTTCCTCGTACTGGCGGTGCAGCGTTGGCTTCAGTGAGGCCATCGGCGCGGCCAGCACTTTGCCGACGGCAACGGCGAGTTCGTTGCCGTACTGTTTGGCTTGCGCGACGGTTCGGCGCGGGATCGGGTTCTGGTCGGCACCGCAACCGGCGAAGAACATCGCGACGATGCCGGGGTTCGCGTCTTCGATGCCCTGCATCGCGAAACCGGGGTAATCGCCGCACCATTTCTGGAACGATAATGTCGTCGCGTGGCAGGCATACCCGAAGACGACCCCCTGCAACGCGCCCTTCAAATCGCGCACCGCCAACACCGGCACATCGTGATCGACCGGCCCTTTTAGCGGCCCCTTCTCACGCAGTGCGGGTACGTCCGCTTCCTTGTTTTCCCGGCGATTCACCGCAAAATTCGCCTGCCCCGTACCCCACGCGATCGTTGCCGGAGCGAGTTTCGCAGTCGCCGATTCGACGAGCGCGAGCAAAATTCCGGGTAGCGCTTTCGTGTACTCGGCGACCAACGCATCTTGCGCATCATCGTAAAAATACATCGAACGCAAGTTCGTCCCAACCACCGGCCCGCAGTGCGTGTGCGACACCGAAAGCACGACCGCTTCGCGCGGCAGTTGGTACTTCTCCTGTATGCCTTTGCAGATCGCTTGCGACAGCGTGCGATCGATGCCCACGAGATCGAGCGTGACCATAACGGACGCGGCCCCGGCGGCATCGTGCAACACCATCGCCTTCGCCCACAGTTCGGTTTCTTTGCCCTCGGCGGGTGCGGTACGTGCGCCGTAGCCGGACATCCACATGAGCGTCTTCGGCGTGATCGCCACCTTCGCGAATCCCGCTTTCCAGGTGTCCGCACGTGCGGTGGTCAGAAGCGCGAAACCGACGATGAGGCCGAGCAAGTAGCGGTACATAGTGCGTTCCGAAAAATGGCAGGGTCCAGCAGTGCGTGTATCTTGATCGAGACGCGATAGAAATGCAATCGCGAATAATCGACGAACGTCACATCGCCTGCGATTTTTTGACTGCGCGTATTCGTATGGGTGAGGCCAACCCAAATCCCACGGACGATTTGGCCTTTCCGGCACGCATTTCTTCGGGGCCGTTCATGGTGCTCGCGAACCTGATCCCACTGAGCGGGGCGATCTTGCTCATCGTCTTCGGCGAGAAAGAAATGACGCTCGGCTTCCGGCTCCTCGTCTCCGGCCTAATCGGCGTCGGTATGGCCGGCGTCATCGGCCTCGTTCGCGTCATCGATCACCTAAACCACCTAACCAATGCCTGGACCGAAACCCGCGACGCGACTTCGTGAGAAGGCTAGCTAGGGACGCAATTGTGTAAAGATAAGTGAGAACGGTGAGGTATTCCGAAGTGCGGCGCACACAATTACGTTTGCAGAAATGATTCGATGCTGATGCGAAGTTGATTCAAATATCGAAATTTCGTCTCAGGCCAACAGTACATTGTGGTCACATCCAACGCATCGACAGTAAATTGTGCCTCGCGTTTACGGTACGTTTTCCCACCAATGGCATAGCAGTCGCACAAATCGGCGGTTGGTGTAAGCCGTTGTTCCATATCGTCGAATGATGGATCGAAGTGTAGGGCCGCGAGTATTGCTTGAACTGTAATCGCCGGATCGATAACGAGGAAATGGCTCGCCTCTGCGAGGAACCATGCCTCGATCTCCATGATTGCCAGTATAAACTCGACCGGAATGAGTGATGTTTTAATGCGGCTGCGAAGACCCGCTTCTAAACGCGGTACTTCTGAAAATATGAAATCGGGCCGAACATCGCGAAGACCGATGATTTTCGTGTAACCCGCATTCGTAAGGTTCTCGTGTTCTTCGAGTATACGAGATTTAACATTTCGGTCGCCACCACTGTCGACTATCATAATGTAGTAATTTTGACCCGTATTCGGCACTGAATTACGCAACGAACGAAACGTACGCCTTGCTCCACTCTTCCCACCTCCTATAACACGCTTTAAATCGATCGAAACACTATTCTTAACTGCAATCTCTTTTATTAACTTCTCAACAAACACCATTTCGGTGTAACCCTCGACGAAAACCGCCAACTTATTCATGAGTGATAAGTTCCTCGACACGTGCGCCATTCGCAAAATCCAACTCGATAAATGAAAAGTTACTCAAGCCTGTGAAACGAAAATCTTCAAACAACTCTTTCGAGTTATCAGAATTCAAAACTGACACATGGCTCCCACTTCTTTGAAGAATCGACCACTCGTCGAGTGGAACTCGATTCATAACAAATTTATCGTTTGTAGAGACGATCAGCTGGATGTTGTTGTTTTTCGCTTTCTCTCGCAGTAAGTCGATGAGGAGGCAAGAACGGTCGAAATCAAGCCCTTCGCCGATGTCGTCTATAATGAGGCAGCCTGGCAATTGTTTGCACGCCAAGTAATTCGTGAGAATGAGAATCGACAATACTCGAAACATTCCCTGCGACATTCCCACTTGATCGGTGATGCCTTTTAACCCGCTTTCTCTTACATAGAGTGCTACGAGGTCATTGGACATAATCGGCTCGAATGGGTGTAATCTCTTCCCTGCGCCGGTTACTCGACGATCGTTCTCGTTTCGACCTGCGTATCGACGGGAGTGACTCGTTCGACTTGTGGGAGTGTGG
>JAYVQG010000078.1:0-2656 GCA_043757025.1 Limnoglobus sp.
ATTGAGGTTCGACCGATAGGTGGCTATCGCATCCGCACAGAGAATGTCAAAATGGCGAATTTGGGAAATTGTCCTCCGACACGACCGGGAATTGCTGAAGTTTTCTTTATTTCACGCGAGCCGCGTGAGCAACGGTGGCGCACGCGGCTCGCGTGCGAAATTACTACAATCGGAACATTCCTCTCCTCGGAGTGAGAACGATGCTTGCCATGATGATACTGCCGTTCGCGCTGGCGATTCCTGCTGCGGAGCCGCCGAATGCGGACGTGCGGATTCACGAATATCTGACGGCGGAAACGAATCGCCTGAGCGGTCGGTTTATGGATGGCGCGCAGACCCGTGCGGCGTGGGATGCGAAGCGTCCGCAGCTTCAGCGCGAGCTTCACGAGATGCTCGGACTGTGGCCGTTGCCTGCGAAGTCGCCCCTGAAAGCGACGATCGCGGGGACGCATGTTGTGGGTGCGGTGACGATTGAAAAGCTACATTTCCAGAGCATTCCGGGGCTGTACGCGACGGGCAACCTCTATAAGCCGACGGCGAATGCGAAGAAACTGCCGACGATTCTTTACGTTTGCGGGCACAGCAACCAAGGCCGCGATGGCAACAAAGTTGCGTACCAAAATCACGGGTTGTGGTTCGCGAACAACGGTTACATTTGCCTCACGATCGACACGCTGCAACTCGGCGAAGTCGCGGGCAAACACCACGGAACGTACAATCTCAACCGCTTCTGGTGGCAGAATCGCGGCTACACGCCTGCCGGTGTCGAATGCTGGAACGGCATCCGCGCCATCGATTATTTGTGTTCGCGCCCCGACGTCGATGCGGAGAAAATCGGCGTGACGGGCATCAGTGGCGGCGGGGCGACGACGTGCTGGATCGCTGCGACTGACGACCGCGTGAAGGTGGCGGTGCCGGTGTCGGGAATGAGCGACCTCGAAAGTTACGTGAGTCATCGCGTCGTAAACGGCCACTGCGATTGCATGTTCCCGATCAACACGTACCGCTGGGATTGGCCGACGATTCTGGCGATGTTCGCACCGAAGCCGTTGCTGTTCGCGAACTCGGATGCGGACCCGATCTTCCCGATGGATGGCAATCGTCGGGTCATCGCGAAGTTGCGGACGGCGTACGCGATGCTCGGTGCGAAGGATGCCGTCGATGACTACGTGAGTGTCGGTGGGCACGCCTATCGGCCCGATCTGCGGCTGGCGATTTTTCGCTTCTTCGACAAGCACCTGAAAGGCAACACGGGGCCGGTGGCGGACTTCGAATATCCAGTGATTGCGGGTGCCTCGCTGCGGGTGTTCCCAATGGACGAGGATTTGCCGAAAGACGCGATCAACGCGCTCGCCGATGAGCAATTCGTACCGCTCGCGAACGTGGCACTCCCGGAGAAGCCCGAGCAGTTCGCCGCTTGGAAAGCAGGACTTTTGAAGGAACTTCGCGAGAAATCGTTCCGCGCGTTACCGGAGTCGAAATCCGAACTCCAGGTGAGAATGAACGGCAAACCGAACGTTTTGCAATCGCGTAAAAGTGCGGATCGGCCGTCGAATGTGGTCGTTCAGAATCCGTACCGGGAAGGGGAGGACGCGGGCCAATTTTGCTTGGATCGCTACCCGAACGATGACATCTTCGCGTATCATCTGCGCGGCAGCGGGCCGAATCGCTGGACGACGAAGAACCCGCCGAACACCGTGGAACGCTCGTTTGCACTCCTGGGCCAAACCGCCGATTCGGGCCGCGTTCGCGATGCCATCGCGGTGTCACTTCGCACGAAACAACCGAAGATATTGCTCCGCGTAATTGGCAAACACCAAGCCGGGGTGATTGCCGCGTATGCGGCGTTGTTGTCGCCGGGAACGATCGACGAAGTGGTAATCGTCGCGCCGCCAATCTCGCATCGCAACGGCCCGTACTTTCTAAACGTCGATCGCGTACTGGACCTGCCCACCGCCCTCGGTTTGCTCGCCCCCGATGTGACTCTCACGCTCGTCGGCGGCAAAGACAAAGCCTTCGACAAAACCGCCGCCATTTACAAACTCGCCGGCGCAGAAAAGAAGTTCCGCAGGGAGTGAGGTCATTCGGCCGCAACCACTTCGCCGCCCGCTCGGGTCGCGAGTGCGGGCATAATGTCGTTTGCGGAGTATCGCAGGAATCGCACAGAGCCATCAGCGAACGCGAAGTTCGCTCCACTGGGGTGTGAACTCCAGTAGTGCAGTACGTCGCAACTTTGATTCACTCTGCCCGGCACGAACTGGTAAGGCCCAGGTGGGCAAGCGGTCAAATACGGCGAATGATTCGTTTCCCGAACGGATAGTATGTAGTCGGCCGAGCCATCGAGAAGTTGCCCTGTTCCCGCATACCACCAACCAAAGTGATATTCTCCATCCGTGTCAGGCGAATTGTGCCTTTCGCCGACAGCGATCGTCGAACTCGTTCCATCCGTCACCGCGGACAGGCGAATCGCAGACACTGAAGTGAGTAGTCCGTTCGGGCGTGCAGAAACGGGTTCGCTACCGCTGCTTCCCAAATAGCTGGTAAACGCGACGGTCGTTTTAGAGCATTTTGATTTTCACTCTTGCGGCCCGTAGCCGGCGTGGCGGAGGTAATTCCGGCACTCCGATTCCTCGAACCAGTCCAGGCATTCGCCGCA
>JAYVQG010000079.1:0-2654 GCA_043757025.1 Limnoglobus sp.
GACTTACGTCCGATTTCGCCCAATTCCAATCACGCCAGAACCAAATTTTTAGTGGTCTTATTTGGCAAAACTGCAACCGGGTTTTGAACCGTGCCCCAATCTCCGTTACTTCAACGACACTTCGGCGTATCGCACATCGATGATTTTGCGCTTCTCGTCGACGAGTTTCATATCCCGGCTCGGGTCGTCGAACATCGCCGACAACGCCTCGGACCAGTCGGCGACGGCGTCGGCGTAGGTGGCCATTGAGGCACGCACGTCGGTGGCGAAAAAGCGTGGCCGTGGCACATTCCGCAATGCGATGGCCGCGGCTTTGGCGTCGGCGTTCAACTGCCGGACGCGCTCCGCGATACCCTTCCACCGATCCGGCGTTTGCACAGCGAGCGCCAGTCGCGCGTCGTTAGAGGTACGGCTCACTTTCAAAATGTCGATCGTCGCGAGAATAGGCTCGACTTGCTTCAGATAGGCGTAGCGTTGCTTGCGATATTCGTATTCGCGTAGCGGTCGCCACTTTTCGCTCTTGTAGGCGAAAAACCCGAGCGCCACGACGCACACGGCCAGCAGCGACATCGAACCGAGTGCGGCGATCGTCCTTCGCCCGCCGCCGGTAGGACGCAGTAACCCGAAGATGCACGCGACCAACCCGCCGACGATGCCACCACCGAAGTGCGCCTCCCAACTGATGCCGGGCACGAAACTGATCACCGCGTTCAACCCGAGCATGATCCCCAGGCGGCGCAGCCCATCGAACACCATGCCTTCGGGTAAATGTTCGCGGTACAGCACCAGCCAGACCATCGCCGACGTCAGCAAACCCCAAACGGCACCCGACGCGCCCGACACCATCGCTTCCGGCCGGAAGACCATCGCCAGGCACGCCCCGCCGACGCCGGACGCCGCGTAAAGTAGTAAAAACCGCGAACGGCCCCACTTCGATTCGATCAGCGGGCCGAGCGCACCGAGCGCGTACATGTTCAACAGCAAGTGGAATGCGCCTTGATGCACGAAGCACGACACGATCAGCCGCCACCATTCGTCGCGCAAAAGGTCCGTGCCCGTCAGGCCGCCGAGTCGCGCCGTCACGGATGCATCGCCGAACGACAGGTAATTCCGCAACGACACACCGGTTTGTTTCGCGACTAGCAACCCGACCGCAAACCAAAGGACGTTGAACACGATAATCGCCGGTGCGACGACGGGTGGCGACGGGCTGAGCACCGCTTCGCGGATCCGTTCGCCGCGCTCGAACGTCGTCATGGGTGGGGCTTCTGGCGGTACGGTACTCTGCACGCTGACGCGCAAGAGTGCTGCGAGTTTGTCCGGGTGTCCGACGAGTTCGTGCCCCTCCGTCGTGGCCACGTAACCTTGGCCGACGCCCTGCTGCCAATCGGCCATGCGTATCAACCCCGCCGTGCGCAGCGCGAACAGCGGTTCGTCCATCGCATCGCGCAAAATGCCAGTCGCACGCGCGTGCAACAGCGGGTACCACGCGACCGCAGCCGATGCGGCAATCCACCCCAGCACGATCGCGGGGGAAACCACGGGCAAAGATTCTTTCGGAATCGTGTCGTCGATAACGCTCATGATTGGCATTATGTCCGAAACGGCTTTCAATGTCGATGCGCGAGGCAACGAATGATCCCCGACTGGCTGATACTGTCCGAAGAAGTGACAATTGCCCTGCGCGAACGTCGCCCCGTGGTGGCGCTGGAATCGACGATTATCGCGCACGGTTTGCCGTGGCCGACGAACTTCGAGACGGCAAAACAAGCCGAAAACGCGATCCGCTACGAAGGGGCCGTCCCTGCCACGATTGCGATCTGGCACGGCAAGCCGACGATCGGCCTTTCGACTGCCCAAATCGAAGAATTGGCGAAGTCCGACGGCGTTCTGAAGGCCAGTCGCCGCGATCTCGGCGCGGTTGTCGGCTTGAAGAAGCTCGCCGCGACCACGGTTTCCGCGACGATGGCACTCGCGCACATGGCGGGAATCTCCGTGTTTGCGACGGGCGGAATCGGCGGGGCGCACCGCGAACCGATCTTCGATATCTCCGCCGACCTGACCGAACTCGCGCGCACGCCGGTGCTGGTCGTGTGTGCGGGTGCGAAGAGCATTCTGGACCTGCCGCGAACGCTGGAATTGCTCGAAACCTTCGGCGTGCCCGTCATCGGCTATCGGTCGGATTCGTTCCCCGCGTTCTACGTGCAACGCAGCCAGGGGCGTGTCTCGGTGCGTGTGGAAACGCCGAGTGAAGCGGCTGCAATTTTCCGTGCTCACGTGCAGATGGGCGGTGGTGGTGCGGTGCTGTCGCAGCCGTGCCCGAGCGAACTCGCGGTGCCTGCGGAGCAGTTCGACAAAGCGCTCGGCGAAGCGGAACTCGACGCGGCCGCCGAAGGCATCAGCGGTGCCCGCCTCACGCCGTACCTCCTCGCACGGCTAGCCGAACTCACCGACGGTCGCTCGCTCGCCGCCAACCGGGCGCTATACCTGAATAACGCCAAACTCGCGGCCCAAGTGGCGTGCAAAATCGACGTAAGTCACAATTGAACTCGCTCAAAACGGCACGGTTCAAAACCCGGTTGCAGTTTTGCCAAATAAGACCACTAAAAATTTGGTTCCGGCGTGATTGGAATTGGGCGAAATCGGACGTAAGT
>JAYVQG010000080.1:0-35447 GCA_043757025.1 Limnoglobus sp.
AAAATAGACAATTGCAACAGATATTTTTGCCATTCGTTGGCAAAACTTGGTGATTTCCGTTGAATTTGGGCGGCAAATGTCTATTTTTAACCTTCCAACTTCATAAGGCTGAAGGGTTACGGTGGAAGTCCGCACGCGAATCGAACAGATACTCGCCACCCACCGCACCGCTTCGCCGGGCGACCTTCGCGCCCACCGCGCCCACGAGATTCTCGACATCCTCAGCACGCCCGATGCGATGGCACTTCGCAGCGAATGGGCAAAGGGCGAGTCGTCGATTCTAACGGCGGCCGCGAAGGCCAAGCCACGGAGCGCACCCTTCCGAACGCCGTGAGACGCCGCTGATTTCGCACCGATGATTGAGGGTATGTCGCGGTAAAGATGGAGTACAATACGAGACGATAGCAGTTTGCCAATACTGGAGATGCCGACATGGAAACGAACCGATTTCCGCTCGATCTTTCGGAGAACGACCGCGCCGAGATGGAACGCCTGATGGCGTTCGCGGGGATTCAGACCGAGAGTGAGTTCGTATCGAACGCGATCGCGATGTTCCGTTGGGCGGCGATGGAGTTGTTGCAGGGTCGCAAGATCGGATCGATCGACGATAAGGGGCAGTTGAAGCCACTCGAGATCCCCGCGCTTCAGAGCTTTCATGGATTTGGACACGAACACATCTTGCCGACGGTAGAGGAACTGCGCGAACGCTCGCATCAACCCACGCGAAAATTGCAGGAATTGCTGGCGGAATCCACAAACGGGGAGACGAGTTCCGATGAGCGATCAGGAACCAAACTGGAATCCAGCCGCGTATGAAGAGTTGCTGGCAGAATTGCCAGACACGCAGGAAATGCGAGTCTTTGCGGGCGATCTGGCAGCGAGAGTCGATGGACAACTGATACGAGCCTACCATCGTCGAGAGCTACATTTACTCGGCGAGTCGCGACAAGAATCGGAGTCCCGGATCTCGACGATTCACGTGGAAGACAATGTAGGACGACCACTCGGGATGCTCGTATTCCATTTTATCGTCGGCGAACGCGAAGAACTGCCGACCGTACTGAAAGTGCAATGGTCCGCGCGTACGATGCCGAAGATTTGATCCGGTCAGAAACACCGGGATTTTCAAAGGAGATGCCGACGTGGAAACGAACCGATTTCCGCTCGATCTATCGGAGAAAGACCGCGCCGAGATGGAACGCCTGATGGCGAGCAATCCACGGTGACGCTACGAGTCTCCCAAAGGGATGAACCCGGTGGCGCGTTGTAGTTGTTGCACGTCCTTCCAAATCTCTCCGTAAACGTCTTTGTCGAATGGCGGGCAGCCGGTCGGGAACTGCCCGAGCGGGTGGTCTTTTGCGCGCATGATTGCGGTGCAGTAGCTGAAGGTGCGGCAGATGCGTTTGCGGTCGAGCTTGCCGTGGGTTTGCAGTTGCTTGACCCAATCGGGTTGCGATAACGACGCCCGCCCGACGCCGACCATGCTGATACGGCCATCGCGGACGTTGGCCGCGCCGGCTTGCGGCAGGAACTCTTGCAAGTAACTGTAACCGGTGCCGACGACGGCGAGGCCGGGGTTCGCGTGCTGGATCGCGGTCGCACATTCGAAGTGCCGGTTCACGCCGATCAGCGGATGCTCCGGCGACTCGTAACCATCGGGTGGCGGATACTCGAACGGGCGTCCGAAATGCGGTTGCGCGTACGGGTTGCCCAGCGCCACATTCACCAACTCGACGCCCAACGTGCGCATCTCTTGCACCCAGCGAATCGGCTCGGTCATGTCCGGCGTGAACGGGTCGCTGTCGCTCATGCCCCAGCCGTTGACGAGCGGGCCGTCCCACGCAACGGGCACGCCATCGTCGTTCGCGCCTTTCGCGAACGGGATCGAATCGAAGCCGTTCATCCGCGTGGCAAGTAGCACATGCTTCGGCAGAATCGCCTTCACAGCCAGGAAAATATCGCGTGCCGCCCGTGTCCGGTTCTCGAACGCGCCGCCGTACGGTCCCGGTCGGTTGCGGGCACCGAGCAGCTCGTTGAGCAAATAGCGATGGCACTGTTTCACGTCGATAAAATCGAAGCCGACTTCCACGGCCAGTTTCGCAGCAGCCACGTAATCGTCGGCGAGTCGTCGCAGTTCGTCGTCGGAAATTAACGGCGTGTCATCGGTGACGCCGTAACGCCCGACGAGGAGCGGATCGTGCGTGGCAATGATCGCGTGCGGGTAGCTGTAGCGTC
Source organism: Limnoglobus sp. (assembly GCA_043757025.1). Classification (GTDB taxonomy): domain Bacteria; phylum Planctomycetota; class Planctomycetia; order Gemmatales; family Gemmataceae; genus Limnoglobus. The sequence continues at coordinate 2,236 of JAYVQG010000080.1, forward strand.
CGGAATGCGTCAGTTGAATGCCGAACAGTAAGTCGGTATCGTCGCCGATCGATTCGCGATGCGCACGCCGACACTCGGCCACCAACTTCGCGAATTCGGTTTTGGTGCGTTCGTTCAAAACGATCTGTCGCGGGTTCGCCCGACACCGATCGTTCACGGCACACGCCTCGCCCCAGATCATCTTCGCGCCACCGCCACCGAAGCGACCGTACCGCCGAAACGTCAGTTCGCCCGGCGTGCCGTCGGCATTGCCATCGCAACCTTCCATCGGGTGAATGCACCAGCGGTTCCCCACCGTGCGACAGCCGATTGTCAGTGGCTGAAACAACGGCGACAAATCGTCCTCAAAGCGCAAATCGACCCCGAGCCGTTCGTTCTCGGCCACCAGATCGGCAACCGACTTATATTTGAAAAACCGCGCCACGAACGTCTCCCGCTCATAATTAGCCGCGACGCTCATAATTAGCCGCGACGCGCAGGCTTTGCGTAGCGGAGCCTGCGCGTCGCGGCTAATTCCGGAATTCGCGCGGTGGCTCGTGGAACATCGACAAAAACACCAGCGCACCGATCGCGCAACCGACGCAGGGGACTAGCCAGATCGTCGACCAATCGGTGCCGTTGGCGGTCGTGGCGGCTTGGCCGACGCGGCCCGCGAGCCAGTTGCCGATGAGTACCGATGGCCCCGAACTGAGGAAACCGACTAGCGATTGTGCCCCCGCACGCAGTTCTGCCGGGGCTTCGCGATCGACGAACAATGCGGCGAGCATTCCGAAAAACGCATAGCTGAAGCCGTGCATCGGCAACGCGATGGCCACCGCCCACGTCGGCGAACCCCACGTCAGCACCGCCATCCGCAACACCCAGCCGAGCAGCCCCGCGAGCATCACCGGCTTCAGACCGAAACGCACCACCAGCCACGGCGAGATCGCCATACACGCGATTTCGCACCACTGCCCGAGTGTCAGCACCGCTTCGGGTGCCGTCGTGCCGTGTTCGGCGAGGTAGCGCGTGGCGTACAGCACGTAGAATTGGTTCATCATGTTGCCGATGACCGCAGCGATCGCGAAGCCGACGAACGAGCGGTCGCGGAACATGCGGATCGACGGCAAGCCGATGATTTCCGCAGTCGATCGCCCCATCCCGCGCGGCGGCGTGTGCGGCAACGTGAACGATGCGAACCCCTGCACCAGTGCCGTTGCTGCCGCCAGATACAACGGCATCGGCGACATCGGGTTCATGCCCCACGCCACCACGTAACCGGCGACAATCCAGCCAAATGTGCCAATTAAACGCACTTTACTAAACTGCGTCGTCGGCTTCGGCAGTTTGCGAAGCGCGATCACGTTCGTCAGCGTCAGCGTCGGATGGCAGACGATGCCATATGCGACCATCAGCGCGAAGAACGTGGTTTGCGACGTGCCAGGAACCTGCGCCGCCGCCCGTTCGCACCACCACCCCGCCCCCGCTAACAGTGCCGCCATGATGAACTGCATGACGCCGAGGAGTTTTTCCGCCGCGAAGTAGCGATCCGCCAGTGGACCCACGAGCAACGGCGCGAGGATCGCCCCGATCGGCAGCGCCATGTACACCCAGCCGACATCCGAGGGGCCGAAGCCGAGGCCGCCCATCTCCAGCGACGTGCCGAGGTAGCGCGACAGCGAAACGACCCACGCGCCGAGGCCGAAGTATTGCAGGAACATCATCCCGGCCAAGTGCGGCCCGACCGTCCGAAAGCGAATCGCGTTCACGATATTCCTTGTAGTCGAAGTCGTGAGACTTCGGGATGGTTCGAGCCTGGGGATTCAACATTGTTGAAGTTGTGAACAAATGAACATAAGTTGCGAATCGCCCTGGAAAATCAGCAATTGACATCGAGACGTCATACCGACATCCATATGTCAATCACCAATTGGAACTCTCATTTGAAAAGCTTATCGGTTTTCTATTTCGACGAACAAAATCTCGACGATTTCAACGGATTCGTCGTCGTCTGCCACATCGAATGACACTTCGATGACACACGTGGAAACAGTCTGATCTGCAATGATAATATGTTGGATGATTCGGCAATTTGGCTCGTCGACACCCAATCGGAGTTTACCCAAGGAATCGTCGAGAGGATCGTACCGCAGCCGTTCTTCAAACTGGCAAACCCACGTGTATGCCTGGTAGTAAACCTCATCTCGTGCGGAAATACCGGAAACGATGTTACCCAACTCTTGTAAGACTTTCGTGGTTTTGCCTATCTTCCTAGGACTTCGCACGATTGACTTCCAGTTGGTGCATTTCAGCCATAATTTCCGACAGCGGCCGATAAGTTTTTGCGTCTTCTGCCTTTCGCCGCTGCAACTCGTCTTCCGCGGATCGCTTCGCATCGAGCCGGCTCGCGGCGGCGGCGAACGGCGCGAGGCTCGGCATTTCGAGTGTCTCGAGTGATTGGCCCGTCTTGTCGAACGAGCCGACGCAACGGCTGTAAAGCATTTCGCCGGCCGCCCAGCGGAACAACTCGACCGCGTTCGATACTAATTCACTTTCGGTCTTAATCCCCGCAATCGCCATCAGGCGTTGCATCTCGGCACGACCGTCGATTCCTGTCGGATTTGGAATGGGTAGTGAAGTGAGATTCACGGCAAAACCTCCTTACGAACACCCACCTTGGGTGTAGCCCAGAACCTTGTACATCCACTCGATGATCGGAGGCACCTATTACAGCGATATCATCATTTCACTTTGCATCGGCTAATTTATACTCCGCCTCGATCGATGCGTCAAGTCAGAAGGTGTCCCGGTCTGACCTTTTGCGGTCGGCAAACCGGCAATGTCAACCATGTCCTGCGGTCGGAAGTCTTACGATTTCCGCTACGAAGAACGGCGGCCAGACTGTACGGTTCCCGGTCCGTGGGTTAGATTGCAAGGTACTAACTTAGTAGTCTCGGACACCGAACGGCAGGAAAGCGAGCGCGGATCATGCGGGTCGAATTGTACGGGCTAGTGATGGATTCCCCCTGCGTCACGTTTTACCTCTGGTCGCCGTGGCGCGCCGCCGCCATCGAACACAAGCTGTTCGAGGCGATGGTGTCGATTCCCGGTGCCGAAATCGAGAAGGAACCCGACGAGTTGCGGCTCCACATCGAAGACGAAAAGGGTTGGAAGCTCGCGCTTCAGAACATCTCGCGCGTCATGAAAGGCTGGCAAGAAGAAGGCGTCGATGCCGGAAACGAGAAACGCGCCTGGCGCTTCCTGATGGAAGGCGACATCGACACCAACGGCTACGACCACAAAGGCGAAAAGTCCGCATTCTGGCTATTCCTGCGGCTCTCGATGGACCGCGGCGGCCCCGTCGACGGCGAAAAAGCCGAAGAGTTCGACCTCAACGGCTTCGGCGTCTGCATCTGGGGCGAAGACGAATAAAAGGGCAACGATCATGGCCAAGGCAACGAGCAAAAACGGTCACGCCAAACCGAAGGCCGAAGCGCCACTGACCGCGTATTTTCTCTCGCTGGAAGTCGAAAACGTCCGTTGTTTCGGCGAAAAACAAAAGCTCGACCTCTCCGACGGCAAAGGCAAACCCGCACCGTGGACGATCATCCTCGGCGTCAACGGCACCGGCAAAACGACGCTGTTGCAGTGCTTGACGGGGTTCGGGATTGTTGCACAGAATTACGAAGTGAAACTTGGCAACAAGGTCGCAAGGACGGGATCGCAGTTTCAGCAGTTTATTGACAAAAATTTTCCAACTCTAATGAGAGATCTGAAGAAGCATCCGGCAATAGTGGGAGCCAAGATTGTTTTGAGTAATGATCGTTCTGATGAAGGAACAATTGAATATCAGGAGTCTACAGTCGACAAACGAATCTACTCGTCTGGTATGGGCTTGCTATTTGAAGATCCGAATCATGCACCCAAAATCTACGCCTACGGTGCGGGTCGCAGAATTGGCGAGATTTCGTTACTCGAAGATTCTGTAGACGACGATCCGACCGGTACGCTGTTCTCGGATAAAGCGATGTTGCGCAGCCCTGATGGATGGTTGCTCCGTCTCGATTACGCATCGGCCTCTGAGCATATGGTGGATCGGTATCGCAAGTTGCAACGGAAGCGTCGCGATATCGCAATCGAGTTGTTGAAAGCGGTGTTGTGGGAGATCGACGGCATACGTTTTGTTCCCGGTGAAGGATCGTGGCCAAACCCGCGCGTGGAGTTCCTGACGAAGTTTGGCTGGGTGCCATTTCGGCAACTCGGCTATGGCTATCAGTCGCTGGCCACGTGGGTGGCGGACTTTGCGAGCCGCATGGTCGAACGCTACCCGTACAGCGAGAACCCGCTCGCCGAACCGGCGGTCGTGCTCGTCGATGAAATCGATTTGCACCTTCACCCCAAGTGGCAACGCGAGTTAATGGCCCGCCTGACGAAGCTATTCCCCAACACGCAGTTCATCGCCACGGCGCACAGTCCGCTCATCGCGCAAGCCGCCGCCGACGCAAACCTCGCCGCCCTGCGACGCGACGGCGACCAAGTCCTCATCGACAACGACGTCGACTACATCCGCAACTGGCGCGTCGATCAGATTCTAACCAGCGACTTGTTCGGGTTAGACTCCGCACGACCACCGCACATCGCAAAGCGAATCGCCGAGCGTGACAAGATTCTCGGTAAAGCGAAACTAACAAAAGCGGACGAAAAGAAGCTGGAAGAACTCGAAGCCGAGATCGGCGAACTCCCATTCGGCGAGTCGAAACAACAAAATCAAATGATGAAGGATATTCAGGAATCTCTCGAATTGTTGAAGAAGGAAGCAGCGTTGAAGAAATGATATCGATTCAGCGCCCAACAGAACCATTGATACTGACAACGAAGGGAACACTCGCGACTGCGAAATTGAACGCTCGCGTTCACACATCGCCGAGTATTCCACCCACTCGCAAAGATTTCTCAGCGAACATCTATGCCCATCACGATGTGAAGATTGCAATGTCAACAGCACAACATGAGAAATGTGCGTTTTGCGAAGCGAAAGTCACTCACATCAGTTATGGGCACATCGAACACTATCGACCCAAGGCCGGTTACAGACAATCGAAGAACGACAAGTTACACAAACCCGGCTATTATTGGCTCGCCTATACGTGGGAGAACTTGCTGTTCAGTTGCGAACTCTGCAACAGTCGACATAAGGGCAATCTGTTCCCGTTGGCCGACCCGAAATGTCGTGCAAAGTCTGCATCGGACAATTTGGCGGACGAACAGCCTCTCTTCATCGATCCCGCGTCGCAAAATCCATCGGACTTCATTCGGTTTCGGAAACATGTGCCATTCGCGGTAAAGGGTAACTCACACGGCAAACAGACGATCCACTCGCTCGGCTTGAAACGCGAGGCCTTGAACGAACATCGAAGTGCGCTTCTTTTGTGGATCGTAACAATGTGGCAGACAATATCCTTACTTCGTAAATCAGATTCCGCGGAGGCGATGCGCAGATTGAAACAAGCTGAAATCACACTTCGATCTGCGATCAATCCCAGTGCCGAATACTCCGCGATGGCGCGCGATTACTTGCTGAGCGTCGGCTTCGCCTGAGCGGCTCTCGATGGACCGCGGCGGCGGCGGTCAACCCGCTTGCAGTTCGAAGATGGCTTCGACTTCGACGCTGGTGCCGAGCGGGAGTTGGCCCATGCCGAGTGCGGTGCGGGCGTGACGACCGGCTTCGGGCCCGAACACTTCCTTGAACAGATTCGTCGCGCCGTTGATTACCAAGTGGCAATTCTCGAAATCGGGGTCGGCGTTTACGTAGCCCGTTACGCGGACGATCCGCGCGATCTTGTCCAGCGAGCCGAGCTTCACGACGATGGCACGCAGGATGTTCGCGGCACAAAGCGCGGCAGCCGTCGTTGCGTCGGCAACCGATACTTGCGACGGAACTTTGCCTTTGCTCGTCAGCACGCCGTTGTCGTACGGGACTTGCCCCGAAGCGTAGACCGTGTTGCCGAGCACCGCGAGCAGGTCGATGACCGGCCCTTCCTTCGGCCCCCGTTCGAGGGGAAACCCTGCCGCCACCAACCGCAGTTCGCGCTCGCCCATAGTTGCACCTTGTGTGAAGAGATAACGTTCATCGTATTCACCCGGTAAGGTCGGGCTTCGGGGCTTCTTGTAGCTGGGGTCTCTGACCCCGGAAGCCTGTCAATTGAAAAGAGGCTGCCCTCACCGGCCTCATAGAGGCCAGCTACATGAGAAAGCCTACTACACGAGAAAGCTTCTTGTAGCTGGGGGTAGCTGGGGTCTCTGACCCCGGAAGCCTGTCAATTGAAAAGAGGCTGCCCTCACCGGCCTCATAGAGGCCAGCTACACGAGAAAGCCTACCGGCCTACATGAGAAAGCCTACCGGCCTCATAGAGGCCTACTACATGAGAAAGCCTACTGGCCTCATAGAGGCCAGCTACATGAGAAAGTCCGAACCTTCGGGCTTTGGGCGGATCAGTAGGACGAGTGCTACCGATACGAGTGCGAGACTCGCGAACGTGCTGAAGATGACGTTGAGCGGAACCTGCTGATCGCGCAGAATGCCGAAGCCCCAGTCGGCGAGTCCGCCGCAACTGATGCTGACGAAGTTCATGATGCCGTAGCCGGTGGCGCGTTGTTCGGGCCGCACGATCTGGCAGAGAATCGGCATGTTGTTGCCGTCGAAGAAGCCCCAGCCGATGCCGAAAAGGATCAGAAACGCGATGGCGATGCCGAGCGTGTTTGCGTTGCCGACACCGAACATCGCCGGGATGATGCAGCCCATGCCGATGGCGCTGACGTAGATGCGCCCGCGTATCGAATGTCGCATCCAGCGATCCGCCAGCCAGCCGCCACCGAGTGCGCCGACAATCGCGGCCACCTGCCAATACAGCGTCGCCGCCACACCCGCTTGACCTTGGCCAATGTTAAATTGTTGTTTCAAGATCGCAGGCATCCAGTCGCGGATCACCCAGCCAGCGAGCGCAGGCAACGTGAAGTAGAGCACCATCAGGATGAACGAGCGATTGCGCGCCAATAAACGAAAGCTCGCCAGTGGCGAGAGCGTGACGGTCGAACGCGGGTCGCGTTTCGCATCGCGCAGTAGTAGCAGCAATGGCACCGCGTAGATCATGCCGCAGACGCCGCAAACATCGAACGCGAACCGCCAGCCGAGATCGGGCGCATCGGCGACGTAGCCGCCGAACCCGCCCGCGATGACGCCGCAATAGATCGCAATTTGGTGCAAGCCTACGGCACGGGACCGCGTGGCATTCGAGTGGAAATCGGCAATCAGCGCGAGCGCCGCAGGGATGTAAAATGCCTCGCTGATTCCCATGAGCGAACGGGCCAAAAGTAACTCGTCGAAGGTGCGAACCTGTCCCGTGTAGTAAGTAATCGCCGACCAAACAAAGAGACTGCCGCAGATGGTGTAACGCCGACTGAACCGGTCCGCCACGTAGCCGCCGAGCGGGCTGAGAAACGCATACACCCACTTGAACTGCCCGAGCATGAAACCCCAGTTCGCTTCGCTGCCGATGCTGGGAATGTCGGCCATCACGGAGAATTTCATCGAAGCCAGCATCTGGCGATCGAGGTAATTCAGCATCGCGACCGGCCACAACAGCAGGACGATGAGCCACGCCAAGCGAGAATGCGAATACGCCATCGAAAGTTTCACGGGTACGAGACGCGAGTGATGGCAGACACACGATAAGGTTTATGATATGGTTCAGTATTCGCGAGGATCGTGGCGATGGGGTAACAAAAGTTGCGGGTATTCCTCAATGTCGATCCGCGAGAACTTCGGTTGCCACGATCTCGTCGATCCGGCGCGGACCCGTTCAAACTTCATCGGCAGATCGCTCGGCACGGCACGTCTACGCGGGGGATGCCGATAATCGAAGTTAGCCGAGGGTCCGATGGTGATTTGGTTATAAACAATGGAGTGACTAGGGCAACTCGGGTTGCCATGCTCATCCCTGGCATGTTGGTGCGGGTCGAAGTAATTGACGACTTGCCAATCCCAGTCGGCTCGTTCCCGAAAGTAGGAGATCTGCTGCCATGACGAATACTTCTGGCGATGACTTGATGTTGGCGATGGCGGAACTGCGGACGATGTTCCCCGATTGGCGGATAGGTCAACTCGTTGCGAGCCTGGCACAGGCGGCAGGCCGAGATGGCGACGGGGCGGTATGGGAAATCGAAGACGAACAACTGCTTGCTGCGGCACGTCGATTGATCCTACGGAACGCAGCTCGACAGTTGGCAGAATCCGTGACGTGACCAGTATCGACGAACGGAAACGGACCTCGAACGGCTTATGCCAGTACCCCTCGAACGACTGTGCCGTAGACGTCCGTCAGTCGCTCGTTTCGGCCCTGATGGAAGTACGTCAGCTTCTCGTGATCGAGTCCCATGAGGTGGAGTATCGTCGCGTGGAGATCGTGGAGGTGGACGCGATCTTCGACGGCCTCGAAACCGAACTCGTCCGTCGCCCCGTAAGCGGTACCCCCTTTCACCCCGCCCCCCGCGAGCCACATACTGAAGCCGTACGGATTGTGGTTCCGGCCCGGTTCGCCTTTCCCTTCGCTGAACGGCATCCGTCCGAATTCTCCACCCCAAACGACGAGTGTGGAATCGAGCATTCCCCGTCGTTCGAGGTCGGCGAGTAATGCCGCAATCGGACGATCGACCTCGGCGGCGTGCTGGCCGTGATTCTTCTCGATACTCGCATGCGCATCCCAGGTTTCTTCGAGGTGGCCGCCACCGGAGTAGAGTTGCACGAAGCGCACGCCCCGTTCCACGAGTCGCCGCGCGACCAGACAATTCCGGCCGAACTCATCGGTGGGAGCTTTGCCGACGCCGTACGATTCCAACATGCCCTTTTGTTCCTTCGACAGATCGACCGCTTCCGGTGTGGCGGATTGCATTCGATAGGCGAGTTCGTAACTGGCGATCCGGGCGGCGAGTTCCTGCCCACCCGCTCGGGCGTCGAGGTGCTCCCGGTTGAGCTTCGCGAGGAGGTCGAGTTGTGCCCGTTGGGCTTCGGGCGTGACGTGCGCAGGGCCGCGCAAGTCGAGAATCGGATCGCCGACGGGGCGGAACAACGTCCCGGAGTAGGCAGCCGACATGAAACCGCTCGACCAGTTCGGCTGACCGCTGATCGGGCCGCCGCGTTTATCGAGGATGACGACGTACCCCGGCAGATTCTGGTTCTCCGTGCCCAACCCGTAGGTGGCCCAACTGCCGAGCGATGGCCGACCGATGAACGTTTTCCCGGTGTTCATTGCGACGAGGGCCGACCCGTGGGCGTGACTATCGGTGTGGCAAGAACGAATGACCGCGAGTTTGTCCGCGTGCTTGCGGACCTCTGGGAAGAAATCGGAGATCGGCAGACCACTCTTGCCGCCGGGCTGAAACTTGCGGAATGACGGCGTCAAGAAGCCGACTTTTCGACCGCCGGAATTGATGAATTTCTTGTCGGCCGGAAGCGACTGCCCGGCGTATTTGTCGAGCGTTGGCTTCGGGTCGAAGGTATCGACCTGGCTCGGACCGCCGTTCATCATTAGGAAAATGCACGACTTCACTTTCGTCGGGAGGTGCGGCTTCTTCACTGCAAGCGGATGGTCCGGAAGCGGCGCGGCGCGGGCGTGCTTCGCGAAGAAGCCACCTTCGGCGAGCAGTGCGGAAAGGGCGAGTCCCGCAAACCCACCGCCCATTTCCCAGACGAACTCGCGACGCGACTGGCCGCAGGGGAACATTCGTTGCGTCATCGTTGCTTCCCGTCAGTCGATGGTGATGAATTCGTTCGCGTTCAGTAGTACGTGGCAAAGCGACTCGCGCGCTTTCTCGGTGGACCCCAACCGCCGCGTCTGTTCCGCAAGGTGGGCAATTGCGGCCGACATCTCGGTAGGTCGCGGAGCGCGACTCAGTGCGAATCGCCAAGCGCGATCGACGAACGCTTCGTCCGTTGCGGTGCGATCCGACGCGCGTTTCGCCAACGCCACGCTCTGCCTGTGGACGAAGAAATTGTTCATCATCGCGAGCGCTTGGGGTGCCACCGTGGTGACGTCGCGCTGTCCGCAGGGAAGCGTCGTATCTGGGGCGTCGAAGGCGGTCAGCGTCGGTGGAAGCAGTCCGCGTTTGACGAACGTGTAGAGCGTTCGCCGCCGCTGTTGTTCGGGCGGCGACGGTTTCCATTCGGCACCCTTGCGCGACCAACCTTCCAACGCCTCGGGGCTGATCTCGGGGATGAAACTCGGCCCGCCGATTTTCGTCGCATCCAACTGACCGGACGCGAACAGCAGCGAATCGCGGATCGATTCCGCATCGAGCCGCTGTCGTTCGGCCCGCCACCAGAAGCGGTTCCCCGCATCGACCCGAGCGTAGGCCGTCTGCTTCGGGTGGATCGACGACTGTTTGTAAGTCGCCGACGTGACGATCAACCGGTGAATCGATTTCGACTTCGAGCCATTCCGGATGAGTTCCGATGCGAGGAAATCGAGTAGTTCGGGGTGCGTCGGTTTTTCGCCGGTGAAGCCGAAGTTGTCCGGGGAGCGTACCAGTCCGGCCCCGAAGTGGTGCAGCCAGAGGCGGTTGACCCAAACGCGAGCGGTGAGCGGGTTCGCAGGATCGGCGATCCAGTTCGCCAAAGCCAGCCGACGGCCCGTCGTTTTCGCGTCGGATTGTTGCTTCGGGATTGCTTTGTCGAGGCTCGGAATTGCGGATAGGAATCCGAAAGGGACTTCTTCGGTCGGTCGGGTCGGGTCGCCTTTTTTCAGCAGACGGAGCGGCGGAGTCTGGGGTCCGCGATCCGTCCATCCGAGTACGTCGTAACCGAGTAACGCCCGGGCGGGTCCGCCGAGCAAGTCGGCCGGCCCCGGCTCGATCGGTCCCGCCCAAAACGCCGCCGCGGTGCGGTAATAGTCGCGCTGGGTGATGGCATCGAATTTGTGATCGTGGCAACGGGCGCATTTGACCGTCAGTGCCAGGAATGCCGTCGTGGTGACATGGACCATATCTTCGAGGCGTTCGTACTTATACTCGTTCGCGTCGTTCGGTTCGTCGTTCCACGTACCCAGTCGCAGAAACCCCGTCCCCGTCGCGGTCTCTTCGGTGCGGTTCGGAAGCTCATCGCCCGCGATTTGCTCGCGGATGAATCGGTCGAATGGCTTGTCGTCGTTGAACGCCGCGACGACCCAGTCGCGGTACTTCCAGGCGTGCGGTTTGGTTTGGTCGCGTTCGTAGCCGCAGGTTTCCGCATAGCGGGCGACATCGAGCCAGTGTCGGCCCCAACGTTCGCCGAACGCCTTCGATGCGAGCATCCGATCGACGCACTTTTCGTAGGCGAGCGGATCCGTGTCGCTTTCGTACGCTTCGATGCTTTCGATCGTCGGAGGAAGCCCGAGGAGATCGAACGACAGCCTGCGAAGGAGTGTCCGACGATCCGCAGGTGGTGCCGGTTCCCAGCCGTTTTCGTCGAGGGATTTCCGAATGAACCGATCGATGGGATGAGCCGGTTCTTCGGAACTCTTCGGTCGTACGACCGGCTGAAACGCCCACCAATCGCGCCCGCCGCGTACGTCCGTCGTCGATTCGAAGAGGTCGAGCGTTCGCCCGTCCGGCCAGACCGCACCGGCTGCAATCCAAGTCGTCAACAATTCCATCTCGACTTTCGCAAGCGGTTGTTCCTTCCCCTGCTTTTTCGGCGGCATCTCCCGTGCGGCGACCCGGTGCAGCAGTGCGCTATCGGCGGCTTTCCCCGGCGTCACGACCTCGCCCGAACTTCCGCCGCGTTTCAGACCGATTGCCGTCGTCAAATTCAGCTTGCCCGCCGGCTCGGCCCCGCTGTGACACTCCACGCACCGCCGAACCAAAATCGGAGCAATTTTCTCGTTGAAATTCGGCGACTCGGCCATGCATTCCGACGAGGCGAATGCGACGGTGGCAACAATCCAAACGAAAGAGGTGCGAACGGCAAACATCTCGACTCCTCGAATCGGGCTGGTACGAAATCGCGAGCGCGAAACTGGGATTCGAGCCGTTCCGTTCGTGCTATTGGATCGTATCCTATTCCCTATCCGAACTGACAGTACCCGAACACCGACCGAATATCGACATGAAACCGTACCATCTTTGCGGCATCGGAAATGCCATCGTCGATGTCTTCCTCGAATTGAGCGATGCGGAATTCGCGCCGCTCGGCTTCGAGCGCGGCACGATGCGCCTCGTCGAGAAGGCCGAGCAAGACAGCTTGTTTCGTGCCTTCCAAGATGCCAACCGCGACTTGCCGCTCGTTAGCGGTGGCTCGGTGGCGAATAGCGTCATCGCGCTGTCGCAACTCGGCGGGAAGGGCGCGTTCATCGGTTGCGTCGGCGACGACCAGTACGGAATGCACTACGCATCCGAGTTCGAGAAACTCGACATCGACATCGGCAACCCGATCCTTCGCGGCGAAGCAACGGGCACCTGTGTTTGTGTGATCACGCCCGATGCCGAGCGCACGATGCGCACGCACCTCGGTGTTGCCAGCCACCTTGCGGCGCGGCACGTCGATGCCGCACGCATTCAGAACAGCGAGTGGTTGTTCATCGAAGGCTACGTGTTCGCGAACCCCGAAACCGGTCAATTGGCAATCAAGGAAGCGATTGCTGTCGCCAAGGCCGCCGGTACGAAGATCGCGCTGACGTGCTCCGATGCCTTCGTGCCCGCCGTGTTCGGCACCGCGTTCCACGAGGCCCTTCGCCAAAGCGATCTGCTGTTCTGCAACGCGCCCGAAGCCTGTGCGATCGCAGGTGTCGAGAAGCCCGAAGAGGCGTTCGCGAAGCTCGAGGAACTCGTGGCGAACGCGGTCGTGACCGATGGGCCGAACGGTGCGTTCGTGCGGTTCGGCGGCGCGGAATATCACGTGCCCGCGTTTGCGTGCAAGCCGATCGACCTGACCGGTGCGGGCGATATGTTCGCGGGGGCGTTCCTGTATGGGATCACGCAAGGGCTTCGGCCCGATGTGGCAGCACGCGGCGCGAACCTGCTGGCGATGAAGGTCATCACGCAAGTGGGCGCGCGGATCCACCACAGTACGAAATCGCTTTGGGACGAAGCCGTCCGGGGGGCATAACCATGGCACGCTCGAAACTGTTTCTGGCGGTCGACGTCGGTTCCGACATCCGCAATTACGCCGTGCTGATGCAGCAAACGCTGGCGAAAACCGGCGCGGCAGTGAAGTGGGTCGAACCGCACAACCTGCACGTCACGCTGAATTTCCTCGGCGATGTCGACGACCGCGACATGCACACCGTCTGTCGCGCCGTGACCGCGGTGGCGGCGAACGAGCCAGGGTTCGCGCTGTCGATTGCGGGCATCGGCGCGTTCCCTACCGTGCGACGGCCGAAGACGATCTGGGGCGGAATCGCCGAAGGCACCGATTCGTTGAAGCGACTCTACGAGACGCTCGAACCGAAGTTCCTGGCGCTCGGTTTGTACCGCAAGGAAGAACGCGGCTACACGCCGCACCTGACGTTGGGCCGCGGTAAAGACGAATCCGAGGAAGGCCTGCTTGCGGCCGAAATCGCGAAGCACGCCACGTGGCACGGCGGCGAAGAGTTCATCGACGAAGTGATGATCTACTCGAGCGAACTCACCCGCGATGGCCCCGTCTACGCCTTAGTCGGCCGCGGCAAACTGGGCGGGTGACGGCTATTTCGTCCAATCTATCCAACTCAGTCCCGGCACGCGCGCAAAATCGCGGATGTTGTCCGTAACCACAGTTGCGCCCAACTCCAGTGCCAGCGCCGCCAACCGGAGATCGTTGCGCCCCACGTTGAGTTTCATGCGACGTAAGACTTCATGCCGTGCCACCGCTGCTTCTGTGATCGCTATGAGGGTATATCGTGAAAGAAACCGTAATGAATCATTCAGACGGTTTGCGCCACTGGTTTGCTGCTGGGGCGTGCGAGCACGCTGGAGAAAGGACAACCACCCACCGATGACTTCTTCCACATTGACTGAGGCAATGCCGATCACATGACCAGTGTTTGGTTCGGAATGTGCCATCTGACTCGCAATAGCCTTCGTGTGGCCATTGCGTAGATGTGTGATGATGGTAGTATCGAGCAGGAAAAGTGTCATCAGTCTGAAGCCTCGACTGCATTCGCCACTTTTCGATATTCATCAAACGCGATTTCCATTTCGGCATGTAGCGGATCCGCACGCATTCGTGCGCAGATTTCCTCTGTCGTCTCCGTATCGGTCAGCGTTAGCGTTCGAATCTTGCCGCCGTTTTGCAAGCGATTTCGCAGGGCGACGTTTAGCGCAATCATTGCCGCCGACTCCGTTGCCCCTTCGGCAATTAGCGTAACGGGGCTTTGCGTGGAGGCGCGGTAGCCTGTTGATGATGGCTCGATCAGTACAGCGATTTCCATGGATTGTGCCCTCAGTGTTAGCGGCATTGTACACAATGATCGCGATCTGTAAAAAGAGAATCAACCACGAACATGGCTTCATGGCAACGGTAAGCGGGGTCGCCGGGGTTCGTCATACGAGCCGCCGGGTTCATCCTTGCGGGAGTCTCGTAGGGCCTTCGCTTTCCCCGCAGTAATTGCGGCTTCGTTGCTGGCGATTGTGGGTAGCTTGCCGTTGCTGCCGGGTAAGTCAAGTAATATCACAGTCCACTCCCGCGGCAGCCGTCGTTTCGTCAAACGGAAAGATCGTCATGAAGACAACACGTTGCGGAGTGACTCTCCTCGAATTGATTATCGTTATCGCCATACTCGGGCTGCTCATCGGACTTTTGCTTCCGGCGGTTCAAAAAGTTCGGGAAGCCGGAGTACGGCTCCGCAGCCAGAACAACCTGCGGCAGCTTGCCCTCGCGACGCACTCCTTCGCAGTAGCGCACAACACATTGCCAATTTGCGCCGCAGACCCATCGAACGGCGGAGGGGGGATGCACGTTAGCCTGCTCTTCTTTCTGGATGGCGGAACCGAGTATTTCAAGGCGGTATTCACCGTTCCTGGTCCGCTACCACCGGGGTACAACTTCCCCACATTCGTGAGTCCAGCAGATCCATCACTGGGTAATGAGGACGTGCTGGGCGATAAATACTGCAGTTGCCCGGCTAATGCGTATGCATTCATCGGCAGCCCGCGACTGCCGTACAGCTTTTTGGACGGGACTTCCAATACCATTCTGTTCGCAGAACACTACGCAAACTGCGGCGGTACGGCATTCAACTATTGGATTAGCCTTCGTTCGAGCTTTCGGCGTGCGACGTTTTCGGACGGTGGAACGAGTACGACGCATCAACTGCTCGACGACATCCACCCCGTTACCACAGGCACGCCGCCCGTGTCGCGGTCTAGCGCCCCGGATGTGACGTTCCAGGTTCGCCCATCACTCAGCGAGTGCAACCCGCTGTTGCCCCAAACGCCGCACGCGGGAGGGATGATCGTCGCACTCGCCGACGGGAGCGTGAGAACGGTAGCCCCAAATATTGCGAATGCGATGTTCTGGGGCATGGTCACACCGGCGGGTGGCGAGGTTGCCACACTCGATTGATCGGAATTGCCTGACTCATCTTCGCCCGCTTCCTGCCCCGTTCACCTCACGACGTTCGCTTTCCCCGCGCGGATTGCGGCTTCGTTGTTGGCGATTGTGGGTGGCTTGCCGTTGCTGCCGGGGTAGATGGTGCGGCGTGAGAGTGGGTAGGCTTCGGTGCGGAGGTGGCCGAGCATGTGGTGGCCGCTGCGGCGTTCGCGTTCGGCGCGGAGTGCGAGGATGTCGATCGGCGCGATCACGATCTTTTCGTTCGGTCCGGGGTCGGCTTGGGCGAGAATGCGGCCATCATAGTCGACGATCATGCTGCCGCCGGGCCACGAGAATGGCGGGTAGTTATCTGCGGAAGCGGCCTGATTCGAAGCCACCACATACGCGATATTTTCCATCGCGCGGCAACGGTTGATGAGCGTCCACCAGTCCATCGGTGCGGTTGCGCCCCACGGGTCCATGTACGCCGAGACGCGGACGAGAACCTCCGCCCCCGCGAGTGCGAGTTCGCGAATCGCCTCGGGGAACAGCCAGTCGTAACAGATCGCGGTGCCAATCTGGCCAATCTCGGTATCGGCAACGGGAAATAGCGGGTCGGGGTAGTTCGGCAAGTCGTGCGGGCTGGTATGCACCTCCCACGGGATCCACGTATTCACTTTGCGATAACGGTAGAGAATGCCATCGGGCGAAATCAGGCAGGTCGCGTTGAATGCGTGGCCGGGGAACCGCGTATCGGATTCGATGAAGCTCCCCGTCTGAATGAATACGCCGTGCTGTTTGCAAAAGCGATGATAGCGGTCGGTGTGCTCGTTCGGGATCGGCACCGCCAGTTGATCGAGCAGTTCTTCTGCGGTTTCATATATCGGTGCGGCGTGCGCGAATTCGGGAAATGTAATCAGCTTCACATCGCCGAACGGACGATACCCCACGACGGCACGTTCGGCCATGATCAGCATGTGGCTGACGTTGGAAGCGATCTCGCTCCGGTGCTTCGGGTTCGGTCGATTCGTCTGGCAAGCGGCGGCAAGGTAACGTAGCATAGCGGTATCGGTATTTTGTGGTGCGGGCCGGATGATCATTCGTCACTCACCACCATACGAATTATTCTTCGATCTCCTTCTTCCGAGCTTTTTTCCATGGAAACGCCAACCTCTCCCGACACGACACCCGTGCCTGCTCCACTACCGGTTCGCCGGGCGGGTGGGCGGCGCGTGTTGCCGCAGACACTCACGCCGACACTGTGGCTGCTGCTGTTTTTCACGTTCTTTTGCGTCGCCGTGCTCGGCGCGAGCGGGGCATACCTGAGTGCGGTGAGCTTGCTCGAGTGGTTCAACAAGTCGCGGGGGGCGAGCTTCTCGACGACGTTCACCTTGTGGATGTTCCTCAGCCACGGCGCGGTCGGGATCGCGATCTTCGTGCCGTTCGTCGTGTTCGCACTGTGGCACATGCGTAAAGGCCTCAAGATCAACAACCCCGCCGCGATCCGGCGTGGCCTCTGGCTCACCAGCATCGGCATGGTCATCGGCGTCACGGGGTTCGCGCTGTTTCAGTTCGACGGCCTGCCGCAACTGCCCACCGGCACGATTTCGCGCTCCACCGTTTACTGGCTGCACGTCGTGCTGCCCGTACTGTCGATTTACGTTTATGTCGCGCACCGCCGCAAGGGGCCGAACATCCGTTGGCGCTACGCGAAAATGTGGGCGATGGGCGTCGTCGCGTTCGTCGGCGGCATGATGGTTTTGCACAGTCAATCGCCCGCGAAATGGTTCGCAGTCGGCCCGAAGGACGGCGACAAATACTTCCATCCTTCCGAGGCCCGCACCGCCGACGGCAAGTTTATTCCCGTCGAATCGCTCAACTCCGACACCTACTGTATGCAGTGCCACAAGGAGATTTACAACGATCACCTGCACTCGTCGCACAAGTTCAGTTCGTTCAACAATCCCGCGTACTTATCCAGCGTACTCGAAACCCGCAAAGTCGCACTCGAACGCGATGGCAACGTCAAGGCGAGCCGCTGGTGTGCGGGTTGCCACGACCCCGTGCCGTTCTTCTCGGGTCTGTTCGACGACCCGACCTTCGACATGGAAAAGCACGTCACGGGCCATGCGGGCATCACGTGCGTAGCGTGCCATGCGATCTCGGAAGTTCACAGCACGACGGGCAACGCCGCATACACGATCGAGTCGCCCGACCACTACCCGTTCGCGTTCAGCAGTAGCGACACGATGCGAATGCTGAGCAACCAGATCATCAAGGCGAAGCCGGACGTTCACAAGAAATCGTTCCTGAAGCCGTTGCACAAGACCGCTGAGTTCTGTTCGACGTGCCATAAAGTGTCGCTGCCGGTCGAACTGAATCACTACAAGGACTTCCTCCGCGGGCAGAACCACTACGATTCGTTCCTGCTCAGTGGCGCATCGGGGAACGGGGCACGCAGCTTCTATTACCCACCGAAGGCGAGCGCGAATTGCGCGACGTGCCACATGAACTTGAAGCCCGCCGGCGACCCGAACGAGAACTTCGCCGCCCGCGATTTCGACGGCACCGGCGTTCGCAAAAACCACAACCACCTGTTCCTCGGGGCGAACACCGGCCTGCCGACACTCCTCAAAAACGACCCGCGCTACGCAGATCGTGCCGACGGTTTCGACAAAGTGATTCGCGAACATACCGACTTCCTGCGCGGCATCGACCCCGAAGGCAAAGACAAGAAACTCCGCATCGACCTGTTCGCGATCAAGGACGGCGCAACGACCGACGCGGAGAAGCTGATCGCGCCGTTGCGGCCGAACTTGCCGAAGCTGAAACCGGGCCAATCGTATACCGTCGAAGTCGTGATTCGCACGCTGAACATCGGGCACCACTTCAGCCAAGGAACCGTCGACTCGAACGAAATCTGGGTGGACTTCCAGGCGAAGAGCGGCAGCAAGGAGATCGCACGCAGCGGCGCACTCAGCGGGCCGAACGACACCGGCGAACTCGACAAATGGGCGCACATGATTAACGTCCACATGCTCGACCGCAACGGCAACCGCATCAATCGCCGCAACCCGCAGGACATCTTCACGCCGCTCTACGATCACCAAATTCCACCGGGTGCGGCCGTCGTCGTTCACTATCGGCTCGACGTGCCGAAAGATGTCAGTGCGCCGATCGACCTGAACGTGAAGTTGCGTTACCGCAAGTTCGACTACGAGTATATGAGCATCGTGCATAAGGGCGGCGCGGTACCGGCGTTGCCGATCGTCGATATTTGCGAAGACAAAGTGACGCTGCCCGTCGATGGCGTCGCGGTCGAAGTGCCCGCACAAACCTCGAAGATCGCCGCCGGGTGGCAGCGCTGGAACGACTACGGCATTGCCAACCTCATCGAAGGTGGCGTCGGGGCGCGGAAGGGCCACTTCCGCCAAGCCGAGGCCGCGTTCCAGAAGTTGCTGACGCTCGAAGCCCCCGATGCGGTGCCGCACGCGCACATGAACTTGGCGCGCGTGTACATCGACGAGGGCCGCCTCGACGATGCCGCACGCCACCTGAAACTCGCCGGGGACGCGAAGGCCCCGTGGTGGACGCTGTCGTGGTTGACCGCCATCGTGAACAGCGAACGCGCGACGAAGGAAGGCCTCGATGCCGCGATCCCCGACCTCGAGAAAATCGTCTCGCCAGGCAGCCATCAGCCATCGGATCGCGGGTTCGATTTTACGAAAGATTACATCATTCAAAACCTGCTCGCGAACCGCTTGTTCAAGCGCCGCGAATTCGAACTCGATGGCTCCGACGCGCAGCGGCAGTACGTGTTGCGGGCGGTGGTATCCGCACAGAAAGTCCTCGCGCTCGATAGCGAAGACGTGCAGGCGCACGACCTGTTGCGCCAAGCGTACGGGTATCTGTCCGGTTCGGGTGGCCCCGAATCGACCGGCACCACCGAGCCGAACTTGATCGACCTGCCGGTGCTGGCGAAGCAGTTCGCCGACGCGAAACTGCCGAAGCCCGAGCGGATGATTTTCGCGGCACGGCTCATCCAAGGACTCGACGGGTTAGCCAAGCGAGCGCCGCAAGCCGACCAGCCGAAGATCGCCACACTGCGCGGCATTCTGAAGGAAGTTCGCCCCTCGTTCGACGACAAATCCGACCCCGAGTTCACCGCGACGACCGCCGCGCTGCTGTCGGCACTGCACCGCGAATTCCACCTGATGTACAAGCCCGACGAAGTCGCACGATCCACCGCCACGCGCATCTACCGCGAGAAAAACCCGATCGCGAACTACGCAGCCCGCGACCGAGTGATTTACCCGACAACACCCACGCACCGCGAAACGATCCTCGGCGGCGGCGAACTGTCGGCGAATCGGAATTAGCCGCGACGCGTAATTAGCCGCGACGCGTAGGCTTTGCGAAGCGGAGCCTACGCGTCGCGGCTAATTGTATGTCTTCGTCGAGCAGCCTCGCTGCTTGCGGAGTTCGGCGGCGCGGTCGTAACCGTCGGCCAGAGCGCCGCGAGCGCGTTCCCACGGTAGTGGCGGTGGCTCGGGTTGGTTCTCGTATTCGGTCTGCAAGCCGGTTTCGATTTCGGCGAAACTCTTGCCGACGTTGTTCGATTCGGCCTTGGCACCGTGACGATACACCGACTGGAACGTATCGTAGTCGCCGTCTTGTGCATAATCGCGAGTCTCGAATTCGTCGCGGAGATAGCTGTCTTCGGCCGTCGGGTCGATGTACTCGCCCGCTTCTTTGCCGGCGTATCCACCCGCAACGCCACCGATGATGGCACCGGCCACAGCACCGATTGGCCCGGCCAAAATGCCCGCAGCAAACCCCGTTGCCGCACCACCGAGTGCCGCACCCACGCCGGTTTCGATCGGGTGGGCACCGGGCTTCCCGGAAATCGGATCGAGGTTGCCCGGACCCGTCGGTGGCAGGTCTAACGTCTTCTTCGGTTCGGTCATAGTCGCCATTGCAATCCCCTCAAAAATGGATGCCCATCACTGAGGGAAGCAGAATCCCGCGTGAGAGCAACAAACACAAATGCACACTCCGTGCCAACGGGATGCTTCCGGCACGAACTTTGCAGTTTTGAACTCGCGCGTGCTCTCCGTAAGTTAAGCAAGTGAATCCACACCGTTTCGACGATCGACCTTTTGGAGATAGCTCATGGCCCGGAAAACCGTACTCGGCAAAGTTCGCGAAGCCATCGCCGATGCCGCCGACAAACACGTCGTCCATCCCGTCGGTGAGAAACTCGGCCCGATCGACGCCCCCGAAGCAAAACCCGAAGAAGTGGTTGCCGCACCGAAAGCGAAGTCGACGCTGAAATCGCGACTGCTAACGAAAGGGTTATCGGGCGCAAGGCCATCGACGAAGTCGTCTCACGAGCCGGAAAACCGCACGGGCCGTTCGAGATAAGAGAAATGAAAAGTACAACCACGGATTACACGGAAACAATACGGAACAGAGCATTGAATTCATTTTGCTACTACGCTTCTTACTCCGTGATTTCCGCGTATTCCGTGGTTGCTTCTCAATTAATACACGATGCGCTCGATTTGAACTTGTGGGTGAGAGCCGAAGTTGATGAGAAATCCGAGCTTCTTATTCGTGATTTTGAGATAGTTCATCAACTGGGCAATGTGTTCGGGTGCTAATGTTTTTACCGACTTGAGTTCCAAAATGATCGTGTCGTAACAGATGAAGTCGGGCACGTAAGTCAGAGGTAAGGGGTCGCCCTTGTACGCGACCTCGAGTTGGGGATGCCGAACGTAGGGTACGCCCCGCAATTGGAACTCCCGCAACAAACACTCCTGATAAATCGCTTCGAGGAACCCGCACCCCATTTCCTTATAGACTTCAAATACCGCACCGCGAATCAAGTACGATTCCTCCTCGAAAATCAATTTGCTTTTCTGATTCACTTCCATGATTTGTCCTTGAAGAGAAATTAGAAGTACAACCACGGATTACACGGAAATAATACGGAACAGAGCATTGAATTCGTTCCGCTACTCGGCTTCTTGAAGTACAACCACGGATTACACGGAAATAATACGGAACAGAGCATTGAATTCATTCCGCATTCCGCATTCCGCTACTGGTTTCTTATTCCGTTATTTCCGTGTAATCCGTGGTTGCTTTTCTGATACCCATGCGGCACCGAGTGCCATCATTGTGGCGGCGAAGAGTAAGCCGGCGGTCCAGCCGTACATCATGACGAGCCAGCCGACCATGAGGCTGGCTCCGACGTCGCCGAGGCCGTTGACGACGGCGAGGACGCCGAAAGCGGTGCCGTGAATGGCTTTGTCCTTCACGAACTCCGCGACGAGCGGCGGCTCGATCGTTTCCTGGATCGCCATGTACGTTCCCGCCAATGCAAACAGCGCGGCCCACCCGATGAGCGAGCCATCGACGATCGTCATCCATGCGGCGAACAGCCCCATTGTCAGCGCGCCCAGCACGTAGCCGATAAACAACAGTTTGCGGTGGCCGATCCGGTCGCCGAGCCAGCCGGCGGGGAACGCCATCGCGGCTTGCACGGCATTTCGCCACGCATAACAGAGAATTCCCGCGATGGCGGCGCGTTGCGGATGGTCCGAGATGCCATCGAGCGGCAGGTATTGAATCGCGGCGAGGATCAGAAGCGTGTGCGAAAAGTCGCCGAGGCCGAACAGCCCGACGCCGACGAGAAACTGGCGATAACTCGCGGGCAATAACGCGATCGATGCGCCGAGCCGTAGCCCCGGTTTCGGCGTGAAGCGTTGCTCGCGAACGAGCAATGCGAACGTGAGTGCGGCACCCAGCCCCGGTATCAGCGTCAGCCAGAACGCCAGCGCGTACGTGCCGTGCGGGTCGTATCCCAACACGTTCGCGGCGGGTATCTGATAGAGCAAGTACGCCGCGAGTAGTGGCCCGACGACGGCCCCGAGCGTGTCGCCCGCTTTGTGGAAACCGAACGCTTTCCCCCGGTGTGCCGGGTCGACGGCATCGGTGATGATCGCGTTCCGAAGTGGCCCGCGAATCCCCTTGCCGAGCCACGCCAGCGACTTCGCCACCAGCACCAACGGCCACGCCACGGCCAAGGCGCAGAGTGCGAACGCGGACCCCGTCAGCACGTACCCGGTCACAACGAGCGTCTTACGTTTGCCGATGCGGTCGCTCCACCAGCCGACGAGAATCTTCGCGGAATTCGAAATGAACTCGGCCGCCGCTTCGATCGCACCGAGCACTTGCGCGGCTTGGCCGAACGGCAGCCCGAGCAAAATCAGAAACGATGGCAGCAACGATGTCGCCAACTCGTAACCGACGTCGGCCAGGAAACTCGTCAGCCCCGCGCCGACCACCGTGCGGTTCAACCATGCTGTCATAACATCGACCTTTCGAGCGGTTGCAACGCGGCCACGGCAGCATGGCGCGACGATTCGAGCGGGATCGCTTCTTCGACGACGAACGGGCCGACGCGAGTTCGACGCAGTTCCTGTACCAGCCCGCCCACGCCGAAAATGGCACCGAGATCGCGGGCGATACTGCGAACGTACGTGCCCTTTCCGCAGTCGATTTCGAGTTCGAGAAACGGCCAGTCGTACGACAAAAATCGAATCGCATCGACGCGGACGGTACGCGGTTCGAGCTTGGGATCGATGCCGCGGCGCGCCAGTTTATGCGCGCGTTTGCCGCCGACTTTCAGTGCGGAATAGATCGGGGGAAGTTGCAAGATGCTGCCGATGAATGCGGGGATCGCAGCACGAACGGCGGCTTCATCCGGCGGCGTGGCGGTGGCCGTTTCTACGATCGTGCCATCGGCATCGTCGGTGTCGCTGGTCGCGCCGAGTCGGATGCGGCTCCAGTAACTTTTGCCCATGCTTTGCACCGTATCCGCGAGTTTGGTCGCCTCGCCGATGCAGATGACGAGCAACCCCGTCGCACGCGGATCGAGCGTGCCGGTGTGGCCGATTTTCGTCCGTCGTGGGAACCAGTTCTGCACCGCGTTCACGACTTCCCGCGAAGTCATTCCGCTCGGTTTATCCACCGCCAGCCAGCCGTTCATTCGCCGCATCCTCAGTCGCCTCGTATGTCTTCCTCATGATACCGACTTGCGCGATTTCCAACCCGACTGCCGGTCGCGGCCGGGCTGCAAAGCTACAAGAGGTGTGGCAGGCTCGCACGCCACCCGGCACGGAGTTCCGGACGACCCGCGAGCCGGGCCACGCCATCGAGTTAGCGACCGAAGCGGTGCGTGCCGGGTTCGGGCGGATCATCGCCGCAGGTGGCGATGGCACCGTTCACGAAGTCGCGAGCGGCATTCTTGCGGCGGGCAACCCCGACGTGCGGTTCGCAACGCTTCCCGTCGGCTCGATGAACGACTACGCCTTCACGCTCGGGCTGGAAACGTGGTGGCGCGAATCGCGACCGTGGGACGATTTGCAACTGATGCGCGTCGATGTCGGCCGAATAAGCGGGGCCGGGCGGCAACAATTCTTCGTCAACAGTTGCGGCCTCGGCTTCAACGGCATGGTCACGATCGAATCGCGAAAAATCCGCTGGCTGCGCGGCATCCCGCTCTACGCACTCGCCGTATTCAAGGCGCTCGCACGGCACTTCGCCACGCCGACACTCGAACTGCAAATCGACGACGAGGTGCTACAACTGCCGACGCTCGCGATGTCGTTGGGCCTCGCGCAACGCGAAGGCGGCTTCCCGCTGACGGCGGCCGCATCGCTCGACGATGGCCTGTTCCACTACCTCCACGTCGGCGACATCCGACGCTGGGAACTCATCCGCCACTTCCCCGGAATGCTCTCCGGTCACCTTCCTGCCGATCACCTCAAACTGCGAATGGGCCAGTGCCAACGGCTCCGCGTCCAGTCGCAACAGGCACTCTGCCTGCACGCGGACGGCGAATTCTTTTGCATGCCCGAAGACGGTGTCACCGCATTTGAAGTGGAGTTGCTCCCGCAACGATTACTGGTGGAGTATTACCCACCCGCACTCTACGGCGGCGGAAAATACGCCGCGATCCGCGAACGGAAGTGAAGGGGCGACGCGCGAAAAAAGGTTTCGCTTGACTCGCCACCGCCTTTGCGTCAAACTGCCCTTTCAGCGTAACTTTAATGAAAATGGAAATTTACTCGGAATTGCCGTTGAACTTGGTGGGGGGGGGTAGCAGTAAGATCGATTTCGCGGGTCGCACCGATCCGTCACGTTCCCATGTTTCAGGAGTCCTGTCGTGAGAAAAGCAACTCTCTGTTTCTGCTTCCTGCTGGTCGCAGGTGTCGTGATGATCGCGTCCGAGAGAACCGCAAACGCCCAAGCCGGCGGCATGTCGACGTTTAAATGGAAGCAATTCAAAGGTGCGGACAACAAGATGTACGATTATCCGTCGTGGAGCATCAACGCGGCCAATGTGAAACAGACGGTGTTGAGTGGAGCAGACGCAGAAATTTACTTGGCCACTGGCACGACGCTGAAGAAAGTGGAAATGAAAGTCTACAAACCGGCGGCAGGAATTCCGATGGGCTGGGTTCTTTTCGCAACAATCAACTTCCCGAATGATGCGACTCGAGACATTCTCGATGGACCGAACGCCGTTGTGGGTTTCCCAACGATTCAACTCTGGAATATATCTACTCGGCCAACAGACGCTTTCTATGTAGCGGATATCAACTCGAACATCCGAATCGACGTGAAGCTGACTTGCAAGCAGGGCAATCAACCCGAATATGATGTTGTTCTGACTTCGATGAACACGACAGCCGTTCCGCACTAGCTTCCGTTTCAAGTCTTAAATTCAATCGAAATGTGCGGCATGGAAGTCGCACTTTGTGTGTCACCCAACTCTTTACAGGACTCAGGATCATGAAACCCAACCGACGAAATGGATTTTCGATGCTGGAGCTAATCGTCGTTATCGCGATTCTCGCGATACTTCTGGGCTTGCTTCTGCCTGCCGTGCAGAAAGTGCGAGAATCGGCGGCTCGAATGAGCTGTCAGAACAATCTTCGACAGATCGCGCTCGCACTACACAACTATGCCGGCGAGCGTGATGGTCGCCTGCCAACGATCGATGGCAACCCGAAGCAGGTTCCTAGCCCCATCCCCAATTCGACGTGTTTCCAACTTCAAGACCGAGTGTTTGATGGCATCCTTCCTTACATCGAGCTCGGCTACGACGGCACGGGGCAATATCCGCTGAATATCAAACTGTATGATTGCCCGTCGGATTCCAGCCCGCGACCGGCCCCGCACTGGACTGGGCCAGGCATCACCTATGCTGCGAATGCTCAAGTTTTCATCGGCCAACCTTCGCTTGCGAGTTCATTTCCGGATGGCCGAAGTTCGACAATGATACTTGCCGAACATTACCGTCGTTGTGGGCCGTTCAGCCGAAGCTATATCGTACATTCGGCGTCGACTGTCCCACAAGATCTGCGACCGACATTTGCGGATGGCGGTAATATACTCAGAGGTGAGAATAATCGCGACGTCTATCCTGTGACCGCCGGGAATCCTGCGGTCACGATGGCGAGTCGCCCCGGTGCCACGTTTCAAACGACGCCAGCACATTGGAGTTGCGGTCTATACGACATCGAAAATGGCGTAGGCGTTTGCGGTAATCCAAAGCCATTCAATGCTTGCGATCAAACCGTTGCCCAGACGGCCCATCCCGGTGGTATGCAAGTCGCGATGGCCGATGGTAGCGTGCGCACGATTCGCCCCGGCGTTAGTGAGATGACTTTCTGGGCGGCGATCACACCCAACGGCGGCGAAGTCGTCGGGCTGGATTGACGACTGGGATTGTTAGTGCGACGGGGCGGACGGCGAATTCTTTTGCATGCCCGAAGACGGCGTCACCGCATTTGAAGTGGAGTTGCTCCTGCAACGATTACTGGTGGAGTATTACCCACCCGCACTCTACGGCGGCGCAAAATACGCCGCGATCCGCGAACGGAAGTGAGTGGGTGACGCGCACGCGCTGCTGGCTGGCCGGAATCGTGCCAGCCCGCAGCGCCAGCAAGGGGAGGACGTTTGCAGTCGGTGGAACCCTTGCTTGCGCGTTTTTTTTGAAGTTGCGCGATTTTGCAGGTATGCCCAGGGGTACGACGTAAGACGTCTAACCCTGGGCTAAAAGATCGAACCCCGTTGGGGTAAATACGTAGTCAGTTCTTACCCCAACGGGGTTAAATCAGACAGCCCAGGGTTAGACGTTTCGTCGTACCCCTGGGTCAGGCGAGCGGGGGAGGTGACTCCCCTGATTCTTCCTGCGTCGTGGACGAAGTGCATTTTCGATGATGCGATCGTTCCCCATTCGCATTGCGTGTGACGATGGCTGAATCAGTGGGCTGACACCCACCGCTCGCCTCGGAGGCGCTACGATGAATGTGCGACGCGGCGAATCCTGGGAATAAATCCCACACGCGGCGCGTCGTATTACCAGACGGGGACACCGTCCACTTTCGGTTCGATACGCACCCTCTATTACTGGGGCTGATACTATGTATGGCTTTTTAGCCGATGCGGTCGTCGCTGCGCATGTGGGTTACGTTGCGTTCGTCGTTTTCGGGCAATTGGCGATCGTGATCGGTGCGGCGGCCCGTGCGCAATGGGCGCGGAATCCGTGGTTTCGGTTCGTACACCTGACGATGATAGCCATCGTCGCCTACGAAGCGATTCGCGGACTGCGCTGCCCGCTAACGGTCTGGGAAGAACAGCTTCGCCAACTGGCGGGGCAGTCGTTCGACAGTGCCGAAACGTTCCTCGGTCGACTTCTGCACAACTTGCTTTTCATCGAAGGGCAACCCGAGATCTTCTTCACGACGCTCTACTTGGCGATGCTCTTCGTCGTGCTGCAAGGGCTAATCATGTACCCCCCACGCTGGTTCCGATTCGGTCCACCCACGCGAACGCCATAAGTCAAAAAATCGGAGACGATCCGACGTAAGTCGACTTTTACACGGTGTCTCGAAGTGTCGTGAGAATGTCTCCAAGTGTCGTGAGAATGTCGCGAAGTGTCGTGAGAATGTCGTGGTCGGTCGATTTTGTGTCGTGGTCGGTCGATTTTCGGTCGGTAGTTGCGGCGAGTGCCAATCGAACGACCATCGGCATAACCCACGATACGAGTTCGAGATACGGCAAAACCGCCCGTAACAGATCAGCGAAAGCCGATCAAAACAGGGGTGTTTCGGGTCGCAAAAACCGAAAAAACACCCCAAAAAACGGTTTTTGAGGCTCCGCAATTGCGACTTACGTCGAGGAATTTCTTTCCTCGACGGACGCTCACATCAATTTACCGAATGTTCGGCGACTTGCCGTAGGTCGATGCGATCGGTGCGAAGGGCACGAACGAGTTCCGGTACTTCATCGATTGATACGACGACGCCATCGGCAGCGCGCTGTAGCCCGCCTGGTTCGGCGTCGGTTGTGCGCGGCGACCGAGCACGTTGTTGAACGTCCGCACGAAGCCGTTGTCTTCGATGGTGTTGGCCACCGCGATCGCCGCCGTGCGAATGATGCCGCTGGTGGCTTGTCCCGTGACGTTGCCGATGGCCGCCGACGGCCGGACGAGATATTTATCCGTGTCGATTGGCTTGGAAACGAACGGAGCCTGCGCCGACGCCGTCCCCGCCGTCGCCAGAATGACAGCCGCCACCGCAAACGCGAAACTTGCTTTACGCATCTTACGCCCTCCTCCTGTTTTGCCGCAAATCGGTCGGTAACCGATGTCGTGCCGGGCGAACCATACCGAGCCGACCGAACGTGTCAACAAAATTCCAGGCGAATCGCGATCGCGTCGCTCGGGCAGACGATCGCGCACGCCGAACAGGCGATGCAATCGTAGGGGCGCGGCAACCACGGCCACGCGCCGTCCATGGCTAAACAGTCGGTCGGGCAGATCGTTACGCAGTCGCCGCAACCGGTGCAACGGCGTTCGTCGAGCATCGGCAATTCGCGTTTTTCGCTCATCTCGCGTCCGCCCGGATTCGCGAAGCCATCAGCCCGCTGACGATGTCTTCGAGGTTCTGCCGAAACAGCGGCGGGAACGTGACGTACCGCGCGCCGAGGTCGAACGCCATTGCGGTCCAGTGGGCGCGGTCGTCGTCGTTGAGTTTGCTATCGCTGACGACCACGGTGGCCGCATCGGGGGCGATGCGGTGGATGTCCGCCAGGAACGCGAGCGGGTTGGTGGTATCCGAACGCGGGTCGAGTTGAGCGACGACGACCGTCGGCCGGGGTGGCACCAGTAGCGCGAGGCACGCCCCCGTTTGCCGCGTTTCTTTCAGCAACCAGCCGCTATCGGCCGCCAGCGTTGCCAGTTGCTTCGCGAGCCAATCGTCGAAGGCACAGATCAGCAGTTGCGGGTGACGCACGGCGAATTCTCTTCGGTAGAAGTGTCGTACGATCGGTAACGCGAATACGAGCCACCGAGCTTGTCCCGGTGGGAGACTCCCGCCGGGATGAACCCGGCGGCTCGTCATTGTCGTTGCCGCACTCAGTTCTGCTGGTCGGTTTTCATGTGGCAGTTCTTGTACTTCTTGCTGCTGCCGCAGTGGCAGGGGTCGTTGCGGCCGATCTTTGCGCCGACGTTGCGGATCGTTTCGATCTTCCTCGGTTCGCCGCCGCTGGCTGCGTTCGCCGATGCGAGGTCGGACTCGACTTGTGCCGACACTTGCGAGGCCCGCGCCCGCATCGCGCTTTCGGCCTGTTGGTGCGATGCCATCGCCCCGGCGTAATAGGCGCGTTCGACTTGGTCGTCGCCGACGTCTTCGATCTTGAACGCGAGTTCCGTCGTGCGGTCTTCGATGCCTTCCCACATGCCGTCGAACAGCTTCATGCCTTCGCGTTTGTAGACGATCTTCGGGTCTTCTTGGGCGTAGCTCGATAGGCCGACGGTGCTGCGCAAATGGTCCATCGTCAGCAGGTGGCTCTTCCACGAGCTATCGAGTTGATCGAGGACGAGCCGCCGTTCCATGTCGTGCATTTCGGGGCGGTAACGCAAGTCGTAGGCGTTGAGGATCTCGTCGCGAACGCGGGTGCGGGTGGAGCCGATCAATCGCTTCGGGTCGAGTTCGAGCTTCAGCGTTTCTTTCGACCACTCGATGAGATCGTTCGCGTCGGCAGCCTCGGCGGCGACGGCACCGCTAAATACTTCTTCGAGCTTCGCGTCGATTTCCGGGTAATCGACCGGCGGGATCTGCGTCTCGCTGACCTTCAGGAGTTGTTCGAGAATTAACGAGCGCGGTTCGGTGCGGACGACTTCCTCGGAGATCGCGCTCGATTGGAATCGCTGCATCGCCCAGCCGTAGAGGTGTTCGCGGTTCGGGCGGTGCGTCGTCGAGGTGCGTTCGGGCATGTGGGCCGCCATGCCGACGCGGATCGGGAATTCGATGTCCTTTTGGCGGTACGCTTCGCGCACTTTCTGGTGGAGCAGTTTCGTCAGTTCGTTCGCTTCCTTGTCGTCGACTTCGCGCGATTCGATCTTCAAACCGAACTTCACTCGCGCCCAATCGGCGAGCGATTCGGGGCCGTAATTGCGGTCGAGAAAGCGCTGGCCGTCGGACAGGTCGATCGCCTTGACGGCTTCGCTCGCACCGCCCAGCAAGTAATCGCTGAGGTTCTCGCGGCCGATCGCTTTGAGGTCGGCGGCACCCACTTTCATGCCGAACCGCGACGTGGCGACACGTGCGAGTTCGTTCCACTTCCAGTCTTTTTCGTCGTCGTCGAGGCTGAGGTTTTCGTCCATCGCTTCCTGAATGAACACCGGTGCCATGTCGAGGGCTTTGTCTTGGGCGGCCTGTTTCGCTTCCTCGAAATTGCAGCCGCGGAAGTCGCTGGCGTCGAATTCGACGCCGAAGCGGGTGGCGGCAAAGTCGGCGAAACTGCCGGTGCCGTAGTCGGCGGCGGCGTAGCGCGTGACCGCGAGGCGAATCTGCGCGTCGATCATCGTCAGGAGCATCGCGCGCGGGTTGCCGCCGTCGAGCACCGCCTGCCGCGCGGAGTACGTTCGCTTCCGCTGTTGGTCCATTACCTCGTCGTAATCGAGGAGGTTCTTGCGCTGGTCGAAGTGATATTCTTCGACCTTCCGTTGTGCCTTTTCGATCTGCCGCGAGAGCATCCCGGACTCGATCGCTTCGCCGTCTTTGAGGCCGATCAGCGGCGAGTTCATGAGGCGCATCATGCGTTCGCCGCCGAAGAGCCGCATCAGTTCGTCTTCGAGGCAGAGGTAGAATCGGCTACTGCCGGGGTCGCCCTGTCGGCCGGCGCGACCGCGTAGCTGGTTGTCGATCCGTCGGCTTTCGTGCCGCTCGGTACCGACGATGTGCAGCCCGCCCATCTCGGCGACTTTCCGCCCCTCTTCCTTCATCTTTTCTTTTTCGTCGATCTCGCCGACGGTCAGTTTCCAGACGGCATCCGGCACCTCGAGCCGCGTCGGGTAGAGCGGGCGGCTATCTTCGTTTTTGAGTTGCTTCAACCGTGCCCATGCGAGCGTTTCGGCGTTGCCACCGAGGATGATGTCGGTGCCGCGCCCCGCCATGTTCGTCGAAATCGTCACCGCGTTCATGCGGCCTGCCTGCGCGACGATCTCCGCTTCGCGCGCCACGTTCTCGGGCTTCGCATTCAGGAGTTCGTGCTTCACGCCGCGCCGCTTGAGGAGCGATGACACCCTCTCGGACTTCGCCACATCGGTCGTGCCGATGAGGATTGGCCGACCGGTGCGACTGACCTCGACGATGTCCGCGACGACGGCGTCCCACTTGTCTTTTTCGGTCTTGTAAACGAGGTCCGGCTCGTTGACGCGGTGCAGCGGGCGGTTCGTCGGCACGGCGACGACGTCGAGTTGGTAGATCTTCCAGAACTCGTTCGCCTCGGTCATCGCAGTGCCGGTCATGCCACCGAGTTTGCCGTACAGCTTGAAGAAGTTTTGCAGCGTAACCGTCGCCAGCGTCTGCGTTTCCTGCTTGATTTTCACGCCTTCGCGGCGATGCTTCGCTTCGACCGACTGGTGCAAACCGTCGGACCACTGACGGCCGAACATGGCGCGGCCCGTGAACTCGTCGATGATGATGATGCCGAGTTCGTTGTTCTCCCGTGGGTCCGGGGCGATCATGTAATGCTTGTCTTTGTGGTAAAGATGATGTGCCTTGATCGCGTTGTCGATCAGGTGCGGCCACTCCATGTTCCCCGACGTGTAGAACGATTCGACGCCCGCCAGCCGTTCGGCCTCGCGCACGCCGAGGTCGGTGAGGTGCGCGGAGCGTTCCTTCTCTTTGATCTCGAAGTAAATCCCGCGCGGCACATCCTTGACCTTCTCGGGGTCGAGCGTGCCGACGATCGGCATGCCGTCGCCTTCGGTTCCCGTCAGGGTCGATTGCCCACTCGCCTTCATCTCCTGGCGGGCTTTGCGTTCGAGATCGGTGAGCTTGCGGACGATCTCATCTGACTTTTCGTAGTTGCGAATGTCGGTGTACGCCGGGCCGGAGATGATCAGCGGCGTGCGGGCTTCGTCGATGAGGATGTTGTCGACTTCGTCGATGATCGCATAGTTCAACGGCGTACGCTGGCATTGGCGGTAGTACGGGTCGTACTTTTCATCGTCGAAGCGCGCGGGCTTCATGTTGTCGCGAAGGTAGTCGAAGCCGAATTCGGAGTTGGTGCCGTACGTGATGTCGCACTCGTAAGCGACGCGGCGCAGCCCCGCGTCCATGTCGCTCTGAATGTACGCCGCCGCCACGCCGAGCGCATGATAGATCGGCAACATCCATTCGCAGTCGCGCCGGGCGAGGTAGTCGTTCACGGTTATGACGTGAACGCCCTTGCCTTCGAGTGCGTTCAGGTACGCGGGCAACGTGGCGACGAGGGTTTTGCCTTCGCCGGTGACCATCTCGGCAATGTTGCCTTTGTGCAAGATCGCCCCGCCGACCATCTGCGTATCGTAGTGCCGCATCCCCTTGCTGCGATGTGCGGCCTCCCGACACGCGGCAAACGCCTCGGGTAACAGGTTTTCGAGCGTTTCGCCCTTTTTCAGCCGTTCGCGGAACGTGCCCGTTTGCGTTTTGAGTTCGTCGTCGGTCAGCGCTTTCATCGAATCTTCGAGCGCGTTAATGCGTTCGAGCGTCGAACCGGCGACGATGGTGTGCGCGCCGGCGTTCTTGGGCCGATGGTAGCCGAGGTTCCGAACGGTGCGATCGTTGGCCGTGCCGAACAGTCGGGAGACTAACCCTAAACTCCCTTCGACAAACGAGTTGAGTTTGTCGCCGAGCTTCTCGAGAATACCCGCTTCCATCTTGGTATCGGTCGCCATGGTCGAAAACCTCGCCGCGACGGAGCGCGGTAGCACATCGGTAAACGGTCTGCAAGAAAGTCAGTGTAAGAATGTCGGGGGTAAGCGGTCAATACAAACCGCAAACCCGCTACGACCCGCCCGTTGAGAAATGGACAGGAAACGGGCAGAATCTCGCCGCGAACTCGCACCCCGACGGGGCGTATTTGCAATTAGGCGCGACGCGCAGGCTTTGCGTAGCGGAGCGCGTAGACTTCAACCCTATTCTGACAATACCGTACCGGGGTGAAGCGCACGCGCTCCGCTACGAAGACTCGGCCTGGTTTCAATTGCGGCGATTTTGGGTAGCAGGGAATGATTCCACCACTTACCCACCCACCCATCCCTGGAATCATTCCCGATTTCGGAATC
>JAYVQG010000081.1:0-2631 GCA_043757025.1 Limnoglobus sp.
GCCTCACAGAGGCCAGCTACAACAGACAGCCCACCGGCCTCACAGAGGCCAGCTACAACAGACAGCCCACCGGCCTCACAGAGGCCAGCTACAAGAGAAGCGGTCGTCGAACTGCACGATGTCACGGTGCGGCATGGCGGGAAGGCGATCCTGAGCGGGGTGAATTGGATGGTGCGGCGTGGCGAACGCTGGGCGTTGATCGGGCCGAACGGAGCGGGCAAAACGACGCTCTTGAGCCTGATTTGCGGCGACCACCCGCAGGCGTTCAGCAACGACGTGCGACTGTTCGGCACGCGGCGCGGGCACGGCGAAACGATCTGGGACGTGAAGCGGCGCATCGGCTTCGTGTCGCCGGAGTTTCACTTGTACTTCACCGAAAGCCTGAGCGGGTTCGAGGCCGCCGCCACCGGGTTCCACGACACGCTACTCTACCGCGAACCGACCGTCGCGCAGGCCGTCGCCGTTCGCGAATTGTTCGCTGCGTTTCATGCGGAGCACTTGCAGGACAGGGCGTTTCGCCAAATGTCGACGGGGCAACAGCGGGTCGTCTTGCTCGTTCGCGCACTGGTGAAACGCCCGCCGATGCTGATCCTCGACGAGCCATTCCAAGGGTTCGACCTCGGCACAACCGAGCGCGTCCGGGCGTGGCTCGATGCGAATATAACGCCGGAACAGACTCTGATTTTCGTCGCGCACAACCCGAACGACGTGCCGCGAAGCGTGACGCAAACGCTCCGGTTGCACGAAGGTCGCGTGAGCTTGTAAGCCGAGAACGCGGATTCGGTACTACACATACCGGGCTAACGTCCCGTAGAATACCCGTGTGACGTTTCCCCGTAACGGAGTGATGCGATGGCCAGTCCGAATGTGATTGAATTCAACGAAACGAACTTCGCCCAGGAAGTGGCCGCCGGTCACCTCGTGGTCGCCGACTTCTGGGCACCGTGGTGCGGGCCATGCCGCGCACTCACACCCGTGATCGACCGGATCGCCGACCAGTATGCAGGGAAAGTGAAAGTCGGCAAAATCAACGTCGACGAGAACATGGAACTCGCAACGAAGTACGACGTCGCGACGATCCCTCGCATCATGCTGTTCAAGGGCAGCGACAAGCCAATCTTCATGCACGTCGGCGTGATCTCCGATGTCGAACTGTCGAAGGTGATCGCAGCGAATGCGTAAGTTTACTCGTTATCTTGGCGATCGGGGAGCTTAAGCGGCTTAAGCGCGTACGCTCCCAGATCCTTCCCGATACGGGGGCCACGTTGAATTTCATTTCGGCGCACAATACCCATTTGCTGCTCAGCGAATTTTGGAATCGCTTCAAGATGCAATTTCCGCTCGGGCGCGATTCCCGTTCTGTGACTCAACAATTGGACAAGTCTCGACTGGTGACTTATCTTCACCGTAGGTCCATACGGACGGATACCGATGGCGATTCCGCACGAACGGTTCAAGAAGACATGCCCAAGGTCAGTTTGGTGATCGCAACGTACAACCGCGTCGGGCAGATTCCTGCCACTCTCGACAGTGTCCTCGCACAGACACGGCCGTTCGATGAGATTCTGCTGATCGACGATTGCTCGTCAGATAATACCGTCGATTGGCTGAACCAACACTACCCACACGTTCGGGTGCTTCAGACGCCGAGTAACAGCGGTCCTGCGGTCGCGCGGAATCTCGGTGCGAAGGCGTCGAGCGGTGATATCCTCGTCTTCTTCGACGACGACGACGTAATGCTTCCGGGGGCACTGCAAAACTTTCTCGACCTCTTCGCGGAATACCCGGAGGCCTGCGCAGCCTTCACAGATAACGAATATCGACACGTTGGGCATAACTTCCATTATCGGAATCACCATTTCTCGTTGGAAATGTACCGGCGGTTTTGGGACATCGCCACACTGCGTCAGACGGTATCAACGCGGCTGTTCGGTCGCGGTATCTATAAGGCGATGCTGAGGGGGAACTTGCTCCAACAGCCGTTCGCCATTGCTCGCAAGACCTTCGAGAGCCTCGGCGGATATGCGGACGACATCCGATTTTGCGAAGACTGGGAGTTTTACCTCCGGCTGACAGACCGCTATCTAGTGGCGAACTCCGATGCGATCTCGTCGGTTCACATTCAGCGTGGGGAAGGGGCGAACATTAGCCTCGATCGCCGCCAAGAACCAATGCACCGTCGAGTGTTGTGGCGGCGGCTGCGGGCGGAAGGCTTCCGCGATCCGAGGTCGGCGGTATTGCTCGCGCGGCGATTGGCCGGGTACTACAAGAAGGCGGGCGATTTGGCGGCCCCGCAATCGTATTGGCAGGCGTGGCGACTGTACGTGAAATCGTTCCTGCTTTGGCCGTTCGATCCCATCGTCTTCAGCGGAGCCGTGTTGTTTTTCCTGCCGTGGATACTCGCTGGGAAGACGCGCAAAGTGCCCGAAACCGAAGTGCCGCTGGCCGTGCCGCTGTTGCGGCCGCTCGCACCTCGCTCCATCATTCCTCGCCACGCGATGGACGAATCGCCTTCGACCATTTGATGGAATTGCGGGCCTGGTTCCAATTGCGGCGATTTTGGGTAGCAGGGAATGATTCCACCACTTACCCACCCACCCATCCCTGGAATCATTCCCGATTTCGGAATCA
>JAYVQG010000082.1:0-10234 GCA_043757025.1 Limnoglobus sp.
GACTCGGGTACGGGGTCGTGTCGCATACGATCATCTTACAAAACGAATGACACCGAAAAGACCAAATAGGGTAAAACTCTACGTGCCGATCGCCTTAGCACGAAGTCGAACCGCTCGCGATCGCGGACGAGTTGCGGAAGTGCGAGATAGTCGAAGTCTTCAATCACCCGAACGATGTCGGTATATCCTGCTTTCGCGACGGCAACGTGTCCGGCACCTTTCCAACCGGTCGCAGCCGACTGGAACGGGTCGATCGCGGTGTGCCGGCCGCCTACCCCGTTCGCTTTGTGAGCGTTGCAAATTTGTACCGTACTGCCGCCATTCGCCATGCCAATTTCGAGCGTGCGTTTGGGTTTGTCGCGATGGAGTAGCTCACCGATTCGGGCATATTCTTCCACCCGCATTCCCGCAGGCGCAACCACTCCAGTATCGATGTTCACGTTTTTCGCTTTCTATAAAAGAGGTCGCTACTATAAAGTTTTAGCCAACTGATGAATTCGTTGTTGCGTCTCGGTCTGTATCAGGTAGTGCCTGAGAAAGTGGTTGAATGTGTGGCCGCTTCCACCACCTAACCAGTAATCGTCCGGCATGGGTGTTGGAGTGGGATCCGCAGTTGCGAACATCGCCATGTAGCCCGTCTGCTCTGGCGTCCAATCGCCGAACCAAATCGCACCCGAGCCAGTACGCAAGGCCAGTGGTTGTTCGATTCGCCACGTCAAGTACGCCTCGGCGACATCGAGATTCATCCGATTCCGGTGATACCACAGTAATCCGCTATTAAAAAAGTAATATTCCAAGGACCATCGTTGCCCAAAACGTGCCGTAATGTCTGCGAGCTGAACGAATGCCTTGCGAACCGATTCCGGTACCGCGGTCGCCTCGTCTCGGTGATCGTGTAGGTAGTAATCGCGGCTATCGGAACCGGCAACCCATTCGGACAGCAGTTTGGGATATTGGAAGAAGACCGTATCGGGATCGAGGACGATAATGCGTTCGTTATGCCCCAAACAAATCGGGTGCAAGAGCTTGCAGATCGGGTGATAGCCACCGGCGTAAAGTTCCGCGAGTCTCGGGACGCTTTGCAATGTCTCTTGAAAAGAAGCATCTTCGACGCGGCGCGAGAGCCAACGGGCACCGGGAATGAGACGGTCCAGCCAGGCGCGATCGTTCGGCGTTAGGCTACCATCTTCCGTAATTGCGACTGCAAGAGGCAATTCGTATCGCAATAGAGAAAGCAGTGAAAGTCCTGCCAACCGCACGTCTCGCTTGCAAACGAGCATGTGGACTTCAGCGGCAGCGGATTCCGGCGGAGTGGCTGCCCTCGGTGCGGCACGACGGAGGTCCGTAATAGCGGCATTGATGCGTGCGGTATCCCAACGGGAACGAAGTCGATACGGCAACCATTTCGGTGCGGCAATCACGATGCATTCCTGGTTTTGCAGTTATGGTGCCGACTTTTCGTGATAGTCACCGACCAAACCATCCACTTGATTCACCCGCGAAGACCACTCGAAATTACGAATGACCCATTCTCGCGCCGCCAACCCCATTTTCTGGCGTAGCGCCTCGTCCGAAAGCAACATCGTCGTCGCATCGGCGAGATTGGTGAGATTCGTACAGTCGACGATGAAGCCCGTTTTGAACACGCCCATCGTTTCGGCGGTTCCACCGGATGCCCCTGCAATCACCGGCTTCCCACACGATTGAGCCTCGAGAAGAACCATACCGAATCCTTCGATTTCCGCACCGATTTGGCAATTCGGTAGTACGAACAGATCCGATTGTTGGTAAGCACGGACGAGCGAGTGGAAATCGCACTCGCCGTAAAATCGAACGTAATTGTTCAGTTTGAGTTTGCCGACAAGCTCGGTGAGTCGTTCTCGCTCAGGACCATCGCCGATAATCGCGTAGAGGACGTTCGGGATCTTTTCGCGCACGCGATTCAACGCCGCGATCATCAGATCGTGGCCCTTACGCTTTTGCAACCGGCCGACGGTGAGGAGAACGGTGCGGTCGACCCAACCCAACGTGGCCCGGGTCGTTTCACATGGGGGGACCGGTACGAAAACATCGGTTTCGACCCCAGGCGTCACGCGATGGATTCGTTCGTCGGAGACGTTCCAGGAGTCGCGGATAATATGTCGTGTGTTTTCGGAATTGGCAATCACGCCGGCCGCATTTGCGAAAACGCGACGTGCCATCCAACGATGCTGCCGGCTCGTCATGACACCCGAAGTCGATCCCGATTCCGGAATCGTGACTTCTTCGCCGTGTGCGGAGACGAAGTAGGGGATGCCAGCCAATTGATTGACCATCCAGCCGATCCACCCCTCGGGCACGCATCGGCCACACCAGAGATAATCGATGTTATGCCGAACGCATTCGTCGCGAACGCGCCGAGCAATCGCGACGTAATTGGAAAGTCCACGACGGCTGACCGTGCCGGTTTCGTGGAACGCCATCGGCATTCGGATAGTCGGTACGAGGTGCGTGGCATCGAACTCGACTGCGCCCGGTACTAAATCGCTCATCACGACGATGCGATCTCGCGGCATCCGACGGACGATCTCCCAAAAATATCGCCCGCTTCCACCGATAAGTGGAGGTAATATCTGAGACAGTAATAGTATCTTGGGATTGCGTAGTCCCACGCCCGCCCGTATTTCATCCGATGTCAAAATCGGATGCGTAT
Organism: Limnoglobus sp.; assembly: GCA_043757025.1. GTDB lineage: Bacteria > Planctomycetota > Planctomycetia > Gemmatales > Gemmataceae > Limnoglobus. The sequence continues at coordinate 2,693 of JAYVQG010000082.1, forward strand.
CGGTATCCTCGGAACTCGATTGTAACGAGTATTTCTCATGACGATCATCCCGCCCGACGTTCATAACCGCGCCCTGAGGATCGGCATATACACTGATGTCCTGGCGTATAGGCGATCCGGTATCGGTTGGCATGTGACTCACCTTCTCGATGCGCTTTCGGCAATCGACAGTGTGAATGAATACTTCTTAGTTCATCGTCGGGCGAGAGAAGAAAACGAGGCTTCGTTCTATTGCCCAACGCATCCGAACTTCCACGATGTTGCCGTGAGAGTGCCGGATATTTTTTATTCGCGATACTTCCGCGTTTACGATAGCTGGATCTTACCGAGAGCCATTCGCAAGCTGAATCTCGATGTATTCCATGGACCGAATCACTATTTACCGCAGCGTGGGCGGACGCCGCAGATCATCACGTATCACGATATTGCAGATGCCGTTACGGGCGAGGGTGGGGTGAGAATCAGACAACGGTCGTCTGCGATAAAATACCTCGCGAGAGCGGACGGTCTCATTGCACTTTCCGAGTGTACCATATCCGATCTGAAAGGCGTGAGCGAATTACCGTGCGATGCAAAAGTAATTTATCAGGGCGGGAACATCTGGCAAGATTATTCGTCGGTTATTGATGTAATGATTACGCTACAATCCCGATTAAATATCACTTCGCGGTACGCGCTGTTCGTCGGATCGCTAGTGGCACGTAAAAATCTCCCCCTATTGTTGCGTGCGTTTCAGATTCTCATCCCAACCTTGGAACCGGGGTTTCAATTGGTTCTCGCAGGAGCAGCTGACAATAGTGAAGCGTTGAAATTGCGTGAGATGTGCCAAAATTTCGGAATTTCGGACCGGGTGTCGTTTACTGGCTATTTATCGAATGAGGAACTGGCGGCGCTGTATCGCGGTGCGAGTGTGTTCGTTCTCCCATCGCGATACGAAGGATTCGGCATGATCCTTTTAGAAGCAATGGCTGCCGGTGTGCCGATTGTCTCGACGGCGGTCGGTGCTCTTCCCGAAGTTCTCGGAGATGCGGGAATTCTCGTTCCGCCCGACGACCCCGTTGCGATGGCCGCTGCGGTCGGGCGAATCCTCGGATCGGAAAGCCTACGAAGCGAACTCATCGCAAAAGGTCGAATTCGGCAAGCGATGTTTTCGTGGAAAACCACCGCCGAACAAACCTTAGCAATGTATCGCCGCGTGGCACGGCTTAAGAAATGAAAGCGGCCGCAAACGATGTCTACGTTCTAGCGGGGGTCCAGATTCGGTCCCAAGTGTCTTTTGCTGATAGAAGCCAACGCGGGCGACTCGCACGTCGTTTGAACGAAAGGAATCGGGAATCGGTAAAACCCAGTTCGGTAGCCAACCCGCAAAGTTTGCGAACGAGTTCCAATTTTCGCTGCCAATAAAGCGATTCGCACCGACCGAGCAAGAATGCTTGTGCGGCATCGCGGCCGACCGTCGAGTCCAATCCCAACTGGCTGCCCCAGCGGTCGATAAACGCCATCTGAACTTGGCAATGATAGCGAAATACCCGTGCTAAATCGCTCATTCCCGTTTGATTGGCGTGTACTCGATACTGCGCGAGCGGTCGATTGACATACCCAAAATCGGTGAGGCGAGCGATGCGAAGTAACAGGTCGTAATCTTCCCCGTTCACCCAGTGGAGATCGAACGGCAAGCCGTGCGATTCGCTTGCTGCCGCTAAATCGATCCACTTCCGACGTACCAAAACGGTCGAGAACACTACCGTGTCTTCCGCGAGCATTGCGGTTAAGCATTTGCCGCGAGCGGGGTTATCGGGGCGTTGGCCACCGTTATCTGTGTAATGGCCGACGGGATCGATGTAGCGGAAGTCCGAATGGACTAACCCGACTCGATCGCTCAGTAGGGGCAGTTGGTCGGCGAGTTTCGTATCTTCCCACACGTCGTCGCTATCCAGAAACGTCACTAATGGTGCAGTCGATGAAGCGATGGCTTTGTTTCTCGCGACGCACACCCCCCCTTTTGGAAGTGGAAGATACTGGATCGTCATTCGCTTCGCCCATCGCGTCGTCCGTTCGCGAATCACTTCTGCAGTGTTATCGTTCGATGCATCATCTGCAACGATCAATTCGATTCGCACATCTGCCGTTTGACGACCGATCGAATCGATCGCGCAACCGAGGTAGTTTGCGCGATTCCAGGTCGGCATGATGACGCAAACGTCCGCAATTGACATTGTTCTTCTCGAAAACCATTTTAACTGCGAAGCCGAATTAAGATTTCCCCGCAAATAAACGATCCAAACTATCTTTCGTCCTCAACAACCACATCGGCACTTTCGATAAGCGACGTAACTGCGTAAACTCTTCGTTCGAGAGTTGAAGTTCGTCGGCGAGATCGCAGAGTTCCCGCACTGTCGACAATTGTCGCTTCCAATAGTGGGCTTTCGTTCGTCGGAGCAGGAATTGCCTTGCCGCATCTCGACCGACGGCCAGCCCTCCGATGTCTTGGCAGTGTCGTTCTGCAAATGCCATTTGTACTCGACAGTGATACCGGAATGCTCGCGACAAATTCCCCATCGCGTCTTGACTATTGTGCGTACGATACCGTGTCAGTGGTACGCCGACGTAGCCAAATTGTGTTCGCAAACCGATCCGTAGTAACAAGTCGTAATCTTGGCCGTTCGTCCATCGTGGGTCGAATGGAAGCCGGTGTGGTTCCAAAACGACCACCTCATCGATGATCGCACGCCGAACCAATACACTCGAAAAGATTACGGTGTCCTCCGCGAGTAACGCATTCAGACAGTTCCCGCGAGCGGGATTGTTCGGTCGTTGTGGGCCGGAATCCGTGAACCGTCCTTCGCTGTCGATGTAGCGGAAATCGGTGTGTATTAAGCCTACTTCATCCGAAAGCATTGCAACCTGCGCCTCGAGTTTCGCTTCGTCCCATTCATCATCGCTATCGAGGAAAGCAACGATTGGAGCAGTCGATGCGTCGAGCGCAGCATTTCTTGCCGCGCATACGCCGTTCTTGTTGAGATGCAAATACTGTACCGTACGATTTTTAGGCCAATCTGCTGTGGTCGAACGCACGACTTCTGCTGTATCGTCGGTCGAGCCATCGTCGGCAACGACCACTTCGATTTTGGCATCGATCGTTTGATTCCTGATCGAGCGTAACGCTGACGGCAGATAATTCGCTCGGTTCCAAGTCGGCATGACGACAGATATGTCGGGTGTCGACATCAGTTTGTCCTCACTCGATGGAACGCGCGAACGATTTTCGCCGTTGCAAACGCCAGACTCATCCGAGCAGCGAATCTCCTTTTCGCATTCCCGGTCACCAAACCACTTAGCCAGTATACAACGCCACCCGTCCATTGTTGTACAGCCGCCCGGTAAGCCCACCGCGGAATTCGTCCGCCATGATCGCGGGCTAGCAGTTCGTACGACAAAAAACCTTGCCTCCGAGCAAACGACAATGCATAGGTTCGGGTCAACCGATCGACCGGCACCGGATGATCGACAACCGCCGTAGCGACATACCAACCCCGACCCCCGCGACGCTGAATGGTCTCTACCAATCGCACGTCTTCCCCACCGATCCGCACCGATCCGAAATATCCGAGCGTCGGGTCGAACAGCCCCGCAGCCTTGACCGCATCGACTCGTAGAGCCAAATTGCAAGTATAAAATGCTAGATCGGCGGATGGATTCCAGGCTCGATTCCCATCCCCAATATCGTATTGCACAATTGCATCGCGAAGCATGGGACAACTCGCTTCATCGAACCATTCTGGCCGGGACAATTGGCCCCAGTCCGGGCGAATACGACCACCCCAGAACTCGCATTCGGGATGTTCGCGGATGGCTTTAAACATCTCGACCAACCAACTTCGATCTGCAATTGCGTCGTCGTCGGTGAACAGTAAAACAGGCCCCAATGCCTCGGTTACCGCACGATTTCTCGCGTTGGCATTCCCTGTAATCGACTCCACAACGTATCGAATCGGAAGTCGATTCGCGAACCCGGCCACTAATTCCTTTACAGTAGGGCTACCTTCGTTGTCGATCACCAAAAGCTCCCATTCGCAATCGGGTTTCTCGACCGCGACGAGCGAATCCAGCGTCCGTCGCAACAACTCACCGCGCTGGTAAGTACATACTGCTACCGTCAATTCGATCATCGTTGAGGCCCCAATTGTCGACCGGTCGCGCGGTCCTTCAATTGTATGGCCCAATCGGGCCATCGCGCGCGTCGTTTCCAATTCTGTAGTCCCGAGGAATCGAACTTCGATTCCTCGGCAAACTGGAGTAACTCGCGAAAGGCGCTGAGGCTGCGTTGCCAGTAAAGGCTTTCCAATTTGTTTTCGATGTGCGCGATCAACGACGAACGGATCGTCGCTTCTCCGATTTCTTCGCGGATCTTCGGGTGTGCAGCGAAGAAATGCTCGACGGCACGATGGTGTGCCCGAATTTGCTCGACGGGCGACCGACTCAGTTGGCCCGCGTGGATGCGATAGTGCGTGAGGTGCTCCGGCACGAACGCGAACGTGCCGATCGCCGAGAGCCGAAAGTACAAGTCGATATCGCAAGCCTGACGATACGACGCATCGTAGCCACCAAGCTGTTCCAGCGCTGTTCGACGAACCAGGATCGACGGATGGCAGTTACTGTGCGGTTCCAACAACGCTCGCGTACACCACCCGATACGCCGCGCGGAACCCGTCATATCGAGCGGAACGACGCGACCATCCGGATAATGGTGAATGACGCCTGTATGCACCAGCACACAGGCCGGATCGGCGGTCGCCGCCAACTGCTTTTCCAGCTTCGTTGGTTCCCACCAATCGTCTGCGTCGGTGTTCGCGATCCATTCGCCGCGAGAGACGGCAATACCGGCATTCCGTGCGGAGGGTTCCCCGCCGTTTGCCTTGCGAACGAGCGTAAACCGACCGGCCAGATCCGCAGTGACGCGCTCCGTAACCGCAACACTGTCGTCGGTCGAGCCATCATCGACAACGATCAACTCCCAATCGGAGTACGTCTGCTTCCGAACGCCATCGACCGCCTCCGCAATAAACGCAGCCGCATTATAAAGCGGAACGACAACAGAGACTCGCGGGGACATCAATCGCTCCGGTGTGAATTATCGGTTGGAAACCTTTGCCATCGAGTTGCGCGGACTCCTGGGGCACGCAGCACCTCCATCGCCTCAAAACGACTCCCCGCCGCGAATGGTTGTGGAGGTGGTTCAGAGCGGTAAGAATCCACTACCCAGAATCGGTTACCAACGGCAGTGGTAATTCGCAAATTCCGTCCCTGACCACCATTTAGTGGAACTTCACGTAAATTGATTAGATACAAGGTATGTTTGAAGTTATGTAATGACGTAGCAATAGTATTGCCCTCCCACGATTCTTCAAACGCTCGCATACCGGCAAATGGATCGCCAGTAATCTGGTGAACGAAAGTGGGGATATCATAACTGCCCGTCAATATCAGCGATTCATTCGTACTCTCTCTCGTTGCCAATTGTTGTATCAACTCGGACACTTGATAGCGATTTTCAGCTGGATTCACTCGAACCAATCCAATTGTCATTAGTCCGAGTAGCCCGATAAATGCAACGATACTTAACATGCTCAATCGTCCTTTCGCTCGTCCTACTCCAGCCGCAAACCATGTATATAGTAGCGGAAGTAAAATCATGCAGTGTCGAGTACCACCATATGGGTGTTTTCCAATGCCAGCAAGAATCATAAACACGACGATGGATCCCGCTGCTGACAATACGAGCCACCGTTCGCTCGTGTCGCGGAGGTTACGAACCGCAAATGCCAAACCGCAGGCAATTGTCATAGCAGCGAGTGCTGCCCATCGCGGCCCAACGACTCCACCGAGTGCGGCGTATTGCGAGATTTGAAGGTTATGATCTGCCAGAAACGGCACTGCCGTTACCGGGTCGAAAATATCGTAAAACAAGTCGCGAAATTGGCCTGCACCTGTTCCGCGAGTCGATATCTGCGGAGCAGCATAAGAGAAGTACATCCATGCACCAGCAATACATAATACGAACTGTATTGCGATGAGCATCTTGATTGCAAGCCACCGACGTGGGACTTCGCTGGCGACGAGTAGTATCGCCAAGGAACACGATACACAAGAAACGACAATCGCCGCATACTGAGTCATGCATACTGCAATAGCTACAGCGAGCGTACATGCAAACACTCGCTTGCGCGGCTGTCGAAGTAACTCCGCTATACATGCTAGAAACGCATACAAAACGAATAGTCCGAGCGCGAAGGGTCGCCCCTCGCGCGAGAAAAACACGAATGATGGCGATACGGCAACGATTATCGCCGCCATCCAGCCCGTTGCCGAGCCGAATGTTTTCGCACCGAGAATCCTGGCAAGTGGTATGCATGCCAGACCTGCGAAGAGCGATAAAAATCGCATGTCTTTCGGTTCGCTGGCAAAAATCGACAAATAATGAAAGCCGGGTGGAAACCGATCGTTAGCTCGCACTCGATCGGGTAAGCCGGACAAAGGGCCACCGAGCGTCATTTCATAATTGGCCAACTCGTCCAACCACGCATCCCGGCTTTGAAACAAAGGCAAGCGTGTAACGAGACCCACTGCGAGAATTAGCAGCAAAGCGATCGCAGACCGGATATCCAGCCAAGCCGCAGCTCGAGTGATCCGAGTTTTTGCAACCCCATCGTTTACCATACCACCTCGATATCGTTCGCAATTCTAGCGAATCTGACTGGTTTTACTCCACCGATTCCAATACATACGATTGTATTGACAATCAGGCTTTGTACCGAGACTTTTTAATGCAAAACGACACTACACCGGGTTTCACTGCCGTCTCACGTGTGAAACAGTGGCAATTGCTCGCTGTGATTGTGGCATTGACCGTCACAACAGTTGCGTTCTACGCTCGGACGCTTCGTAGTCTGGATGATGCACCGACTGCCCCAGCCCGAGCTTGGATTGTCTACGGGAATACCATCCAGTGGAACGATACGGATCACTTTGCAGAACACCTCGAAGCGTCGGCAAATGCTCTGCGGACCGGGCGAATTTACTTTCCGGTGTCCGAATACGATTGTCCGATTAGTTTCCTCGTTCCATGTGGCGTGATTCGGATTGTCACTGGGTGGCCGCCAATCCGGATCATGAATCTGTTTGCTATTTTCAGCACGTTTCTGTCTGGCATCGCAGCATACTTCTTGTTCCGCAAATTCGATGCCCGGATTGGGCCTGCATTCGTTGCGGCTACCGGTTACCAAACGGCGAATTTCACTGTATTTTCGCACCAGCAAGGGCACATGCAATATATCCAGTTCGCGTGGATACCTCTGGCGATTAGTGCTCTACTGACATTACTACGTCAATCGTCCCGTTGGAGACCGGCACTTTGGCTCGGGCTTGTGATGGGTGGGCTGATTCTAAGTAGTTGTCTAATCTGCGCAGGGTTGAGCGGCAGAGATTCTCTCCGCTTGCGAATGCAGCGTTTCTTCTAACGGACTGACAGTGGTGCGTCAGCCG
>JAYVQG010000083.1:0-10126 GCA_043757025.1 Limnoglobus sp.
ATGGCCATGTGAAGTACTCCAGGGGTGTCAAGGCTCATTCTATCCCGCAAATGCCGCAGGGGAGTCCAACGTGCGGATCATACGAACCGAGGTAATATATCGTCGATGCGCAGTTTCGCATGATCAAAGTCAGTGCGGCTTCGCAGAACGTCTTCCGCAACATTCACCCGCTGATTGGCCGCGACTTTGAAGAAATCATGACGTTACTCTGGCCCGAAGAGTTCGTCCGGGTGGCGATCGATCGCTTCCGCCACACGTTAGGCACCGGCGAGCCGTACGCCATGCCGAACTTCAGCGAGCAGCGTCAGGATAACGCCGAAATCGAATCTTACGATTGGAAGATCGAGCGCATCACCCTCCCCAACGGGCAGTTCGGCGTCGTCTGCTATTTTTACGACATCACCGAACGCAAACTCGCCGAAGTGAAATTGCAAGAGCAGACCGAAGCCCTCGCGGACTTGCACCGCCGCAAAGACGAGTTCTTGGCGATGTTGAGCCACGAACTGCGCAGCCCGCTCGCGCCGATCGCGAACGCCGTACAAATCCTGCGGCTACTATCGAATGAAGATGCCAATCAGAAACAGGCCCGTAGCGTCATCGAGCGGCAAGTCGGCCAACTGACTCGCCTCGTCGACGACCTGATGGAAGTCTCGCGCATCACCACGAGCCGCGTCCACCTTCGCAAAGAACGCATCGTCATCGGCGGCATCGTCGAACGCGCCGTCGAGACCGCCTTCCCCATGATGGAACAGCGCCGTCACACACTGACTGTGTGCATACCCCCCGAACCGATCTGGCTCGACGCCGACGCCGGCCGCCTCGAGCAAGTAATCGTGAATCTGCTCACCAATGCGGCGAAGTACACCGAAGAAGGCGGCAGTATTTGGCTCACGGTCGAGGCGAGCGGGGAGCGTAAGCTCCCTGATGTACAGACAGAATGCATCATTCGAGTCCGCGATACCGGAGTAGGTATCGCCCCCGGACTTCTCCCGCGCGTTTTCGATTTGTTCACGCAGGCGGAACGTTCGCTGGATCGCTCGCAGGGTGGGTTGGGCATCGGCTTGGCGCTCGTACATCGGCTCGTCGAAATGCACGGTGGCACCGTCGAAGTGACCAGCACGCTCGGCAAAGGCAGCGAGTTTGTCTTGCGACTCCCTTCACTGAGTCTCGCCACTGACCACTCGCCACTCGCCACTGCTGCGAAGCCACTCGCCACCGATGCCACTACTCTGAAGGTTCTGATCGTCGATGATAACGACGATTCCGCCGAGACGCTCGCCATGCTATTGAAGGCGTTACGGCACGACGTACGCACGGCGAACGATGGCCTAGCCGCACTCGAATCCGCTTCGAGTTATCGCCCCGATGTAGTGCTGTTAGACATCGGCTTGCCGTTGATGGACGGCTACGAAGTCGCCGCGAAAATGCGATTGTCGCCCGCGCACAAGACCACGGTGCTGGTCGCACTCACCGGCTATGGCCAGGATTCCGACCGACAAAAATCGAAAGACGTCGGCTTCGACCACCACCTCGTCAAGCCCGCCGACTTCGCGAAACTCCAACAGATTCTGGCAGGCGTGTCGGAGAAGATGAAGGCGATTGGAACGAAACGGTGACAGTACGCGACGAGTATGCTTCCAACATCGTAATCCACCGAGATCAATCGTGAAGAGCAAAAACTTAGCAAACGACATCGGTCGCTATTTACCCGTCGCGTTCTTTGTCTCGATTCTGATTTTCGCGCTCGGATGCGAGAATCCGAATCGTTCGTCGAATGACGAGGAGAATCGCAAACCGCCAAAAGTCGAGTTTCTCGCTTTCTCTGCAAAGTGGTGTGGGGTTTGTCGTGCCGTGCCGAAATTGATCGAAAAACTTCGTGAGGGTATGCCGAATGTACAGTATCGAGAAATCGACGTCGACGATCCCGAAAACGAGGCGCTCGTTGAAAAATACTCGCCGCTAGCCATGCCGTACATGTTCGTCGTAATCGACGGTAAGACCGTGAAAACGATCACGGGCCTCTATCCGTACGACGACACGATGAAGATGCTCTCCGACGCAATCGAAACATTCAACCGAAATCCGCGACGATGAACGATGCGATTCCCCGACAATACGCACTTTGCCGGTTCGAGTGCGATTTCCGCCATCGTTATCGAGGTGGAAAGTTCTAACGTGAAGTAAATGTCACCCGGGGTTCTTCAACGAGGCGACTTCGGGCAAATCGCTGAGCGCGTTCAAACCGAACGCTTCGAGGAAGGTTTTGGTCGTGCCGTAGAGTTGTGGGCGTCCCAACGAGTCGTGGCGACCTGCTATGCGGACCATGCCCTTTTCCATCAGCACGCGGATCAGGTCCGCACACTGAACGCCGCGGATTTTCTCGATCTCGGCACGCATGATCGGCTGTTTGTACGCGATCACCGCGAGCGTTTCCATCGTCGCGGACGTCAACGGTACATCGTGCCCCGTCCGCCGTAGCCGCAATAGCCAGGGGTGAATCGCGGCCCGCGTCAGCAACTGATACCCACCTGCGATGTCTTCGATCTGGAACGCGGTGCCGTCGGCATCGTAAAACTTTCGCAGCGTCTCGATCAGCGTGCGGGCCTCGTTGCCATCTTTCAATTCGGCGGCATCGGCGATGCGCTTCGAGGTCAGCGGTTCGTCGGCGAGCATCAGCGCGGCTTCGACCCGTGCCAGTCGCGCATCGCGACCGTGCGGGTCGCTCGGCGCGCGATTTTCCCGTTCGAGCAGCGGGTAGAAGCGCAACGCCAGCGGCAGTCGCGCGTTCGCGGGCCGCATCGTCGATTGTCGTCGAAAGTTCGCGAACATCGTGCCCTGCCCTCTCGCATCGCGATTCGATAAAGTACGTGTTACCAAGATCGTGGCCTCACCGTCAACGGACGCTCTCCCGTGCTGTCGTTGTTTACACAATACCTATCCGAACCGCTCGCGATCGTTCTGACGGCACTCGTCTGCGCCGGGTTGGTCGTGTCGTTTATGGGCGTGTCGGCACTGATGTTCATTTGGGCCGAGCGTAAAATCTCCGCACGAATGCAAGATCGACTCGGGCCGACTCGAACGGGAAAATTCGGCCTGCTGCAATCGCTCGCCGACGGTATTAAACTGATTACCAAGGAAGACTTCGCCCCCGATGGTGCGGACCGCGTACTGTTTCGTGCGGCCCCCTATCTGGCGTTTTGTGCGGCTTTCGCGGGGTTCATCGCGTTGCCGTTCGGTTCAGGCGTGGCGGTGCAAACGCTCTCGATCGGTGCGTTCTTCATGCTTGCGGTGCTTTCGAGCGAGGTGTTCGGTGTGATGCTTGCGGGGTATGCCTCCGGAAGCAAGTGGGCACTGTTCGGCGGGATGCGCGAAGCGGCACAGGTGGTCAGTTACGAAGTGCCGCGCTCGATCTGCGTGCTCGTGCCGATCTGCATCGCGGGTACGCTGAATTTAACGACGATTGGCCAACAACAAGTCGGCGGGTTCTGGAACTGGTACGTCTTTCACGATCCGTTCACGTTCGTGGCGTTCATCATCTTCTTCATCGTAGCGACGGCGAGTTGCAAGCGCGCACCGTTCGATTTAGCCGAAGCCGAAAGCGAACTGGTGGCGGGGTTCCACACCGAATATAGCGGTATCCGATGGTCGTACTTTTTCATGGCGGAGTACGGCAGCATGTTCGCGATGAGCGGCCTTGCGGCGATGCTCTTCCTCGGTGGTTGGCACACCGGCGTGCTACCCTACGAGCCAACCGTGGCATTCGGCCCGTGGCTCGGCGTGCCGCTCAATGCGTGTGTCGTCATCGGAAAAGGCACGCTGCTTGTGATCGTCATGATGTGGATGCGCTGGTCGCTACCGCGATTGCGAATCGACCAAGTGATGATGACCTGCCTGAAGTACTTCCTGCCGATTAGCTGCGTGCTGCTTCTGGGCGTGTGCGTCTGGCAGTTGTACGTCCCGAAGGCGGTCGGCGACGGCGTGAAGTGGGTACTGGCCGGTGGCACGATTGTCAGCTTTCTCGGCGTCACGATCAGCCTGTTTCGGCCCCTTCAGCATGCGCCCGCCGGGCAATTACCTGGCGTGTGGGGGAAATAACCATGAGCCTGAACGAAATCGTATTCCTGATCATCGCTACCACCGTGGCCGTGTCGGCGGTGGGCGTGGTTGCCTCGAAAAGTATCGTCCGTTCGGCGGTTTGGCTGTTACTCACGCTCATCGGCATCTCGTTCGTTTACTTCCTGCTCGGTGCGGAGTTTCTCGGAGCGGCGCACCTGATCGTTTACGTCGGCGGCACGCTCGTCCTCGTCGTTTTCGGCGTGATGCTGACGGCGGGCGGACCGTTTACGACGCTCGCGAATCGCCGGTGGGAATGGGCCGTGGGCGTTGCGATTGCCACGCTGCTGTTCGGCATTCTCGTGGCGGCGTCGTTGCAACTCGGTGCGAATAGGCCTTCGCCGACTGGCGATATACCCGGTACGGGTTCGCTCGGGTTAGCGTTTCTCGGCGTGCCCGATCCGGCGAGCAAAGTCGGCACATCGTACCTGTTGCCGTTCGAGATCGTCTCGGTGCATTTACTCGTCGTGCTGATCGGGGCAGCGTATTTGGCGCGTGCGAAGAAGCGAGCAACACCCCATGACTGACATCGGCCTGACACCGTTCCTGATACTTAGCGCGTTTCTGTTCGCGTGTGGCGTGCTTTGCATTACGACGAAGCGCAACGCCGTCGGCATCCTCATGGGCGTCGAACTCGTACTGAATGCGGCGAACATCAACTTCGTCGCTTTCGCCCGCTACGTGCCATCGTTTCGCCTCGAAGGGCAGATCTTCGCGCTGATGGTGATCGTGCTGGCTGCGGCGGAGGCGGCTGTGGCGCTCGCCATTATCTTAAACTTCTACAACAACCGCGGCACCGTCGACGTCGATCGAGCGAACGAGTTGAAAGGGTAACCGCGAACTATGCTCGAACTGATCCGCGATGAACCGGGGCGACTGTTCCTAATCGCGACGCTATTGCCGTTGTTGGCGTTTTTCGTGCTGCTGATTGCGGGCACGTTCCGGCGGTTGCGCGGCGTTCGTGGGACGAAACCGTCGGCGATCCCTGGCTATTTCGCGGTCGCGGTTATGGCGATGTCAGCGGGTTGTGCGATCGTCGGGCTATCGTGGTTTTTGCAAGATGCCCACACGTACGCGAACGAGCCGCTGACGCTCGAAGCGCGATGGTCCGAGCGAATCGACTGGGTGCGCATCGGTAGCCTCAAACACGACGCGCGGCCCGCACTTTCGCTCGAACTCGGTTACCGCATCGATCATCTGTCCGCGATCATGGTCGCGATGGTCACCGTGGTGGCGACGCTGATTTTCCTGTTCTCCATCGGCTATATGCACGACGAACGCCAGCGCGACAATCATGGCCGGCGCGGGCGTTTTGGCCGGTTTTTCCTGTATCTGTCGCTGTTCGCGTTTGCGATGCTCAACCTGTTGATTGCCGATAATCTGTTGCAAATCTTCATCGGTTGGGAGTTGGTCGGCGTCTGTTCGTTCTTACTGATCGGTTTCTATTTCGAACGGGCGTCGGCGTGCAATGCCGCGAACAAGGCGTTCCTGATTAACCGCATCGGCGATGCGGGTTTTCTCGTTGCGCTCGCTGTCACGTGGTCGACGTTTGGCACGTTTCACATTCCGGAACTGATCGAGAAAGCAGCGACGTTGCCTGCGGATTCGTCGGCGATGTGGTGGATTGGCATGGGGTTGGTGGCGGGTTGTGCCGGGAAGTCCGCACAGATTCCGCTGCACACGTGGCTCCCCGATGCGATGGAAGGGCCGACGCCCGTATCGGCACTGATTCACGCGGCGACGATGGTGGCGGCGGGAGTGTATCTCGTGGGCCGCGCGTTCCCGTTGTTCACGCCCGACGTGCTGTTAGTCATTGCGTATATGGGCGCGATCACGATGTTCCTGAGTGCGACGATTGCCGTCGTGCAAACGGACATCAAGCGGGTGCTCGCGTTCTCGACGTGTTCGCAACTCGGCTTCATGATGCTCGCGATATCGCTCGGCGGGTGGGTCGCGGGCCTGTTGCACTTGCTCACACATGCGTTCTTCAAGGCACTGCTGTTCCTGTGCGCGGGGAGCGTCATTCACGGGCTGCATCACGAGCAAAACTTGTCGAAGATGGGCGGGCTGCGGCGCAAAATGCCGATCACTGCATTTGCGATGCTGATCGGCGTGTTGGCGATCGCGGGCACGCCGCTACTTTCCGGGTGGTACAGTAAGGACCGCATTTTGGCGCACGTCATCGGCTCGGCGGCAGCGGGGCATTACGAACGTCCACTGCTGCTTTTCTTGCCATTCATCACCGCGGGGTTGACGAGCTTCTACATGTTCCGGTTGTGGTTGTTGGCGTTTGCCGGGAAGCCGCGCGACCCGCATTTGTACGAACACGCGCACGAATCGCCGTGGGTGATGACGGTGCCGCTGGTGCTACTCGCCGCGTTCAGCATTGCAGTCGCGTGGGGCTGGCCGCTCTGGGATGCGGAGGCTTCGTACCTCGGCCAACTGCTCCACGCGGGCCAACCGCACAGTGTCGAAGTGCAGTTCGCAACGGCGTTCCACCATGCCGAAGCGAACCACTTGCTCGCGGGCGGGTTGGCACTATCGCTCGCAATCGCGGGGTTCGCAATCGCGTGGTCGCGGCACAAAGCGGGCACGCTGCTCGCCTTCGGTGGGCCACGCTGGCTCGCGAAACTGCTTCAACACAAGTATTATTTCGACGAACTGTATTCGCGAATCTTCACGAAGCCGTCGATACATGCCGCGCTAGCCATCGGCGCGTTCGACAAACGACCGACCGATAAAGTCGAGACACGGCGGTTCGACTTCCGCACGCTCGATGGCGTCTGGAACGCGATTGCGGACGTTTCCGCATTTGGCGGCGCGATGTTGCAACGGGTGCAAACCGGCCAACTACGGCAGTACGTGTTGGCGTTGGGGTTGACGGTCGTTGCCGCGTTGGGGATTCTGTTCGTTCGAACTCGATAGTTTTGTAGCTGGGGCCTGTGACCCCGGTTCTCGCACCGGCCTCATAGAGGCCAGCTACAAAAAATTGTAGCTGGGGTCTGTGACCTACAAAAAGTTGTAGCTGGGGTCTGTGACCCCGGTTCTCGCTACAAAAAATTGTAGCTGGGGTCTGTGACCCCGGTTGTCACACCGGCCTCATAGAGGCCAGCTACAAATGTTTTCAGGAAGGACATGCGCCGGATGGACTCGAATGCCCGCGAACTCGACATGATCTGGCTCTCGGCACTGGTATTCATGCCAGCCGCGTTCGGGTTGTTGCTGCTGATTATCCCCTCGCGATTCCGCGAAGCGCTGCGCTGGGTGGCGCTCTTCGGTACTGCGATCACTCTCGCGATTTCACTATGCGTGTGGGTCGATTATTACCGCGTACTCGAATTCCACTCGGACCGCACCGAGCGTTCGATGTACCACCCGCAGAGCCGCCTCGACGCGCGCGTGCTTCGCCAACAAACGAACTCTGCCGCACCGGTACCGGGGCCGTTCCTCAGCCACGACCTCGTTGTGATCCGCCCTTGGATTCGCGCTTTTGATGTAAATTACAGCCTCGGTGTCGATGGTTTGAATCTGGCACTCATCATCCTGACGTCACTGGTGACGATGCTCGCGATCGTGGCGAGTTGGAAGATCGAGAACCAACTACGCGGCTACCTCATCTTGTTGCTCACGCTCGAATCGGGCGTGATTGGGGCGTTCCTGAGCCTCGATCTGTTCCTCTTTTACGTCTTTTACGAAGTCGTGTTGTTGCCGATGTACTTCCTGATCGGCGTCTGGGGTGGCGGGCGACGCAAGTACGCGGCGATCAAGTTCGTCATTTACACGCTCCTCGGCAGCGTCGGTATTCTTGCCGCCATGATCGCGCTCTACTCGGTCGACGTCCGCGATTTCGCCGATCAAAACCTCGTGAAACGCGAAGTCGCCGACCGGCGTACCGGCGAGATTCACTCGTTCGATTTGTACACGCTGTCCCGTGCGGGTCGCGCAGCGATGCTCGTACTGAACGGGCAGGACGAACGCCTGACGGTTGTCGGTGCGAGTACCGATCCGCAAGCGGTGCCGTTGTTCTCGGTGGGCGTTGATCGCGTCGCCGCACTCGCGCGGTTGAAGGCATCGCCGCTTTGTAACAAGAACTTTCAGTACGCGATCTTCCTGCTGCTGTTCGTCGGGTTTGCCGTGAAAGTGCCGATCGTGCCGCTGCATTCGTGGTTACCGGATGCACACGTTGAAGCTCCGACGCCGATCAGCATGATGCTCGCCGGGGTGCTGCTCAAACTCGGAGGCTACGGCCTGATACGCTTCGCGTTCCCGCTATGCCCGTGGGCCGCATCCGAACTCGCATGGTGCGTCGGTCTCATCGGCGCGATCAGCATCGTCTACGGCGCACTCGTCGCGATGGCACAGACCGATTTCAAAAAGCTGCTCGCGTATTCCTCGGTCAGCCACATGGGCTACGTGCTACTCGGGTTGGCCGCGTGGTCGACCTCGAACCGCTCGCAGTATTGGGAGTGGGGCGTCAACGGCGCGGTGTTTCAGATGATCGCGCACGGCATCACCGCATCGGCACTTTTCTTCGTCGTCGGCATCATCTATGACCGTGCCCACCACCGCGAGATCAACCTCCTCGGTGGCCTCAAAGAACCGATGCCGATCTACAGCGGCATGAGCGCGATCCTGTTCTTCGCCTCAATGGGCCTCCCCGGTCTCTGCGGGTTCGTCGGCGAGTTCATGACGATCGTTGCGATGTGGAACGTCTCGCCCGCGCTCGCGATTGCCGCAATCCTCGCCACCGTGCTCACGGCCGGCTACTTGTTATGGGCTTGGCAGCGCGTCTATCTCGGCGTGAACCTCGCCACGAAAGCCTACCCGGACCTCTCCGCCCGTGAGTTCGCCGTCCTCCTGCCATTCGTGCTACTATCCATCGCGCTCGGCATCCTCCCCGGCGTGCTCATCTTCGGCTGGGTCGACCCCACCATCGCCGGCTGGATCGAGAGTTTGTCGGTGTTGAAGAATTAGCGCGAAATCGGCCAACCCACTCGCGCCGAATTCCATATAGTAAACACCGCTGGTATGCGCGAGACATCGCGGTAAACCGGTGATTATGCTTCGATTTGCGGTTTTCGACGATCGAGCGGGAGTGGCGGAATTGGCAGACG
Source organism: Limnoglobus sp. (assembly GCA_043757025.1). GTDB lineage: Bacteria > Planctomycetota > Planctomycetia > Gemmatales > Gemmataceae > Limnoglobus. The sequence continues at coordinate 9,228 of JAYVQG010000083.1, forward strand.
CGCCAGATTCAGGTTCTGGTACTCGCAAGGGTGTGGAGGTTCAAGTCCTCTCTTCCGCAATGCTACGATAGCTAAGGGTTTGCGGCAGATCGTGCCGCAAACCCTTTTTTGAAGCGCATCATGCCACTACAAATTTTTGTCGATGCGGATGCGTGCCCGGTGAAAGAGGAAGCGATTCGCGTGGCGACGCGCTACGGATTGCCAATTACCTTGGTGAGCAACCAGGCGATGCGGACGTTCGTTGGGCCGAACGTTACGCAAGTCGCGGTCGGCACGGGGTTCGATGCCGCCGACGATTGGATCGTCGAACGGGCGGATGCGGGCGATATCGTCATCACATCGGATATCTTGTTGGCCGCACGATGTTTGGAAAAGGGTTGCCGCGCATTGAACTCGACGGGAGCGTTTTTCGATGCGGATAACATCGGTTCGGCATTAGCCATGCGCGAATTGAATGCCTACCTGCGCGAAGCGGGTGAGATCAAAGGATACAATGCAAGTTTCTCGAAGAAAGACCGTTCCCAATTCTTGCAATCGCTGGACCTGTTGATTCAGCAAGCGAAGTGAGCGGTGACAATGGACTGACAGAGCCACCCCCAAGTGATGGGAAGTTGTGGTTGACGGTGTTTTGGGTTCATCCTGGTTTTGGTTTCTTTATCCCAACGGGATTTCAGCGATTAGCCCTGGGTCGCGGCTTCCGCGCACCCAGGGTACGCGGCTATTTTCCACGACCCCGAACGGGCAACGCCGTGAACGATTATTTCGCTTGTTTTTTTGGGGTTTCCGATTCCGATAATGTGCGACTTTCACGTTCCGTAACGGCATCGGGATTCAATAGGGTTTCCCTCGCTGGCGCGTCGGGCTAACAATCCGATCTTGTTAGCCCGACGCGCCAGCGA
>JAYVQG010000084.1:0-10041 GCA_043757025.1 Limnoglobus sp.
CGGCTGACGCACCACTGTCAGTCCGTTAGAAGAAACGCTGCATTCGCAAGCGGAGAGAATCTCTGCCGCTCAACCCTGCGCAGATTAGACAACTACTCGTGACCCCGGTCTTGTAGCTGGGGTCTGTGACCCCGGTCTTGTAGTGACCCCGGACGCCACGTTCGGGGTTTTTGTTTGGCAATCGCGACACGATTGCGTTTTAATATCCGGTCGGATGGGTAGACTCTCTGTAGAAGTGCAACGATTCACCGAACTGAGGTACGCCGATGGCGAAAATTAAGGCAGTCGATGCGGCCGATTATATCGAGCCAGGAACGAGTTTGCGCATTCTTGTGGCTTGGTTCGTTTCCGGTTTTTCGACTTTCATATTGACGATTGTAACGTACGGTATCGGTCTACTGGTAGCTCTGGTGGCGTCGATAATCTACTTAATTCTATATTACACTCGGCAGAGTATTGCTGAAGCGAGCATCAAGGGTTCTGCTCTACGTGTTGGCCCGAAACAGTTTCCGGACATCTTTGAAATGGCCGAGGAAATTGCCGAATCGTTAGATATCGATCTGCCCGATGTGTACATCCTCGAATCGAACACGCAGAATGCCTTCGCGATCAAGCACGGAGGGAAGCGGTTTGTGATCCTCGTCGACGACGTGATCCACGGTTGCCAGATGACGCAAAACATGGATACGCTGCGGTTCATCCTTGCACACGAAATGGCGCATCATGCGCTCGGTCATACAACGCTGATTCGCTCGCGCTTGCGTGCGGTTTATAAGCCGTTGTCGCGTCTCGACGAACTTTCGTGCGATGCCGTGGCGGCGGCGGTGGTGGGCAAAGAAGCCGCCGCCGACGCGCTGACGCTGCTGCTCGTCGGCCCGCACCTTTACTCGCAAGTGAACCGACTGACGCTCGAACGCCAATCGATTCAGGTCGAAGAGAACAAGTACACGAAGAAAGCCGAACGACCCTCGACGCATCCACTTCTGCTACGCCGCCTCGCGCGGATGATTCCCGACGACGAAAGCGAAGCTGAAGTGGTCGACGATTAACAGACTCGGTAAGGTTCCGGAATTCGGGGCGAAGTGGTGGGTGACGCACACGCGCTCCGCCACGAAGACTGCGCGTCGCGGCTAATTCGCAAATGTCGGCGGGTCCGATGGTGGGCGATATTCGGTGTAGAAGAAGCCGCGGACGGTGGGGCCTTCGCGGCTGTGGATGACGGGTCGATCCGCTTCGGGGTTACGGATATTCACAATGAGCGTGGCGGTATCTTCGAGCGGATAGTTCGGGTCGTAGATGTGGATCGTAATGTCGCCACTCGCTTCAAACGTCTCGTAGGCATACGCCAAGACTTGGTGATTCTTGCCCATTTCTTTCGGGTGAAACGAGTGCGCTTTGACCAAGCCGAGTGCCACCGTTTGGCCGGCATCGAGCGAGGCGCGGATGCGCGGCCACTCATTTTCAATCGTTAAATATGCGATGCCTTCTTGCACTTTCACACCGCCGAAACTGCGACAGTTTCCGGGGCGACGCATCCAGTCGTAGTACTTCAGCACACCGAACGGTAGGTTGAAACTGTCGATGAGGCGATGGCAAAGGTAGCGAAAAACCGGCGGTGTGGCTTCGGGTGGCGGGGTGATGCGGAAGCGGTGCAGGTCCATCGCGGCGAACACCATTCCGCCGCAAACGCCGCCGTTCGCATCGCCGATCGGTATGCGACCGAGCGGCGTGGGAACCTCCAGCACCGGCGTCCCAGGTGGGAACCAGTTCGGGAACGCAAACCCGTTGCGAGACGGGACGAAATCGGGCACAGTCGCACTCGGCATGATGCAGACGATTGTACGAAGTGGCGGCAATTCGGTGGCTCGTTAAGCGTACGCCTTCGCTTTTGCTTTGAATAATGCGAGCAGCTTGTTGGCTTGCGCGTCGTAGGCGGCGGGGGTTGGCCAACTCGTTAATGGCGAGAGGATGTTCGATGGTACGCCGGGGCAGGTCGTTGGGATTTGCACGCCGAAGATTGGGTCGGTGACCATCGGTACATCGTGCAACGCACCGCCGAGGGCGGCCTTCAACACGGCGCGCGTGTTATCTAGCGAGATGCGCGAACCGCTGCCGTTGAGGCCCGTATTGACGAGCCAAACGGGTACGCGGAATCGTTCGAGTTTCGCTTTCAACAGTGCGGCATAGCGCTTCGGGGGCAGCGGCAGAAACGGCTTCGCGAAGCAGGTGCTAAACTCGGTGGTCGGCTCGGTGATACCCGTTTCGGTGCCGGCGACTTTGGCCGTGTAGCCGAGCAGAAAATGCTCCATTGCAAGGTCGGGACTGAGCCGCGAAAGCGGGGGTAGCACGCCGAACGCATCGTAGGTCAGGAAGAAAATATTCGTCGGGTGGCCGCCGCGGCCGCCGAGTTCGCAATTGGGAATGAACTCGATCGGGTACGCCGCACGGGTGTTCTCGGTGTACTGCGTGCTGAAGAAATCGGGCACGCGCGAGATGGGGTCGATCGGCACATTTTCGATGACGCTACCGAAACGAAGTGCGTTCCAGATCTGCGGCTCGCCCCTCGCGCTGAGTTCGATCGTTTTCGCGTAACATCCCCCTTCCATGTTGAACACGCCGTCCGGACCCCAACCGTGTTCGTCGTCGCCGATCAGCCGACGGTCGGGGTCGGCAGAGAGCGTCGTTTTCCCGGTGCCGGACAAGCCGAAGAACAGTGCCGTGTCGCCACCTTCGCCGATGTTCGCGGAGCAGTGCATCGGGAAGACATCACGCTGCGGCAGAAGGTAATTCAGCACGCTGAAGATCGACTTTTTGATTTCCCCGGCGTAGTGCGTACCCGCAACGAGGACGAGTTTTTCTTCGAACGAGATCGCGACGCAGACTTCGGAATTCGTGCCATCGCGGGCGGGGTCGCAGTGGAAGTCGCAAGCGTGCAAGATCGTCCACGGCTCGTCGTCGGCCATCGAACCCGCAGCGGGCGTTCGCAGGAACAGACAGCGTGCGAACAGCGCGTGCCAGGCTTTCTCGGCGACGACGCGGACCTTCAGTTGGTGGCGCGGGTCGGCGGCGGCATAACCCTCGAAGGTGAACAACTCGCGATTTTGCAAGTATGCCCGGATTTGGTCGCGCAACCTCCGAAACGTCGCCGGTTCCATCGGTTGATTTGCGGTCCAATCGATCTGGTCGGCAACGCTCGCTTCCCGGACGAAGAACTTATCTTTCGGCGAACGTCCGGTGCGTAACCCGGTGAGCGCGGCGAACGAACCGGTATCGGTCAGCATACCTTCGCCGCGCCGCACGGCGGCTTCGACGAGCGCCGACGACGAGGTATTGGCATGAACCGCACCGGGGTGCGAGATCCCCAACGAGGCGAGAAAACCGATCGACATCGTGTCACTCCGAACGCGAACCGTAAAAACATTCGGTTCAGTATAGGAGGTACATCATGCGAGAACCGAAGTACGAAGCACTTGCCAGACGGCGGCGAGGAGATGGTGTGCCGGGAACGGCTTCTGCACGCACGCCACGCCGCGTGGGAGTTCCTTGGAATCGAGCGGATACTTCGAGAGCATGACGAAGCGGATGCCGTTGTCGATTGCACGGATGCGCTCGATGAGGCGATGGCCGCCACCGCCCGGCAAGACGCTATCGACCACGGCGGCATGGATCGCGCTGCGTTCGGTTTTCAGCAACCGCAGCGCGTCGTCGAGCGATGTCGCAACCACGACGTTGTAGCCGATCGCTTCGAGGCTTTCCTTCGCCGAGTCGCGCGCTGCGGTGTCGGTGGTGGCCAGCAAGATCGTGTCGCTGGAACTGGCTACGGGGAGTTCGATCATCGGGTCGGTGTGGTCGTCCGATGTCGGAATTGCGGGGAAATACACGCGGGTAATCGAGCCGATATCGGGTTGCGATTCGACTTCGACGTGGCCGCGAAATTGCCGCACGATCTCGCGTACCGTGGCGAGCGCGGACGCAGTGCGGTTCTCCGTCTCGAACATCTGCACCATCGAAGGATCGTCGGTATGCGCCCCGGTGTCGGCGATCGTCAAACAGGCGTACGCACCGGCGGTTAGATCTTCGGGCCAACCGCGACGCCCCGCACGAATCGTTACCGTATTCGTGCGGATTTCGAGCTGACCACCCGACGTCATCGCATCGCGGGAACCGGCGACGAGGTTCATCGCGATCTGTTCGACGCGCGATGGCTCGACCCAGATCAGCGGTAGCTCGTTCGCGAGGTGAAACTGACAGCGGATCGACGAGCCGACGGTCGCTTGGACGAGGACTTCTAGCCCCGCCACAATGTGGCTAATATCGACGGCGGCCGGTTCGCTGCGGCTCGGCTCGGTGAACGCGAGCAAACGTTTGCTCAGGTTCGTCGCATAACGAACGGCGGCGCGAATCACTTCCGCATGGCTCCGCACTGGCTCGCATTCGGGCACTTGCTCGGCGATGAGTTCCGCATTTCCGCCGATCACGGACAGCACGTTGTGGAAGTCGTGAACGACCCCCGCCAGCATCCGACCGAGCGTCTCGTAGGTTCGCGAACGGTCGTCGGTATCGTGCGCCGTTTCGCGTTCGTTCGCAATCGCCGTCGGTTCCTTTTCCACGGTGCGGAAGACGAACACGATCGCGCCGCTGGCATCGGCGCTCGCCGACGCGATGACGGGAAGCCGCCGATTGGACTTCGTGCGGCGCACGGTGGCGACATCGCGAATGCGGGTGCCGATGCGGGTTTCGGCGAGGAAGCGATGATGCTCCATCTGCAAGTCGGCAGGCAAGAATGGCGGTAAATTCCCGACGACTTCCTCGGACGTCCACCCGAACAGCGCCGCCGCCGCCGCCGACCAAAACCGCACGTGGCCATCGTTGCCGATGGCCACAATCGCCATCGGCACGACGGCGATAATGTCTTCGAGAATCGCACCGTTCGCGAGCGCATCCCACGGGATCGCCTCGTACGGGATCCGCAGCGTCGGGTCTTCTTGCGACAATCGTCGCGGTTGCGGCCAACTGTTCTCGACGGGCGTATCGGACTGGAATCGCGTCTCGAAGATCTCGGGCGGCATCACGAGTTCGTCGGTCCGTTCGCACGGATCGGACGCCAGATCCGCCATGAGGAAATCGATGTCGATAGCATCGTCGAGATAGCGAGTCGTCATGGACGAGAACTCCCGTAGCAGTGAAACCAAATGAATGAAAACGAATAAAACCGCCGGTCCTGTCGCGCTACACAAATTCCCAGGGGTACGACACGCGACCCAGGGGTACGACGAAGCGTCTAACCCTGGGCTAAAAGATGGAACCCCGTTGGGGTAAATGCATAGCCAATTCTGTACCCCAACGGGGGTTAAATCTGATAGCCCAGGGTTAGACGTCTTACGTCGTACCCCTGGGTGTACTGGTATTTGGAAACGCGATGAACGAAACGCTGATCCTGGCTACGAAGACGTGGATTGAAACCGTCGTGATCGGGTTGAATCTCTGCCCGTTCGCGCGACGGCCTTTCGATGGCGGCACGATCCGTTACGCGGTCAGCGCGGCAATCGACATTGGTACGCTCAAAGACGACTTCATTCGCGAACTGCGGTTTCTGATTGAATCGCCGATTACCGAAGTCGAAACGACGCTGCTGATTCACCCGCACGTGCTGCAAGATTTCGCCGATTACAACGACTTCCTCAGCGTTGCCGACGATGCCATCGAGCAACTCGGACTGCGTGGCATCGTGCAAGTCGCCAGCTTTCACCCACAGTATCAGTTCGCGGGCACGTTGCCGAACGCGATGGAGAATTACACGAATCGCTCGCCGTATCCGATGTTACATTTGCTGCGCGAAGAGAGCATCAGCCGGGTTGCCAACGACCGCGCGTTTCTCGATTCGATCCCCGAGCGAAACATCGCAACGATGCGTGCGCTCGACCGGAAACAGTTCCTGAAACGTTGGCAGTCGATGGCGGGGCAATAGACGTTGACTCATTCCAGACACTTCAGAAGTCTACGCCTTCCCCAGCACCAGATCGACGACCCAGCAGCCGCTTCATGTCAAGACTTCAACGGAAATATCGGTGCATCGGGCCAACCTGGAATCTGCCGTCAGGAATAGGCCACAACGGTGTTCGATGGCGGTCGCGAGATGGATGCTATCCATCGCCTTGAAAGAATAGGCCGCTCCCAACTGTGCCGCGTGCTCCCAGGTTTGTGGCGTTATCGGGAGCATCTTCACAATTGGGTTCCCGAAGAACGTACGGTAACTCGCTGCATTGACATTGTTGCCACTGGCAAGGGGCTTTAGCAAACACTCCAGCCGGGCGGCGTCACAGATTGCGATCTGGTCTCCCTCCGCGAGCAAGGTGTTGAAGCGGTCAGTCGCTTTCGGAGTCCATAACGGATTGGCTTCGATCAGGTAGATACCGATGTTCGTGTCGAGACAAACGATCGTTGCGCCTCCGAATTCGGCTTCTCAGCATCTTGGTGCAATCGTTGGCATTCGTCCTGTAGTCGGCCAGCTTCGGCAATCTCTTCGTCCACCTCGTCCCGAAACTGCTGTCGTTCCACCTCGATCGCTTCGACACTACGCGGTTGGAGGCCGGCTTGTTGTCGGGCGTCCCAGATTTCCTGCATCATTTGCCAAAACGGGTGATCCGTTGACACCGCCGATACGGTGACCTGCACCTTACCCGCAGGCAAGGCCACTTTCCCGTTCAATTGCAGCGTGCCATCCGGCTGAACAATTCCTTGAAGCACCACGGTATTCGCACTCATTTTTCCATCCTCCTCTGCGACATTTTAGTGAGTCTATGCCTTCCTCAGTATCAGATCGACGACCCAGCAACCGCGGACGTGGAGGCCGTTCTCATCCCGACAGTGATCGAGAATTGCGGCGTCTTCGCAGCCGGCATCCTGAAGCGCGTCCGCAAGAATCGGCATCGCGTGGAAATTGCGAGCATCGTACATCGTCTGCGCGAGTGCCACGGCGGTGTCGGTTTGCCACTCGGGATCGAAATCGACGGTACGGAACGGGTTGCCGAAGATGTCGCGGATGAAATTGATCTGGTGCTTCATTTCGTGCTGGATGATATCACTTTGATGTTTCAGCCCACTGTGAAAACCTTGCTGCACGATTTTTTCAATCGACATGTAACGGGTGACCGACCACACACATGAAAATGCTGCCGATTCAAAGACTTTCTCGATACTTTCGATCAGCCCATACCAAGCCGGAACAGACCGTACGTTGTCGGTGTACAGGGGAATCCACTGTTTGAAACGTTCTGCATGTCGCGCTCGAAGTGCTTTTCGACCTTGTGCGAGTTTGTACTTCGTTCCTGTTCCATCCGCGAATGCTTCGGCAAGTTTCAAGGCATTTATCATGTCCAAATCCGGTAATGGCGGCAGAACATTTCTGGCGCACGACACGACGAAGTACCTCAACTTCCGAGAGCTGGCTTGCGATTTAATGAATTTCAGCAGCTCAGTAGTACGACTCGCGGTCAGCCACTCTTCCTCCGTCATGGCTTGCCCTCCGCCGACTTCCGCTTTGCGGCGATCTCGGCCATTCTTGCCGCGATGATTGCTTCGTGGCCGCGGTCGGTGGGGGTGTAATACGTCACGTCGGCGGGGATGTATTCCTGGTCGACCCAGCCGCCCTCGAAGTTGTGTGCGTACTGGTACCCGACGTGGCCGAACTGCTTCGCGCCAGCGTAGTGGGCGTCGCGCAGGTGCTTCGGCACGGGGAGCGTGCGGCCTTCCTTCACGTCTTTTTGGGCGGCACCGATCGCTACCGTGCAGGCGTTCGATTTCGGTGCGGTCGCCAGATAACAGACCGCGTGCGAGAGGTTCAGCACGCACTCCGGCAAGCCGACTCGCTCGACGGCATCCCATGCGCCGTTCGCGACGAGCAAGGCCATCGGGTCGGCGTTGCCGATGTCTTCCGATGCGAAAATCACGAGCCGCCGTGCGACGAATCGTGGGTCTTCGCCCGATTCCAACATGCGGGCGAGCCAGTAAGTCGCCGCCTGCGGATCGCTGCCGCGCAAGCTCTTAATGAACGCCGAGGCGAGGTCGTAGTGCGAATCGCCGGTCGGATCGAAGTCGAGAACCTTGCGTTGAATCGAATCTTGCGCCAGTGCGAGGTCGAAGAGAATCTGGGTGCTATCGGGGCGCGCGTTTTCGATCGCCAACGACGACTTCACGCCGATCTCGATTGCCATCAACGCGCGTCGGGCGTCGCCATCGCAAATCTCCGCGAGGAAGTTCAGCGCATCGTCGGTGATTGTCACTGGCGTCTTGCCTAGGCCACGTTCGCTGTCCGCGAGTGCGCGCGTAATGACGGTCTTCGTATGTTCGCGCGAGAGCGGTTCGAGCGTGAAAATCTGGCTACGCGACAGGAGCGGCGTGTTCACCGCGAAGAACGGGTTTTGCGTCGTCGCGCCGATCAAAATCACGATGCCATTCTCGACATCTGGGAGCAATACGTCTTGTTGCGAGCGGTTGAAGCGATGGATTTCATCGAGGAAAAGGATCGTGCGTTCGCCATCGTGTTCGAGCCGCGAACGCGCTTCGGTCAGCACGTCGCGAACGTCCTTGATACCCGCCGCCACCGCATTCATCGCCACGAAATGCGACTTCGTTTGGTTGGCAATTACGTGCGCGAGTGCGGTCTTGCCGCAACCGGGCGGGCCGTAGAAGATCACCGAGTTCAGGCGGTCCGCGAGCAGCATCCGGCGCAAGAGTTTGCCGGGGCCAAGGATATGTTCCTGCCCGACGAATTCGTCGAGGTTTCGCGGTCGCATCCGCGCGGCAAGTGGTTGCGCGGTCAGCCGGTTCGCCGTACGGAGATCGGTGAATAAGTCCATCGGCAGTTTACTTCTTCAGCTTCGCGATCAGGTACTCATTGATCGTTTTATACTCGGTCGAAGGCCCGTTCGGATAGCTGACGATCGCCTCGACTTCGACGAGTTTCATCTTCTTGGCAAGCTCGACGCCGTACACCGCCGAGTGCGTGGGGTCTTTCTGCGCTTCCCCCGCAACGGGCGGTTTGTCCTGGCTCGGGAAGATCATGAAGACCGGTGCATCGTCCTTGGTGACCAGTTCGATCGGCGAATATTCGGCGATCCACGGTAGCAATTTTTCGCGATCTTCGAGTGCCATCCGGAACTCTTCGCCGCGGGATCGGCCCTTCTGTTGGTAGCCGAAAGCGTGCCCGCAGTACGTGGCGTTCGGCATCCATTCGCGCAACTGTTTCGGGTCGAGCGAGGTTTGCGCGCCGTTGACAGCAGCACACGTTAACCGCGTCGATTTGCGTGCGATTGGGTCGGCACTCTTCGCGTCTGCAAGGTCGTCGTGAAACGCGAGCCACAACGACGTACACGCCCCTGCGGAGCCACCCGTTGCGCCGACGCGAGTTTCGTCGATGTTCCACTCTTTGGCCTTCGAGCGCAACACCTGAATCGCGCGTGCGGCATCGTGGAGCGGAGCTTTTACTGGCGGTTCGACCTTCATTTCCATCGCGTGTTGAATGAAGCGATAGTTCACGGACGCGACCGAAATGCCGACATCGAGGAACGGCTTGATCGCCGCAGTGCTGTAGCCGCTTTTGTCGCCGTTGACCCAACCGCCGCCGTGAATCATCACCACGAGTGGCGTCGGCTTGTCCGATTTGGCCTGCCAGAAGTCGAACTTCTGGCGTTCGTGTTCGCCGTACGCGACATCCGCCGCCGTCGGCGTGAGTCGCTCGACTTTCTTCTTCTCGGCTTGGGCCGAAGCCGATACCGACATCAACGCGAGTGCCGTAATGGCAAAGAACCAACGCGACATGAGAGGACTCCATGAAGAGACGAACGGGCAGGAACGCCGTAAGCATACCCGAACCGCGCCCGCGATAGCGAAGGGAAAACGCGAGACTTTACCAGCAATTCCCGGTCGTGTCGGAGGACAATTTCCCAAATTCGCCATTTTGACATTCTCTGTGCGGATGCGATAGCCACCTATCGGTCGAACCTCAATCGAGACTGCCCCGAGCCGATCGTCGCCTCGAAA
>JAYVQG010000085.1:0-34760 GCA_043757025.1 Limnoglobus sp.
CGTCGTACCCCTGGGTTGCGCTCGTGGCCATGGACGCCTCAAAACCAAACAAAATGAAGTCTCGCCGTGCCTGAACGGCAAGAAAGCGCAACTTCAAAAAGCGCAAGCAAGGGGAACCCGATGGGTTTCTAACAGGATCGGAATTGTTAGCGAGGGTAGGTTTCCAATGGTCGAGTGATTGCATAGAGGTTATCGTAGGTTCCACCTCGCTGGCGCGCTCGCGCTGCGGGCTGGAATCGCTCGTCGTGGGTGGAACTTCCTTGCTCGCGCTGCGGGCTGGCAGGAATCTGGCCCCACAAATTCTAGCTCGCGCGCTTCTGACGCTCTTCTTCGTACTTGTGCAGCTTGTTGTACAGCGTTTTCAGGCTGATACCGAGTTCGGTGGCGGTCGATTGCTTGTTCTGGCCGTTCTTCGCATACACTTGCAGAATGTACTCCATCTCGACGTCTTCCAGCGTCTTCCCGCGCGGCAATGGCAGCGTCGTTGGCGAATCGGTGTAGTGGTTCGTCGGCGCGGAATTCATCGTGCCGGGGAACGCCAACACGGCAGGTGCGATGTACGCGGGTGCGGGGCGGTTCATCGCGCCGGTTCGTACGTCGTGCGGCAAGTGGTGCGGCGTGATCGGCTGCCCGCCGGACATAATCCAGGCGTATTCCATCGCGTTCGCCAACTCGCGGACGTTCCCCTGCCAGTGGTACGCGGTCATCACCCGCATCGCGTCGGCGGTGAGTAAACCCGAGACGGTTTCCAGTGGCCGCTTCGCTTCCCGCGCCAACAGGAACCGCGCCAGTTCGGGAATGTCTTCCGGACGCTCGCGCAACGACGGCAGATGGATGTGGAATGTATTCAGCCGATACAACAAATCTTCGCGGAACTGCCCATCGGCAATCAGTCGGCGCAAGTCTTGGTTCGTGGCGCAAATGACGCGAACGTCGGAGGTAATCGGTTCGCTGTCCCCGAGGCGTCGCAATTCGCCGGACTCGAGGAACCGCAGCATTTTCACTTGGATATTCTTGTCGAGTTCGCCGAGTTCATCGAGGAACAGCGTGCCGCCGTTGGCGACCTCGAACAGGCCCTTTCGGTCGCGGTCGGCACCGGTGAACGCGCCCTTGCGGTGGCCGAACAATTCGCTCTCGGCGAGGTTTTGCGTCAACGCGCCGCAATTCACCGGCACGAACGGCATCTCCGCACGATGCGAACGCATGAAGATCGAGCGGGCCACGACGTCTTTGCCCGTACCCGTTTCGCCGGTAATCAGCACCGTGGCGTCGGTCGGCGCGACGGTGTCGATGAAGCGCTTGACGGGGTCCATCGCGGGGCCGTTGCCGATGAGCATCGACGGGCCTTCGGCGGCCGTCACGCGGGTTTGCAGCGCGGCAGCCTGGTTTTTCAGCTTGCGCTTCTCGCCGATGCGGATCAACAGCCCTTCGATGTCCGCGAGTTTGCACGGCTTCGTGAGGTAATCGAACGCACCGAGCCGCAGTGCGGTCAGCGTCGTTTCCTGGTTCGCGTAGCCGGTCATAATGACCGCTTCGGTGTCGGGCGAGACTTGTTTCAGATACTGCAGAACTTGCAGCCCGCTGTTGTCGTTCTCCATCTTCAGATCGAGGATCGCGGCATCGAACGTGGCGCGTTTCAGCGTTTCGACGGCGGCGTTCGTGTTGGCGCACACCGTGACTTCGTGGCCGAGTCGCGGGAGTTCGGCCATCATGAATTCGCGCAGGTGCGGTTCGTCGTCGACGAACAGAATCCGCAGTTTCAGTTGTGGTGTTGCGTTCACGTCGCATCCTCAGTGATTCGTCGAATATTGCAGTTTTAGGCGGCCTTCGCGATCGGCCAGAGCGGCACGATCGCAGGCATCGGTTCCGGTTTCTTCGCGTCCGCAAGTTCCGGCTTCGCAGTCGCAGCCCGCATCGGCACGCGAATCGCGAAGGCACTCCCACGACCGGGGCCATCGCTGGCGGCCGAAATCGTGCCGCCGTGCTGGTCGATAATCTGGTGGCTGATCGACAACCCCAGCCCCGTTCCGTTCCCCGTGCGTCGCCGCGTGAAGAACGGCTCGAAGATATGTTCGAGCACTTCCGGGGTCATTCCGCAACCGGTGTCCTGGAATCGCAACTCGGCCACTTCGCCGACACGACCCACCGCGATGCGTAATACTCCGTCGTCGTCCATACTGTCGAGTGCGTTTACGATCAAGTTCAATACCACCGACTTCAGATCGCCGGGGCAAACCTCCGCGAGCAGGTACACCGGCTGATACTCGATCCGCTTGCGGCCGAAGTTCGGCAACGGGCGGGCAATGTCGATCACTTCCTGAATCAGGCGGCCCATGTCGGTCGCATCGCGGCGGCCTTCGCCGGATCGGCTGAAATCGAGCAGCTTGTTCACGATCTGCTTGCAACGATCCGCTTCTTGCTGAATCACGCGCAGATAGTCCGTCAGCACCGTGGCATCGGCGGGGGCGAGATTCTTCGTGAGCGTGCCCAACCGAGAGACGAGCGAATCCGAACGCAGATAGATCGAGTGGAGCGGGTTGTTGATTTCGTGCGCGACGCCCGCAGCGAGGAAGCCCACCGACACCATGCGCTCCGAGCGTACGAGTTGCCGACTGCGGTCGTTCACCTGTTGCGCGAGGTCTTTGTAAATGTCCCGGAAGCGGGCGGTCATCGCGTCGAACTCGTTGCCGAGTTCTTCGAGTTCGTCGTGCGATTGCAACTGGATCGGGTGCTCGAAGTCGCCATTATGCACCCGTTGTACACCGGCTTGGAGTAAGCGAATCGGCGTGAAAACCCAGACTTTGAAGTAGTAAAGCATCGTCAGAATCAGCAGCGCCGCCACGACGGTACCAGATACTGCAATGGCGGTACCGCGACGACGGTTGGTATCCGCATGGCGGAACGTGTCGTCGATGTCGGTCTTGATAATCGCGAAGAGGTTGGTCGATTCTTTCATCAGTTCGTGGTACGCCGCGCGTACTGCCGGGTCGTCGATCACGCGCTGATCGCCCTGCGAATCGGCTCGCGTTCCCGGCGTTGTAATCAGTTGTTTGAGCTTCGCGAGGCTCGTGTCGATCTTCGCGAGCGCGTGCCGTTGGCCTTCGCCATCGTCGGGGTCCGGGAACTGCGAGTTTTGATCCGATTTGCGAGTTTCGCGATAGTAATCGAGCGAGTTGCGAACCTGCGCGTACCAGTGCAAAATATATTGCTGTTGTTCCTGGCGGTTCTGCGATTTGCCGTCGGGGTTCGTGCGGTTGTCGGCCATCTGGTGAATCTGATCGCGAAGCACAACCGTCACCTGCAACTGGTGCAGTTTGTGGTCGACGATCCGCCCCGCTTCCACGTAGGAAAGCAGCCCGAATACCGCCCCGCCCAGTAGCAGCGCGATGCTGCCGACGACGAGGCCGAGGCCGAGGAACAGTTTGTGTCGAAGTCGCCAAGGACGGGCCACGCGGAGCCTCCTTGCCGCCGAATGCCATGTTCCACCGACATCCGTGTCGGTCGAATCGAAGCGGGACTTTACCAGAGTATTTCTTGCAAGGGGAGAGCAATATTTCCCGGCCATCGGAATTTCTTGCAAACGTGCCGAAGTATCGCACTTGTTCGGCGAGTGTCGATCATCGAAACCTGCATCATCTCAGTTAGACCGCCAAAGTTCACATGCTACTTTCAACGTAGCGCCACTCAATCCGAGCATTTTACACGATCCATATTTTACTTCACGACTAACACTGGCGGGCCGAGGACATCCATCTTCGGCATGATGCCCAAACCGGGTGCCGTCGATGCGGCCATGCGACCGTGTTTTCGCTGCGGGGCACCATCGGCGAAATCGACGGTGACGTAGCTGTTGAAGTCGGTGGACGTGAACAGAAACTCCGTCGGACAGCTATGCGCGAGATGCGCGATCGCGGCCGTCACGATGTCGCCGCCCCAACTGTCTTCGAGCGTCATCACCACGCCGAGGCTCGCGCACAGATCGCGGGCTTGCACGGCTTTCGTCAGCCCGCCGAACTTGCTGATTTTGATATTCACCACATCCATCGCGCGATCCGCATGACCGCGAAGTAGCGGTTCGATGCCGTTAATCACTTCATCGAGAACGAACGGATGATCGGTATGACGACGGACCGTCAGGCACTCTTCGTACGTCAAACACGGCTGTTCGATGTACACATCGATGTCGCGCACCGCACGCACCACCCGCAGCGCATCGTGCATTCGCCAACCGGTGTTCGCATCGGCAACGAGCCGATCCCCCGAAGTCAGTTGTACAGCAACGGCGCGAATCCGCTCGATATCGACATCCGCTTCGCCGCCGACTTTCAGTTGAAAGCGGCGATAGCCTTCGGCCCGATATTGCGATACCTTTGCCGCCATCGCTTCGGGAGACTCTTGCGAAATGGCACGATACAGAACGAAATCATCGCCGTAACGGCCACCGAGCAACGTGCAGACCGGCTGCCCTGTCGCCTTGCCGAGAATATCCCAACACGCGATGTCGATCCCGGACTTGACGTATTCGTGCCCCTTGAGTGCCGCGTCCATCCGTCGGTTCAACTTGCCGAGTTCGCGCGGATCGTACCCGAGTAAATGCGGCCCCAACTCGGCAATTCCCGCCCGCACGCCATTCGCATACGCCGGCAGGTAGAACGGCCCCAGCGGGCAGACTTCGCCCCAACCGGTAATCCCGTCGTCGGTATCGACGCGAACGATGGTACTATCGAACAGATCGATTGATTTCCCGCCGGACCATTTGTAATCGCCTTCTCGCAACGGCAACATCACCTTGTACGCACTGATCGATGTGATCTTCATCCTCGACGATTCCTCGGTGTAGCGAATGGCCATTTATGAACAAAGCCAGGATACTGATCGGAAGCGATACCACAAATCCGCAAGAGACCCGCTATGTTCGGTTCACGATCCACGATCGTTTTGGCGATCTTCCTCACGATGACGGCGAACGCCGGAATCGCTGCGGACACCTTAGAACCGACGAAACCAACATCGCGAACGACGCGCGATATCGAAGGCTGGAAAATTCGCATCGATGACCGGCTTCTGAACGGCCCCGACGAGGAGATGGGCAAACGCAACCTGAAATTCCTCGAAGCGAAGCTCGTTGAGATCAAAGTCGTCGTACGGGCGGATCGTTTGAAGTTACTGCAAGCGGTGCCGATCGTCGTCGATTTGTCGCATGGGAAACTCAAGTCGATGCAATATCACCCCGGCGCAGGTTGGCTCAAAAACAACGGCTACGCCGAGGATCTGGCGAAGTGCGTTCACATTCCTCGCGCAATCGACCTCGTAACGAAACGCAACATCAACGAGCAGCCGTGGGTGATACTTCACGAGTTGGCCCACGCTTATCACGATCGGGAATTGAGCTTCGACGAGCCGCGGATCCTTGCGGCGTACGAGCTATACATGTCGGAAAAGCGCGGGGAAAAAGTCCTCCTCCACGATGGCAATCGCGTGAAGCATTACGCGACGACGAACCGCATGGAGTTCTTCGCGGAGATGACCGAAGCCTATTTCGGCTCGAACGATTTCTTCCCGTTCAACCGAGCGGAGATGATGGAAGCCGAGCCGCGCATCTACGAACTAATGACGGCGATTTGGAACCCAAAACCATGATGCGCACGCTTTACGTCGAACCGCACTTCACGTTTCGTTTCACCGAAGAACGCTGGATCGACCGCGTTCACCTTACCGATGTACCGGCGGGCAAGATCGCCCGTGCGTACCGTTTGAAAGTCTGTATCGCATCTGGCGTGACCGACGAACGCGGCTGGGTGGCGTTCGCCGAAACCGTTCGCGTGTGCGCTGGCGATGAATTCATCGTTGTCGTGGAATGAGAGGAGAATCGTTTGCTACCGTTTGAAATCGTGCTGTTACTGTTGGCAGCTTCGCCACGCTCGTCGGGCAAGGGCTGACGCTACCAGTTCTCATTCGCTGGTTGGGCGTCGACCGGCAACCCGGCGCCGAAGAGACTGAAAAACCAGAAGAAAACCAATCGTGTCGAACGAGCGTTCCATACGATAAGTTGAAACACCCTCATTCCTCTTTCGACTGATACCGATGGAAATCCCTGCCAAAAAGTTCGTGCGACTGCTTTCCCTCGACAGCACGACCGAGCTACGTGCGGCTACGGCGCTCGTCGTTGCCGAGTTGGGAATACGCGACGCGGAGATTGCCGCCGCACTCCAAGAACGGCTCACCGATAAGAACGGTGAGGTTCGGCAACAAGCCATTCGTGCGGTCGGAATGCTGAAAGTCGAGAAGGCTCTTCCGACGTTGTTGGAGAAAATCGCCCACGGTGGCAACGAAGCGTCGATGGCCGCCGAGGCGTGTGCGAAACTCGGCGCGAAGGGGATCAAGGGGCTGCAAGAGCTACTTCACAAAGTGGTGCCAGGGGTGCGAAAGTACATAACGGCAGCACTTACATCGTGCGGCTCCGAATCGGTGGCTGTGTCGGTGCTGCTCGACAAAGACGCGCAGATTGCGGCATCGGCAGCGACCGCAATCATCTCGCGAATTCCAGACATGTCACCCGCCGAGAAGATCGCACTCGCAACCGAGATGGTGACGATTTCTCAAGACATAAAGCACCCGTTGCTCGTACAGTCCGAAGGACAGATCGTGCGAATTCTCGTCGCGCTGAACGACCCCGTGGCAACGGAGGTCTTGTGGGATCGCACGGTGCCGCCGCACCCGCACGACGTGCGAGCCATGGCATTGCAAGCCGTCGGCGGTTGGACCGAATCGCCGACGAAAGAGCAATGGAAACGCTTATTCCTATGTGCATCCGAGAGCGATTTCCAGGTAGCGGCCCCGGCGATGATGGTCCTCAACCGATTGCCGGTGAACGACAAGTTACTGCCCGAATACATCGCGTTGTTTCACGCCCCGGACATTGCGGCACGGCGGCTCGCGATCGACAAGATCGGCGATCGCGACACAGCCGAAGTGGCCGACGGGCTGATGCTGCAATTGAAACACACGGATCGTGGCGTCCGCGATACCGCACTCGCCCGGTTGCAGAAACTGAAGTTCGGCCGCAAATCGCTGGTCGCGGCACTGATCGCCGCACCGAATCATGAAGACGCCTGGCCACTCGCCCGCACTGCGTTGACTTTCTCGAAGGAACTCACACCTGCGAACTGGACCGAACTCTTCGATGAATTGTGCGAATACCTCCAAAAGAACGACCACCGCACCGAGCCGTTCTTGTTTCTGCTCCGCGAATGGGATCACGCGAAACTGCAAGATGGCCTCGTCGAGAAAGCCGTCGCGCTGCGGAAGAAGAAGAAATACGAAGCCGCGTTGGTGTACCTGAAAGCGGTGGCGAAAGATCCCACGATCGGCTTCGCGGTCCGGCTCGAGTTGGCGATGTGCGGGCTGAAAGTCTCGAAGAAGGAACTCGCCGCCCGCTACCTCGAATCCGACCCGTGCCTCCGCAACTTCGACGCGCTGCACCAAAACGATTCAGTGCTGTTGCTGAGCGAAATCGAGAAAGCCAAGCACCTCGAACCCGAAGATCTGCTGTACCTCGGTTTCCACTTCGTCGAACAAATCGGCCGCACGAAGCAGTTCGGTATCGATGTGTTGAAGTTACTCGCGAAGCGCGACCCGAAAAGCGATGCGGGCAAGTCGGCCAAGAACAAGCTGAAATCGGTCGGCGCGTGAGATTGGTTTGTATACAGTTGCGTTGACTCAGTTCGTTTGACTTTGGTTGCGTCCGTCGTTAAAATAATCTTAATGACGATCATGGTCCGATTCCTGATGTTGGTGGCCTGCTTGCCGCTTCTGCTGCCGTCGCTGTTTTGCATTTGCAAAGCGGACGTCGAGAGGCGTGCATCGAAGGATTACGTTCGCGTCCATATCGGTGCGAGTACGCAAACAATCGACGGTTGTTCTCACCATCGTTGCGCGAAACCCGTGCCGACGGACTCTCACTCGGCACCGGCTCCGCTCGAACATCACAAACCCGTTTGCCCGTTCGCGTCTGCAATTGTCGAGAATCTCCAGTGGACGGAGCCAACTGTCACCGAGATCGGCGTATTGACAGTGGCGGATTTTGCAGGCGTCCTACTTTTCTCGATGACGCCCGCCCTCCACTCGGTCGATTTCTCGGTCGTAAACTGTCAGTCATTGCCACCGCTCTACCTTTCGCACTGCTCGCTCGTCATTTAGCATTCAGTCCCATCTCCATTGAATCGATCGTTTCTCATTCATCATAATATTCGATTCTCAATCGCGCGATGTCGGTGTAGCGACCGTTCATCGGCGTCAACACGTACTGGAGTCCAGGCATGAGCGAGCCTGCCATCGGCGTAATCGACCCGCCCACAGAGATCGTCCATCCAACGGATCGATCGTTACACCGGCACTTCGTCGGCGCGATCCGGTTCGTCGTTTTCCTCGCGATCGTCGTGGGCATTGCAGCGGGCGGCTACCTCAGCCGCGAACACTGGTTACCAGTTCTGTTCCCGGTTACGAAGGAATCGAACGCCGAACCCGACGATCGTGCCGAAGCCACCGCACCATCCGAGCAAGTTTTACTTACGACACAGGCCCAAAAGAACCTGCGTCTGACGTCCAAGCCACTCAAAGCCGACAGTTTCTGGAAGACGATCTCCGTCCCCGGCATCGTGATCGACCGCCCCGGCTTCAGCGACCGCGGGGTCGTCGCCCCGGTTACCGGTATCGTCAGCCGCATTCACAAAATTGCCGGCGACACCGTCCGACCCGGCGAGGTACTGTTTACTCTCAAGCTCCTCAGCGAATCGCTACACCTTACCCAGACCGACCTCTTCAAATCCACGCAGGATATCAAGCTCGCCGAGGCCCAACGGAAGCGGCTGGTTGCGTCGGAGGGTGCCGTTGCGGAAGCGCGAATCATCGAGGTAGACAGCCAGATCACTCGGCTCGAAGTATCGGTCAAAGCGTACCGCCAGGAACTCATCAATCGAGGACTGTTGCCCGCTCAAATTGACGGCGTAACCGATGGCAAGTTCGTCGCCGAAATCTCCATCGTCGTTCCGAATCGCCCGGCAGACGCAGGGAAAGCGCAATCCGAGCCGAAGGCGTTCGAGATTCAAGAGTTGAAGGTCGAACTCGGTCAACAGGTGCAGGCTGGGCAGACGCTGTCGCTGTTGGCGAATCACCAAATGCTTGCCATCGAGGGGCGGGCGTTCCGCGACGAATCGCCGTTGTTGGAACGGGTCGTTAAAGAAGGGTGGCCGATCGAGGTCGATTTTGAAGAAGAGTCGGGCCACGGGTGGGACGCGCACGGGCAGACATTCCGCGTCACTTACATTGCCAACATCATCGACCCAGATAGCCGTACGTTCCGCTTCATCATGCCACTCGAAAACCAGTCGCGGGCCGTCGCGCAGCTCGACAAAATGCAGACGCTCTGGCGGTTCCGACCCGGCCAGCGGGTCCGCCTGCTCGTCCGCGTCGAGGAGGTGAAGAACGTCTTCGTACTGCCCCCCGATGCCGTGGCCCGCGACGGAGCCGACGCCTACGTGTTTCGCCAAAATGGCGACGTGTTCGACCGCAAACCGGTGCAAGTTCTCTATCGAGATCGCGACCGCGTCGTCGTCGCCAACGACGGTAGCGTCCCGCCCGGTGTGTACGTCGCCCAGGCCGGTGCCACCCAACTCAACCGCATGATTAAGTCCCAAAGTGGCACCATGCCCAAGGGATTCCACATCCACTCGGACGGCAGCGTCCACATGGGTAAACACTGATAATTGAAGAATTGAGATTGAAGACGGAAGATTGAAAACTGGGAGAAATACAAATGACGGCAGTGGATCTGAAGGCGAGGACGAAGGCTTTTGCTCTGCGAGTGATGCGCTGTGTCGCTGCGCTGCCGAATCAACCCGTCGCGTGGGTAATCGGCAAACAACTCGTTCGCTGTGGAACGTCGGTCGGGGCGAACTACCGGGCGACTTGTCGTGCTCGATCCCGAGCGGAGTTCGTTGCGAAACTCGCCATCGTCATCGAAGAAGTCGACGAATGTTGTTACTGGCTCGAATTGATCATCGAAAGTGAACTTCACGTTCGCTCGATGGTCGCCCCACTCCTCACCGAAGCCAACGAACTCACCGCAATTATGGTCGCATCGCGTAAAACTGCCACCTCAGATCGGAGTTTTTCCAATTAATAATCTTAAATCTCCAATCTTCAATCTTCAATGGTACGCGTTGCAATATCGCGCCCTCGTCGTGATGGCTGCGGTAGTCGTAATGGTTTACGGCAGTTATCTCGCCACCACCATGCCGATCGACGTGTTCCCGGACCTCGACCGGCCGCGAGTGGTGCTACTGACCGAAAGCCCCGGCATGTCCCCCGAGGAGGTCGAATCGCTCGTCGCGCAGCCGATCGAGACGGCGATACTCGGCGCGCCTGGCGTGGAGGCCGTCCGCAGCCAATCGAGCCAAGGGCTGGTCGTCACTTATGTCGAATTCGGCTGGAAAACGGAAGTCCGTTACGCGCGGCAGATCGTTCAAGAGCGACTGACCGCCGTGAGCGGAACGTTGCCCGCGAACATCCGCCCGCTCATGACGCCGCCGAGTTCGATCATGGGCCAGATCATGCACATCGGGCTGTATCGGCACCGCGGTCCCAATGGCGGGGGGTTGGTGGCGGTCGGTCGCACTGGCCTGATGGCTGAGCTTGGGAAAGGCGAAAGTATAACGGTCTGGCGTGCGGTCGATCGCCGCGATCTGTCTACGTGGGTGCGCGTCGAACAAACCCAGCCTGCCGTGCGCGTCTCCGATTCCACCTTTATCCTTCAACCTTTCTCGTTCGTTAAACATACTGTGGTGTTCCGATCGTCGGAGGAACAGCGGATGGACTTGCGGACGGTCGCCGATTGGGTGATTCGACCGCGATTGCTCAAGGAGCAAGGGGTCGCCGAGGTGATCGTCCTCGGCGGGGATCGCAAGCAGTATCAAGTGCTGGTGAACCCCGACAAGATGCAAGAGTACGGCGTAACGATTCAGGATGTGGATCAAGCGATTCAGGAGAACAACCTCAACTCGAGCGGCGGGTTCACCGAGGAAGGTCACGTCGAACGCCCGGTGCGCGTGATCGCGCGGCTCGGGCCGCAGCCGGCCAAGGTGCTCGACGATCTCCGCAAGATTCCCGTGAAAGCCTCGGGCGAGCGGCCCGTTTTGCTCGGGCAGGTGGCGACCGTTGCGGAAGGCCCTGCCCCGAAGCGGGGCGATGGCAGCATCGACGGGGCCGACGCGGTCGTACTAACGATCGTCAAGCAGCCGCACGCCGACACGCGCGGTGTCACCGACAAAGTGAAGGCCGCACTGCGAGAGTCGGAGGCCGCACTCCCTGCCGACTACGTCGTCAACACCGAGTTATTCCAACTCAAAGACTTCATCGACCGCGGTGTGTATTACGTCGGCGAAGCGCTGGTGATCGGGGCGGGGTTGGTCGTCGCGATCTTGTTCCTGTTCCTGCTGAACTTCCGCACGACATTCATTACGCTCACTGCCATCCCACTGTCATTGGTCGTGACGACGCTCGTTTTTCGACTCATCGGCTGGGTCAGCGGGCAGGAACTCTCGATCAACGTGATGACGCTCGGTGGCATTGCCGTGGCGATGGGCGAACTGGTCGACGACGCCATCGTGGACGTGGAGAACATCTACCGTCGACTCCGCGAGAACAGCGTACTGGCTACCCCCCGGCCCGCCATTGTGGTGATTTACGACGCCAGCCGCGAGGTGCGGTCGGCCATCGTGTTCGGGACGGCGGTCGTCGTGCTGGCGTTCGTGCCCTTATTCGCACTGTCGGGTGTCGAGGGCAGATTGTTCGTGCCTCTAGGGCTGGCGTACATCGTGTCGATCTTGGCCTCACTGTTCGTGTCGCTCACCGTTACGCCCGTGCTGTCGTACTATCTATTGAAGAATGTCGATTCCAGATCGAAGATTGCAAAAACGGCAGGTGGTGTCGATTCTCCAGTCGCCAATCTTCAATCTCCAATCTTGAATCTCCTCAAGTGGCTGGCCGGGTTCCTGATCCGGTTCAGTATTCGGCGAGCGGGTTTGCTGTTGCTCGCCACCTGGATCGCGGTCGCGTACTGCGGGTGGCGGCTAACCACGCTCGGGTCGGACTTTCTGCCGAAGTTCGACGAAGGCAGTATCCAGATTAACGTGACGCTGCCCGCCGGGTCGTCGCTGAAGGCGTCGAACGAAGCGGCGGTCCTGATCGACGCCAAATTGCAGACGATGAAGAAGACGCTTGCAAACCCGACCGGCGACGTCAAGCACTTCGTCCGGCGGACGGGCCGCGCCGAACTGGACGAACACGCGGAACCGGTCGGTCGGTCGGAATACATCCTTTCGATGAACCCCGAGGCGGAGCGCGGCCGGGATGCGATGCTGGAGAAATTGCTGAAAGAGTTGGGCGAAGAGGTGCCAGGGGTGGCCTTTGAAGCCGAGCAGCCGATGGCTCACCTCATCTCGCACATGCTGTCGGGGGTGACGGCCCAGATCGCCATTAAAGTGTTCGGCGACGACCTCGATCAATTGCAAAAGTTGGCGACCCAGATTAAGGCAGCGATTCAAGACGTGCCGGGCCTCACACCGCCGGTGATCGACCCGCAAGAGACCGTGGACGAGTTGCACATCGTCTTGCGGCCCGACGACCTCGCCCGGTATGGTCTGAGTCGGCAGTACGTCGCTCGGTTCATCGAGACTGCAATGAAGGGCGAGGTCGTGTCGCAAGTGCTAGAGGGACAGCGGCGATTCGACCTCGTCGTGAAGTTAAACGCCGCCTACCGCACCGACTACTCGCGGCTCGGCGAACTGCGGATCGACCTCCCCGTGCGGAAGGATGCGTCTTCCTCCTTGCCGAATCAGGTGCGTTTGAAAGACGTGGCCGACATCCCCGAGGGTGCGGGCGGGCCGAACCAGATCAATCGGGACAACGTCCGTCGGCGCGCCGTCATTCGGTGCAACACGCAGGGCCGCGACCTCGCCGGGGTAGTGGCCGACATCGAGAAAAGGGTGAAGTCTCGCGTCCCACTGCCGGAAGGTTACTTCGTGGAATTCGGCGGGCAGTTCGAGGCGCAGCGGTCGGCCACGATGCTCATTTCCGTGCTCGCGCTCGTGTCGGTCGCAGGGGTGTTCGTCGTGCTGTTCTTGCTGTACCCCTCGATACGCATCAGCTTGCAAATTCTGAACGCCGTCCCGACGGCGTTCATCGGCGGCGTGATCGCGCTGGTGCTGACGAACCAGACACTCACCGTCGCGAGCCTCGTCGGGTTCGTGTCGCTCGGTGGAATCGCAGTGCGGAACGGCATCTTGCTCGTCACGCACTATTTCCACCTGATGAAAGAGGACAAACTGCCGTTCAGCAAAGAGACGGTGTTGCGGGGCAGCCTCGAACGGTTGGCACCGGTGTTGATGACGGCGCTGACGGCGGGGATCGGGTTGATCCCTCTCGTAATCGGCGGTAAGAAGCCGGGGCTGGAGATTCTGTACCCCGTCTCGACGGTGATCCTGGGCGGGTTGGTGACCTCGACGTTTTGCGAGTTCCTCATCCACCCCGGACTGTTCTGGAAGTTCAGCGGCAAGGATGCCGAGAGGTTGGTTCATGCCGAACCGACCGCAAGTGACCTGACGCTCGCAAAACCGGCCAGCGTATGATGTGATGTACTTTCTATTTCCCTCGAAAGGACTGCTATGAAGAACGTGAAACTGTTGAGTCTCGGCGTGCTGTTACTCGGTCTATCTGCGCTCGGTTGCAGCAAGTCGGCGGACGTCGCGAAACCCAGCGACAAGAAGGCCGAGAAGTCCACCAAGAAGGACGACCACGAACACGCCGAACCCCCGCACGGTGGCACCACCACCGAGTTGGGAAAATCCCACGCCGAGTTCGTCGTGGATCACGGCAAGAAGCAGGTGACGGTTTACATCCTCAGCGACGACCTCAAGAAGAACGACCCAATTTCCGCAACGAAACTGCTCTTGAGTATCAAGACGCCGACGTTCCAGACCGACCTCGTCGCGGCCCCGCAGGACGGCGACCCGAAGGGCAAGTCGTCCCGGTTCGTGGCCACCCACGACAACTTCGCCAAGGAACAGGAGTTCGAGGGGACGATCAGTGTGGAGATCGACGGCAAACCGTATCTTGCTGACTTCAAGGAAGTGGAGCACAAGGACAACAAAAAGACGATGAAGCCAGTGGACGATCACGGGCGTGCCGTCGTCGTGGCACCCGCGGGTAGCGAGGCCGATGTCTACCTGACGCCGGGCGGCATCTACACGGCGGCCGACATCAAAGCGAACGGCACTACGACCGTGTCCGCAAAGTACAAGGGCTTGAAGGTGTCGCACGACATCAAGCCGATCGCGGGCGACAAACTCTGCCCGATAACGCTGACAAAAGCGAACGCCAATTTGACCTGGGTGATCGGCGGCAAAAAGTACGAGTTTTGCTGCCCGCCATGCGTCGAGGAGTTCGTCACCTTGGCGAAGACGATGCCGAACGAAGTGAAAGCCCCCGAGACGTACATCATGAAGTAGAACTGGCGGAGGGAGAAGTACCGATTCCATCGTGTCTCGTGGAACACCGTATAGTGGAGTAGCGGATTCCACGATATCGGAGCACACCATGACGATGCGTATCCTAGCCATCTTCGCGTCGACGATTGTCGCGCAATCGGCCAACGGTCAGATCAACGCCCCGTACGACCGCCCTGCGGGGTACGGCGGTCAGTTTGGCACCGGTGGCGGCTTTCCCGTCGCGCCCGTCATCTACCCCGGTTTCGGCTACGGAGGCTACAACCCGTATTTTTACCCGCGTAGTTGGGGCGGATCGTTCGGCAATCGTTACACGATCGACGACGCGCCGTCGATCGTGGCACC
Source organism: Limnoglobus sp. (assembly GCA_043757025.1). Lineage (GTDB taxonomy): Bacteria > Planctomycetota > Planctomycetia > Gemmatales > Gemmataceae > Limnoglobus. The sequence continues at coordinate 14,907 of JAYVQG010000085.1, forward strand.
GGTGGCCGCCGTCGCGGCGTTGCACCCCGCACACCTCAGCAGTTTCATCGCCCGTCAGCGCATCCTGGATACGGCCACATTCGTAAAGATCGATACCGTACTCACCGTGGAACTGCCGTTCGCAGGCGACATCTGGTTGAACGGCGTACGCCAACCGAAATCATCCGCGAAACACGAACTCATCGGCCCTGCACTCGTGCCGGGGGAGTCGATGGAGTTCGTCGTGCGAGCGACCTGGGTTCGTGAAGGAATCGCATACGAATACGATCGCACGATCGAATTGAATGCCGGCGACCGCAAAGCGATCGTCGTCTTCAACGGCACGCCAGCAAGCAAAAAGTGATGTCGCGCTGAGGCGGAAAACCCCTATTCGTCGTCGTCTGCTTTCAACTCGGCTTTGGCCACGATCTGCTGTTGGACGCTCGCGGGGACGGGGTCGTAGTGGCTCAGTTCCATCGAGTACGAGCCGTGGCCTTGCGTCAACCCGCTGAGCACGGCGGCGTAACGCGACACCTCGGAGAGTGGGGCGCGGGCGTGGATGATCGTGGCATCGGTGGAGAGCGTTTCCTGATTCTCGATGTGGGCCCGTCGCGTCGGCAGGTCGCCCAACACCGCGCCGGTGTACTTCGTGGGGATCGTGATTTCGAGCTTCACGACCGGTTCGAGTAACGACGGTTGTGCCATCAGGAACGCCTTCTTGAACGCCTGCCGGGCGGCGGTTTTGAATGCGGCATCGGACGAATCGACGTCGTGATACTTCCCGAAGTGGACCTCCACCGCGACATCCTGAATGCGGTACCCGGCCAGTACGCCGCGCTCCATCATCTCCTTGCAACCCTTCTCGATGGCAGGCAGAAAGTTGTTCGGAATCGTGCCGCCGACGATGTGGTCGACGATCGCGAAGTTCATCAGCGGGTCGTAGTGGACCGCACGCATTTTCTCGAAGTTCGACTTGTTCGCGAAGTTCGCTTCGAGTTGTTCCTGCGTCTTGATCTCGCGCGGCAACGGGTACAACCGCATGTGAACTTCGGCGAACTGCCCGCGGCCGCCGGTCTGCTTCTTGTGCTTGTAATCGGCCTCCGCCTTCGCGCCGATCGTCTCGCGATATGGAACCTTCGGCTCCTTCGTAATCACGTCGAGATCGTAGCGATGCTTCAACCGTTCCTGCACGACATCGAGGTGCAATTGGCTGACGCCGCACATCACCATTTCGTGCGTCTGCGGGTCGTGCGTGATCTTCACCGTCATGTCTTCTTCGGCGATTTTGTGCAAACCCGCGGCAATCTTTTGCTCGTCGCCGCGATGTTTCGGCGTGACCGCGACGCCGTACATCGGCACGGGAAAGTGCATGTCGGCGACCATCGGTGCATCGGCCCGGAAAGCGATCGTATCGCCGATGTGCAAGCCATCGACTTTCGACACGGCCACGATGTCCCCCGGCACTGCTTCGTGAATCGGCACGTGCGTTTTGCCGTTCATCTGAAGCAACTGGCCGACGCGAATCGATTTGCCGTTGTTCAAGTCGATGATCGTGTGGTTCGGCGTCAGCACGCCGGAGAGTACGCGAATAAAACTCAGGTGCCCGACGTAGCGATCGTTGACAACCTTGAAGACGTGCCCGAGGAATTCGGATGCCTCCGTCGGCTCGGCGAGCTTCGTCGTGCCATTCGAGCCGAACGATAATCCTTCGAGTTTCTTACGGCTGACACTCGGCGACAGGCCGTACTTTTCGAGTGCCTCGAGGAGTTCCTTGATGCCGCGATCGCGCTTCGCCGACGTGCAGAAAATCGGAACGACATAGCCCGCGAGCAAGCAGCGCGGCAACGCCTCTTCGAGTTCCGCATCGCTGATCGTGCCGTCGTTGAGATACTTGTCCAGAAGCAGTTCGTTCACTTCTACGACGGCTTCGATGAGCTGCGTCCGGGCTTCGCGCTGATCGTATGGGAACGTCGTCGGTACGTTCGTCGGCTTGTGGACGATGTCGATGACGCCGGAGAAATTGGCACCGAGATTGTTCGGCATGTTGAACAGCACGCAGTTCTTGCCGAACGCTTCGCGGATCGAATCGACGACGCTGGAAAATTGCACGCCGTCCGCGTCGATCTTGTTGATGACGAACGCCCGTGCGAGGCCGCGTTTGCCGGCTTCGAAGAACATCCGCCGCGTATCGACTTCGATGCCGTTCACCGCTGACACCACGATGACAGCAGTCTCGACGGCGGACATCGCTTCGAGTGCCGCACCGATGAAATCGGGCGTGCCGGGCGTGTCGAGGATGTTCAGGTGTTTGCCGCCGTGGTCGGCGTGCAGGACGTGCGTATCGATGCTGAAGTGGTGGCGCTTTTCGTCTTCGTCGATGTCGCCCGCCGAAGTGCCATCGTCGACGCTCCCGAGCCGATCGACCGCGTGGGCTTTGAATAGAAGTGCGTCGGCCAGGCTGGTTTTGCCCGCAGAACGATGCCCGACGAGCGCAATATCGCGCACGTCGTCGACCATATGCTTGTTCATGAAAACCTCCCGTGGGAAACGGGCCGCAGCAATTGCTGGGGCCTTCACCGCAGGTGGCTCACAGTGGCGCGAGCGGCACGTTCCGTCTGGAGAGGCGGTCGGTCGGGTGCGTCAGAGGAGTCGCCTTACATCGTTGCATCCTTCGAGTGTTGGGAACCGACTCGCACGGCTTCGCGCAAATCGATTGTATTTTCGTAGAGTGCCCGGCCGATGATGCAGCCGAACAACGCCATCGCTGACAGCCGGGTGACATCGGCCATGTTCGCGACGCCCCCCGATGCAATCACGGGCAGTTTCATCGCGGCCTGCATCTCGGCGAGGCCGTCGAAGTTCGGCCCGCTCATCATGCCGTCTTTCGCGATGTCCGTGTAAACGACTGCGGCGAGTGGCGAACTTTCTACCCGTTTCGCGAGTTCCGTTGCCTTCGTACTCGACGTTTCGAGCCAACCTTCGGTCGCCACGTAACCGTTGCGGGCATCGACGCCGAGGACGATCCGGTCCGGGTAACGATCCGCCATCCGGCAGACCCAATCGGGATCTTGCAGCGCCCGCGTACCGAGTACCGCCCAGCGAACGCCCCACCCAAACACCGTTTCCAGGTCTGCCTCGGTACGAATGCCACCGCCGAGTTGGCACGGCACACCGGCGGCACCCACGGCTTTGCGAATCGCATCGGCATTGACCGGCTTCCCCGCCTTCGCGCCGTCCAGATCGACGAGGTGAACGCGATCCGCCCCGCACTCGGCCCATTTCTTCGCGATGCTCGACGGGTCGTTCGAGAACACGGTTTCCTGCGCGTAGTCTCCCTGCCGAAGCCGCACGCACTGCCCGCCGAGAATATCGATAGCTGGATAAATGATCATAAAAAACTCCGAAGCAAACGTTCGAGAAGCCGCTGTCTTATCGAGTCGGCTTCGCGTCGTCGTGGCGGAGTGGATTTACAAACAGCATCGTGACGGGTATCGATGTCAGATGCAAGCGGGTTCCCTATTATCTTCCGAAAGCGAGGTTTCGGTGGAGTTGCGACGCCTATCGTCGGCGTGTAACCGTCGAGTCTTTCCTCGCTCGAAATCGAACCGACGCGCTGCCCCTAAATTGAAAATCCGAACGGGATCGTCCAGTTTTCGATTGACGGCCACTGTCGTGCGGTTTTTAATAAGCTAGGTTGTACGAAGCGGTTTAGGCATTTGGGGAACTATTCGCGTTCCCTCGCATCTAACCGCCGATTCGTCACGTGCTATTGAATCTCGACTCCGATCACCGGGAACAACTCATGACTCGCTCGCTGCGTTCGTACGCCCCCTCTCTGCGGGCGTTGCTCGGGATTGCTTTCGCGCTGGTTGTCCTCTGTGCGTTTCCGAGCCTCGGTTTCGCTGAAGACGAACCCGCTCCCGTTAGCGGTGGGGCCAGCGAAAACAAGATGATCTTCATCATCCAGTCGATCGGCTGGGTATTCGGGGCCGTGCTCCTCGGTTGTTCGGTCTGGCTGATCGCCATCGTCGTACTGTTGTTCCTCGACCTCCGCATGAACAACGCAATTCCAGCGGGTTTCGTCGACGAGTTCACCGACATCGTCAACAAGCGGAAATTCAAAGAAGCCTACGATATGGCTCGCGGCGACCCGTCGATGCTCGGTCGCGTGCTCACCGCAGGCATGGCTCGCCTTCAGTACGGCATCGAAGACGCTCGCGATGCATCGCTGAATACGCTCGAAAGTATCAAGTCCGACAAGGACAGCAAAAATAACTACACCGCCGTGATCGCGTCGCTCGGGCCGATGCTCGGGCTGGTCGGTACGGTGTTCGGGATGATCGGTGCGTTCATGGAACTCGGCAAACCCGGTACGACGGCGAACCCCGCCGCATTGGCCTCGAACGTCGCCCACGCACTCTCGGTCACGCTCATCGGCATCGGGATTTCGGTACCGGCGATCACCTTCAATGCGTTCTTCCGCAACCGGATCACCCGCGTCTGTATGGATGTCGGCCACATTGCCGACGACCTGCTGACGCAGATGTACCACAACTCGAAGAAGCCTGGTGGCGGCGGTCCGAACCTTGCCGGACCGTCGGTGGCGACCGCGGCCCCCTCCGTTACGGCCGCGCCTTTGGCCCAACCGCCCCGTTAATCGAATGGCGACGGTGTGCGGATTTCCTCCTCGCGATCCAACGGTAGCCATCTATGAGTCACGGTAGCGTCGAAAAGTGCGAACCGAACATGACGCCGATGCTCGACCTCGTGTTGCAGCTCGTCATGTTCTTCATGTTGTGCGCGAACTTCCTCATGGAAGATGTGAACCCGACGGTGAAACTGCCATCGGCGATTCAGGCGAAGCCGCTCGATAAAGCCGAAGAGTACGTGATTATTTTGAACGTCAACGACAAGGGGCACTTGTTGCTCGGTCGAGACAAAAAATCGGACACGCTGACGAACCGCATTCAAGTCACGAACTATATGAAGAGCAAGCACGACGCCGACGAGAACCGTCGCAAGAACGCCGAGAAGCGGGGGGTGCCCGAAGCCAAGTTGCCGAAGTTCTCGCTGATCGTGCTGCGTGCGCACGAGAACTGCACCTTCAAGCAGGTGAACGAGATTTTGCTCGCCTGCCAGTCGGCAGGGTATCAGGACATTCAGCTACGGGCGAAAGTGCAAACCGCAAGCCGGTGAGAAGTTGTTTCCAAAGACCTGATCGACCACGGAAAACACGGATTTCACGGAAATGAAAACGCTGAGATGAAAATCCTTCACGACGTTTCCTGATGGAGTCGCTATCGTAGAATCGCGAATAAAATCCTTAGTAGCGGGCGAAAGTACAAACCGCAAGCCACACTGTTTCCGTGTTTTCCGTGGTTCTCTTCAACGAATTAGTTTGGAAGACCGAATATGGTGAAGCGGCACAAATACTCGAATACCTTCGTCGAACCGGATCTGCCGATCACGCCGATGTTGGATATGTCGTTTCAGTTACTCGCGTTCTTCCTGATGACGTTCAACCCTAGCCCGATCGAAGGGCATATGGATATGGCGTTGCCGAAGGAAGTGGGCGACGCCAACTCAAGTGTGGCTCCGCCACCCGACCCGACCAAGGAAGAACCCGAAGAGTTGACGGTGCAAGTCGATGCGACCGAGGCCGGTGCCATTGCCGACATCCGGCTCGGCTCGAAGAACACCAGCGCGCAGTCGCTCGGCTCGGATTCTGCGAAGTTGTTCAGCGCCCTCCAGGCTCGCCGGAAAGATATCGGCGATAAACCGGCGAAAGTTCGCCTCGAATGTGGCGATAACCTCAGTTACAAGCTACTCATTAAGCTGATGGACGAGATCACCCGTGCCGGATTCCGGCAAGTGGCACCGGCGCTGCAAGACGACCGCAAGAAAAAATAACGAACGCCATCGACGGAACTTGGGAACCAACGGGGTGTTGCGGTCGTCCGATACTTTAAGGGAGGCACTCATGTCTCAGAACGCCACCCCGAATCGACGACCGTCGGCCCGATCTGCTAGTCGTAACCTGTTGGTCGCACTCGGGATCGCTGCCGCCATCGCCTTCGGGGTCACTATCGCCGTCACCGCTCGCGCAGAACCGCCCATTCCTGCGCCGTCTTCCCCATCTGCGACTGCGCCCTCTGCGACACCACAAACTACCCCGGTTCACCCAGACTCGGCTGCGAAGTATCAGATCGAAAAAGGTCTGGCAATGTTCGACGCGATCCGCGACGATTCGCCGTTCCACTGGACGTCGGTCGGACCGCGCGATGAAGCGAACCGGGCGATCGACGAACTCGAAGAGCGCGCGTACGACGAAGTCATCCGCCACGCGCGACAGTTCACAACCGCCGAACTCGAAAGCCATGCTCGACGCGACCTGACGTTCAAGGACTTGCACAACGACGGCCGAAAGTCGTTCAAACTCGACCTCATCTACTTCGAAGGCCGCCTCAAACGACTCATGCGCCGCGACCCGACGCACATCCTGCAAGCCAGCGGCATCACCGATGTTTACGAGGCCTGGATCTTTCCGAGAGGGCAGATCGAAGCGATCTGCGTGTTCACGACCGAACTGCCCGCTGGGCTGAAGCCGCAAAAGTCGGTCTCCGAAGAGATCGATGCGTGGGTCGGCATCGCGGGCTATTCGTTCAAGCTCATGCAGTACGAATCGCAGCAACTCGAAGCCAAGACCGGCAAGAACAAGACGCGGCGGGCACCCGTACTCATGGGCCGTTCGCTGTCGATACTTCCCGACCCGCAGATGGACGGCGGACGTTCGTGGCGAGAATCGTTCATGCCGATGGTTATCGGTATCGTGGCGACGCTCGGCTTGACTGTCGTCGGCCTCGCCTGGTGGTTCCGCCGCGGGGATCGCGTCGTCCGCCGTGGTATGGAAGAACGAAAACAACAAAACCCCTTCGAATAAGGGGCGAAATATGTCGGTATCCTTTTCATGCAGGAGGGTTCGTCGTGGATGATCCAACGATCAATGATGCGAAACAAGGAGCGGTGATTCACTTCGTCACGGGAGCCGAGGAAACCGCGCACGAACGCCTACTGAAGAAGCACCTACCGGCGTGGGTCATCAGCGGCGCGTTCCACATCGTTATCCTCGTCAGCGCGATCCTCATCGGGATGCGTAACGGCGGCGACACGAAGGCGTCGGATGAGATCGTTCAAGCGATCGTCGACAAGCCCGCGAGCGAAGAAGAAGCCAAAGACCTGACCAATCCCGACATCGGCCTCGATTCGAGCCTCGCCGCCGCCGTCGAAGTCAATCGCGTCGAAGACAACAACGTCGATGCGAAAGTTGTCGAAAACGAGCCGATTGGCGTCCAATCGGTCGAAACGACCGCGATCGATACCCCCGCGCCCGCCGGTATCGGTGACGGTGCGATACTCGGCATTGCTCCTGGCCTCGATGGACAAGTCCAAGGCGGCGATGGCGGTGCGATGGGGACCGGCGTGGCCGGTATGAAAGGCCGTAATTCGGGCGCGACCAAAACCAAGAACCTCAAGGAAGGTGGTGGCAACTCGGCAACCGAAGCCGCCGTGGCACGGGCGCTGATTTGGCTCGATAAACAGCAGAACAAGGCTAACGGTAGCTGGACTTACGACGGCTCGCACAAAACCGACGTCATCGCCGCGACCGGCATGGCGCTGCTGCCGTTCCTCGCCGCCGGGCAAACGCACAAGGACAGGGACAAGGACACGAAAGAAAACAAGTACAAGGTAACCGTCGAGAAAGCCCTCACGTTCATCGTCTCGCAACAACTGCCCGCCGGGAACTTCCGCGGCTCGGGTGGCATGTACTCGCACGCGATTGCGGCCATCGCGATCTGCGAAGCCTACGGCATGACCGGCGATAAGAGCAAGCTGCTTCTCCCCGCCAAGAAAGCGATCGAATACATCATCAAAGCCCAGGGCAGCGATGGTAGCTGGGGCTATACCGCCGGGGCGAACGGCGACACCTCGATCGTCGGGTGGCAGATTCAAGCACTGCAATCGGCTCGCATGTGCAAAGACATCGGCGTGCCCCCACAAACGCTCGACAAGGCCAAGAAGTTCCTCGACAAAGTCGCCGAAGGCTCGAAGAAGTCCGCCTACGGTTACTCCGACAACAAGAGCACCAGCCCGACATTATCGTCGGTCGGCTTACTCTGCCGCTATTACGTCGATGGATGGGGACCAGTCCACCCCGGTATGGCCGATGGCGTCGATCGCCTCCGCAAACAGTGGATGCCGACCGAAACCCGCTTCGACATGTACTACTACTACTATGCCACGCAGATCATGCACTTCCACGAAGGCGATGTCTGGCACAAAGAGTGGAACCCGAAGATGCGCGACATGTTGCTGAAGCTGCAAACCAGCGGCAAAAACAACGACAAGCTCGACGGCAGTTGGGATCCGGACAAGAGCATGATCGGTAGCTCGTGCGGCCGCCTCGGCACCACCTGCCTCGCCACGCTCACGCTCGAAGTCTACTACCGCCACCTGCCGCTCTACAAGCGCGACACCGCAGGCCTCAAGGAACTCGAACGCGCCAAGTAGTCAATACTCGATGTCCATTCGCAACAGCACAGACAATGTCTGTGCTGTTTGTCTTTCTGGCAAGAATTAGCCGCGACGCGCAGTCTTCGGAGCGGAGCGCGTCAACTATCCGCACGAGCGTAACGGAGATGTTACAAGCGGCCTTTTTCGAGCGGTACGGGCGTCGATTCGATCAGCTTTTTAATGATGTCGTCGGGGGTGATGCCGTCGGCGTCGGCGTGGAACGTCGTCATAATCCGGTGACGCAATACGGGGTACGCCACCGATTTGATGTCGTCGGTAGTCACGTGAACGCGACCGTTCAGAATCGCACGCGCCTTGCCTCCCAGAATGAGAAACTGACACGCCCGCGGCCCGGCCCCCCAACTGACGAGTTCCGGCACCCACTTCGGCGCGTCCTTCTCTTTCGGTCGCGTCGCACGAACCAAATCCGCCACGTACGCAAACACGTGATCCGCCACGATGACTTGCCGCACGACTTGCTGGAACTGCATGATTTGCTTCGCGTCGAGCATCTGCGTCAGTTCCGGCTTGTGCGTGCCGGTCGTCGCTTTCATGATCTGAATTTCTTCGGCACGGCTCGGGTAATCGACGCGGATGTTGAACATGAAGCGATCTTGCTGTGCCTCGGGCAGCGGGTACGTGCCTTCTTGTTCGATCGGGTTCTGCGTGGCCAGCACGAAGAACGGCTCCGGCAACCGGTACGTTGTGCCGCCCGTCGTCACGTGGTGTTCCTGCATCGCTTCCAACAATGCCGCTTGCGTCTTCGGTGGCGTGCGGTTGATTTCGTCGGCCAGAATCATGTTCGCGAAGATCGGCCCCGGCAAAAACACGAACCGCCGCCGCCCCGTTTCCGGGTCGTCTTGCAGAATGTCCGTGCCCGTAATATCCGACGGCATGAGGTCCGGTGTAAACTGCACCCGCTTGAACGACAGTTGCAGAATCCGCGCCACCGTGCTGACGAGCAAGGTTTTCGCCAACCCTGGCACCCCAACCAGTAAGCAATGCCCGCGGCTGAACAGTGCCATCAGAAGTTGTTCCACCACCGTCTTTTGCCCGATGATGACTTTGCCTATCTGATCCGACATGCGCTCGTACGTCGCCGCCAGTTCGCGAATCATCTGGGCTTCGACGGGACTGGCGGGTGAAGGGGGTTGTGCCATCGGCCAAACGCTCGCAGAAAGAGTCGAACGGGAATTTCGATCAGTATACGAGCACCAGCCCAACCTGGGGCACGTTTTTGCCGAACGCTCACTCGTCAGATTCGCGAAAAGTCACGTTTTTGAGCCGAGACTTCCAAATCTCGCGGAAGCGGCGTTGCAATTCGACGACCGCTTGCCGACGCGCCCGTAGCGCATATTCATGCTGCCTTGCAGGATCTGGTCGATGCCGACGTACATGAGCGCCACGCCGGGAATACTGCCAACGCCGGTCGTGCCCATCGCGATTCCAACCCCCACATCGACCATGCCGAAGCCGATCCGTGCGAGAACTTGCGGAACTGCCTACCGGCGGAAGAGTCGTCGCCACGAGCGGGGCGGGTTTTCGAAATAACTTCGATCTCGTTCCAACAGGCGGAAGGCCGCGCGATCGAACGATCGCATGAACGGACTCTGCGCCAGGCTGGCCGCGATCAGGACGGCATCGACGCTGAATTCTCGCGCGGGATCGCATCCTCGCACGAACATATGCGAAGCATGGAGCAAAAATGTAATTGCAGGCTCGAAGTCGTTCAGCTCCCACAGGCCGTACCTCTCCAGCCGACCGAGTTCGCGCCTGACGACCGCAGCGTCGCACGCGCACTCCCACTTCTTCTCGGACCTGTACTTTCGGTCGATGTACCGGACGGTGCCAGTCTCACCGGTGACGGACAACTGCATATTTTGGCCCATGAGGTGCTGCATCGGGCCGTTCCGCAATTCGATCGAGCACGTGACCGTTCCGAGCGGGGACGGGCGGCAAACCTCGGCGGCGAACGTTTCGCCGTAGATGCTGGTTGCAGCGAAACGGCGAAGTAATTCGCGATCTTCCGGCTTCATCGGGCTATCCTCGAAACTACCTGTGCTGGCCGTACCCGTTCCAATCTTAACTATATCGAGCGCCCCGAAGCCGATACGTCGGAGATTCCGCCACTTCAAACTTACCAATCGAACAGCCGCTGCCAGGGGCGGGGCGGTCTCTCAAAGTAACTCCGGTCTCGCCGCAGCAGGCGGTGTGCCGCGCGATTAAATGCTCGCATAAACGGACTCATTGATGCACTTGCAGTGAACATCGCGGCATCGACGGTGAATTCTCTGGACGGATCACATCCATGCACTACTATGTAGCAGCCATCCACGAACATGTTTTCTGGAGATGGTGCGGGCGAAAAGTCGTTCACTTCCCATAGTCCATATCTTTCGAGTCGATTGATCTCGCGCCAGACGATCTTCGCATCGCACGTACATTCCCACTCCCGTCGAACCATTTGGTAATGATCCCCGCTGTGACGAGTACAACATCGAACGGTACCAATCTCGCCGGCGACCGAGAGCTGGATGTTTTTGCCGGTAAAATTGCTTGTTGGCAGTTCCCTCAATTCGATCGAACATTTGACGGTACCTAACGCAGGAGGCGTTAGCAAATCTGCCGCGACCGCCTCGCCACAAATACTCGTTCTGGCAAGGTTCCGGAGGAATTCGCGTTGTCGTGTGTTCATCGTAGAATTCTCTACTATAATTGTGTAATGTATTTCTGTTGCGGCTATCGCATCCCGCGGATGACCGTCCATATTAAATTCGTCCCATCTTCCCAGTAGTTAGTGCGAATGACCGTCGCCCAAGCAACCGCATCGCCGCGTGGTCCGACGATGATCGTCCACGGCTGGCGCAACCCGGTGAGAACGGCTACATCGCTATCTCGGATTGTCGGGAGAAAACTCGCGTTTTTGATCTGTTACGGCTTTGGAAGCGCGTCGAAGCTTTACTTTCCAGTATAGAAAATCGAATACCATAATCGTGGGGATAGTAAATGCAAATGAAGAAATTGCATAAATCTCGGATGCACTCTTAGATTCGACTCCGCATTTGGACAGTAGATATAGCACAGGGATAAATGCAATGCAAAAGCAACGCCAACGTTGCTATGAAAATTGCGAGCGCGATAAGTAGATTCAAGCAACCGCGCACTTCAGACATATGCATATGCAGTTTTAACGTCAGTTATTGAGATATTGTCTCCTAGCCCGGATTATCTGGTGGAAACTCTCGTATTGGATCATTGGGATGAGCATCATTCCATCTGCGTATTCTGCGTTTTGTATAGATTTTGTCCAAAAACACCGAAGCAATTACAGCGAAAATAAACGCAACAAACGGGAATGCGATATTAGAGATGCGGTCCGGAATTTCAACAGCTTTTGCGATTATTACATATGGAAATACCATGATGACACTCATTAGAATCCATAAAACGGCGAACAGACCCATCCCGCCGAATATGGTAATGCAGCCACCTAGAAATGATGTGTGCATTAATAGTCCTCTGTAAATTTCGATTAATTAATCAACAGAAAATACCATTTTATTTTAATAGCCGGTCCGCAACCGGAAAATTACGACGCCATCAACGACGATGTAAACGATACCTGTCCCGGCACCACCCAGTACCAAGCCCACTCCAACGCCGATACCAGTTCCACCGAACGTGTGAGCCGCCATCTCGATGCGTACACCCCGCATAAAAGGGATTGTGGCTTCACTGACGCCGAACAAACCGTATTTGAAGTCTTGCATCGCATGAAATAATTCGTGATGTACGATTGATCGTCCAAATCCAGGGACATATTGAGACCACTTTGGAACTCCGATAAGCCATTGGCCGACTTTGGTGGACGGACCCGACCAACCCATGCTTTGCCAGGCTTGTCCGGCGGTGGCAAATTCACGGAATTCCGCACTGCCGAGTTTTTGTATGAATTGCTCCCAGTTGATAGCGCCTCGACCCGTTGCCCACGACCAAACTCCGGCTTTGAAGCGGAACCACGGCGAATTTGCCGCGTTTATGAAACTGTTTCGGAACGCGTCGCTAATCGCGCCCGATGGTGCTGGAGCAACACGTCCGAACAGCCCGAAACCTCCTGCCGACGACTCCGCACCTGCCATGCCCGCTCTTGCCGCGCCCGCCGCGCGAAAGAGTCCGGGTGCGAGGCTTGGCAGCAGGTTGATGCCGAATACGGTGGCGGCGGGGATCATGACGGCGAGCGTTTCGTTGCCGGTGTTCCGGAAGACGGCATTCTCGATCACCGACAGGTTCTTGCCGACGCGCCCGTAGCGCCTGTTCAGGCTGCCAGTCAGAATCTGGTCGATGCCGACGCAGATGAGCGCCACGCCCGGAATTCCGCCGACGCCGGTCGTACCCATCGCGATTCCAACCCCCACATCGAGCGCGCCGAAGCCGATGAGATTTTCACTCGCCTCTCGCCGCTTTTTGTCTGGCAAACTCGGCCGTCACCTGCATACCCATCAGTTGCTCTTTCTTAGTCCTTAATATTAGTTTCTGAATGTCTTCTAAAGTCCACGCGACGTTGACGAACCCAAATGGTGGTACGAACGAGGCGAAGTGCGGCATCGGTAACTCTACCGCATCAGCAGGGAGATTGCTTGTGGCGCGCATGATGTCGCACAAACCAAGAAAACCCTCTCGAGTTTTTTTGGAGTGAGTTTGCATATTGAATCGCAAAAATTGCTCGTCGGGAGTCGTTCGTTCAAACAGCAATTCCCACTCGTAGCACGGTACACCAGAGTAGACTTCAAAGTAGGTCACTGATGCATCTTTCACCAAATTCATGAAAGAAACTCGCGTCTGTGCGATCACATCTGAAAATAGTGACTGTGTCATCACGTTGTCGCCGCTCTTCAAGCAAGTTCGTGAAACTCAAGCTGCGCTCCCGAAGGCACGTGATCGCCCGAATACGCGAACGCAATCCAAGCCGCCGTTCCGCAAGTGCTGAGGTGGTCGAGCTGAATTTCCAGTTGCGATGTCGTGCAGCGAAATCGTTTGCCGAGCAACAAGTGGGGATCCTGTACCTCTTCGCAATAGATAACGCATCGGCGGGCTACGGTGGCGGAATTGACGACGCGCAGCGAGTGGAGTCGGTTGTCGTTCATTGTTACAACTTACTTCCAAATTTCTTCGGATCGAAGATACCAAATCAGATCCGAACGATCTGGTTCCGGCCACGCTTGTAGCAATTCGTTTACTGTCGAGGTGCCCGATTGCGTTCCCATGCGGAGCAAGCAAGCCACGGCGACATGTGCGACAGAAATCGTGCCCATCAGAATATATCGATTATCCGGATTCATGACCGCAAGCTTCAAAATGCTTTCAACAGAGTCTGTATGATCCGCATGCGTAATCAAATGCATTATGGCATTCGCCCTTACGAATGGCGAGGAATGCAGTACGAGTTCACAAGTCTCTTCAAATGTACGGAGTTTACTTCCCATTTTTGCAATGAGTTCTTGAGCGTGAGGTTGATTTTTCATTCGTTTACTTCACACGAATTTGTCGCACACGTTGTCGCACTTGCACAATGATACTGATGGCCACTTCACGATAACCCAACTCCCTGGCCAACCTGACCTCCTCCATGTAACCGCAAACTTCCAAGCAAAAAAAGTAACCATTCGCGGGGTAATCCGTTCCGCCGTTAAACGTCTGGTTTTGTAGGTCGGGCCGGAGGCTTTGGTTGGGCACCGACAGTGCGAGCACGCGGGACATAAAAACCATGATGGTTTTTATCGTTGCCCGATGAGAGACTCCCGCCGGGATGAACCCGGCAGCTCGTAGTTTATCCCGGCGGGATAAACCCGGCGGCTCTTAAATGTAAAAGACTCCGCTTCGCGGCCGCGTTTTGCTACGATGACACCACACGATTCCTTTCGCCCGAAGTTTCTTATGGCTTTGCTGTTCGACCCGACCGAACTCGCCCGCTATGGCGGTTTGACGCTCGTGGCGCGGCGCGTCGTCGAGGGGTTTCTGAGCGGCATTCACCGCAGCCCGTTCAAAGGGTTTAGCGTCGAGTTTGCCGAACATCGCCAGTATTACCCCGGCGACGAGATTCGACATATCGACTGGAAACTGTGGGCGAAAACCGACCGCTACTACATCAAGGAATACGAAGAAGAGACCAACCTCAAGGCGTTTCTCGTCGTCGATGCCAGCGGCAGCATGAAGTATCGCGGCAAGCAGAAACTCAGCAAGTTCGAGTACGCCCAGCAGGTCGCGGCCTCGCTGGCGTACCTCATGCTGCACCAACTCGATGCCGTCGGACTCATCACGCACGATACGAAAATCAATCAGGTCTCGCCGGCGAAGACGAGTTCCAAGCATTTACTGATGCTTTTGAGAACGCTCGAAGCGACGAAGCCCGGCGGCGAGACCGCACTCGCACCCGTCTGGCACGAACTCGCGGGCCACTACCTGAAACGCCGCGGCATGGCGATTATTCTCTCCGAT
This sequence comes from Limnoglobus sp., assembly GCA_043757025.1. Lineage (GTDB taxonomy): Bacteria > Planctomycetota > Planctomycetia > Gemmatales > Gemmataceae > Limnoglobus. Next base: position 29,952 of record JAYVQG010000085.1, read on the forward strand.
TGCTTCGACGATGCCGAGACGCTCGGGCGGGCGTTGCAGCACCTTCGCTACAAGAATCACGAAGTGTTGCTGTTCCACATTCTCGCGCCGGAAGAAGTCGATTTCCCGTTCCAGAATCCGACGAAGTTCCGTAACTTGGAACGAGGCGAACACGAAATCACGACCGATGCCCGGCGGTTGCGCGAAGAATATCTCAAGAACTTCGAGGAATATCGACAAAAACTGCGTCGGCGTTGCGACGATTTGCGCGTCGATTACGTGATGCTGCGAACCGACGAGCCGGTCGATCGTGCGCTCGGCGTGTATCTCGCCCGGCGAACACTCCGCTGATGTAGCCCTCTCGCTCCGCGAGAGGTAAGCGAGTGGGTTGTGTCGGTAGCAGATAAATACGTTGCGATGGTTTTTGCTCTCCTCTCGCGGAGCGAGAGGGCTACTAAAAAGACTCAGAAATACCATCCCGCCAGGCCGAACGACCGTATGTTCACCGTGCTCAATGTCGCATTGCTCGCTGGGTTCGCCGCCGTCGCGATCCCACCGATCGTTCACCTCTTCAGCCGAAAGCGCTTCGACGAAATCGACTGGGCCGCGATGCAGTTCTTGCAAGTCAGCAAGAAAACCAAGCGGAAAGTCTTCGTCGAACATTTCCTGCTGATGCTCATTCGGATGGTGATCGTCGCGCTGATCGTACTCGCACTGACGGCACCGACGATTACGAGCACGTTCTTCAATCGCTTCGGTTCGCCGACGGGGCAACGCGATGTCGCGATCCTGATCGATGGTTCCGCGAGCATGGCGTACAAGCACGACGGCAAGACCGGCGAAGACGCGGCGAAGGAGTGGGCGGGGCGGTTCATCGATACGCTGCGCGTGGGGGATCGCGTGGCGGTGTACCAGGCCCGTCAACAGGCGGTGCCGCTGTTGGGGACGCTGTCGCCGGACCGCGAACAGGCCCGCAACGCGCTCGATTTATTAACGCCGCCACGCGGGGGAATCGACTGGCCCGCGTGCGTGCAAACCGCGTGGTCGCTGCTCGAAACCGCACGCCCCGAACGGGATATCGTCATCGTGACGGACAATCAGCGACACAGTTGGGCGGATGAAAATTCGCTTTCGAAGTGGGACTTGGTGCCGAAGGGCGGCAAGCCGAACGACCCGCGAATCTGGGTGGCAAACATCGCACCGGATCGCCCGCTCGACCCTGCGAACCTCTCGTTGGACCCGATTCTTGCCGGTCGCGGGGTGGCATCGGCGGGGCGGGAAGTGAAGTTCCAGTCGGCGGTGCGGGTGAGCGGCAAAGTCAAAGCCGGGGCGGCACCGGGCAAGGTGAAACTCGAAATCGATGGCCGCGCCGTCGGCGAAGTGCCCGTAAAAGGCACGCTCAGCGACACGCTGTTACCGATCGAATTCGTCCACAAATTCACCGCCGGTTCGCACCTCGTGACGCTCGTGCTCGAACCCGACGACCTGCCCGGCGACAACCGGCAAGACTTCGGCATCGAGGTGTTGCCGAGCATTCCCGTGCTCATCATCAATGGCGAAACGAAGAGCCGGGGCGGCGACTTCCTCCGCGATGCGTTGGCCCCTGCGAAGGATCAAACGCCGGGGTTCCTCATTCGCTCGATTGGCATCGACGAGTTCACCGCGCCCGTACTTTACGCAGATGTCAAAGGCACCGGCACGCCGCCACGCGTCGTCGTGCTGTCGAACATCGCGAAGCCGACGAAGGAACAAAACGAGGCGATCGAAAAGTATCTCGCCGATGGTGGTTCGGTGTTCGTGGCACTCGGCGACCGCTGCGATGCGGCCACCTGGAACCGCGTGTCGTTCCGTGGAGGCCAAGGTTGGCTGCCCGCGCGGCTCGTCGATGTCGTCGGCAACGACGACGCCACCGCGAAACTCGACGACGCGCCGAAACCGCAACCCGCCGGCTTCACGCATCCGGCGATGGAAATTTTCAAAGAACCGCTGCCGCTCGGGATCCACACCGCGTACTTCCCGAAACGCTGGAAAGTCGACGCGACGGCAGGTGCGAACGGCGCGACAGGTACCGCGATTGCCAGCCTCACGAACGGCGAAATTTTCCTCGTCGAACGCGGTGTCGGGCGTGGCCGGGCGCTGCTGGTGACGGTGCCACTCGATAACAGTTGGCGAACGAACTTCCACACGCTGCCGGACTTCGTGCGGTTCGCGCACGAGATGACGTACTACCTCGCGGGGGCACGTTCGGCCGAACGCAACCTCGCGCCGGGGCAGCCGATCGTCTTCAGCCCGCGGCCGACCGAGCGGCCCGCAGCGGTGACGGTGCAACCGCCCGAAGGCCCTGCGAAAGTGGTGCCCGTGAAGCAGTGGCCGCTCGTGTTCGATGCCACCCGCGACCCCGGTGCGTACAAGATCACGACGAGCGGAGGACGGACGGTTTTCTTTGCCGTGCGGTCCGACCCGCAAGAATCGGTGCTGACGCCGAACTCCGAAGACGACCGCAAGAAGGTATCCGAGATCGTGAAGGGCTTGCAATACATCGCGAACCCCGACGACATCGAATCGAAGAAAGGCGAAGGCCCGCAAACCCGCGAACTGTGGTGGCTATTGCTACTGTTGGTGCTCGCGTTGCTCACTGGGGAAGTTTGGTACACGCGGAAACTGGCTCGACGCGGTCAATTCTGAGAACTCGACATGCCTGCGGTCGAATTGCGAAATCTGGACGATGCCCGCCGGTACGTGTTGCAGGGGCTTTGGCTTCCCCGCGCCGAACCGTCGACTGCGGCGCGCGTTCGCCCGACGCTGGAATGGTCGTTGGAAATCGCGGCGAGCGGGTATCTGCTGCCGCCAGTCGGTATCGTGGCCGACCTGGGTTCGCTCGTCTTCGGCATGGAGTCAACGAAGCGGGCGAAGGAACCAACCGTCGTACCCAATTGGCCGGTGAATCTCGGTCGCAGCTACGAAGATCACGTCCTCGGGAAGATCGATTCGGATGCGATATTCGACCGCGCCAGCGATGGTTTGCGACGCTATCAGGGGCCGGATCGGGCGAAGGGCCTCGCGTACCTCGTCAATCGAATCGTCGAGCGACTCGGTGTTGGCGGAGTCGATTTGTCCCCGGCGGTGATCCGCGGCCTGTTGACGATGAACCCGGCGGAGTTGTTAAAAGAAGGCTATGAAAGCCTGGAAACCGACGGGCCGATGCCGTTGTTGGTGGAACAATACGAGGCGTGGGTGAAGAACAGTCGGCGATTCGGCGAACTCCTCGGTGCGGAAGATGCCGTCGCCATCGAACAGCGCACGGCACTCGCCAACCTCAGCCAATACGTGGCCCATCGGCAGATTCTCCAGCAGACGGCACTCCTCGAATCGCAGTTGCCGACGCGACCCATCCGCCCGCTCGTGGGCCGCAAAGAAGTGCCGACGCGGATACTCGACGAAGACCATTATCCGATCGGCGGCTACACCTCGATTTCCAATCGCGGGAGCATGGAGAGCCTCTTGCATTCGCAGCTCGCGTTCATGGAAACCGAAGAGCGCCCGGACCTGTTCGACATCAAATATGCGCGCGATGAACTCTTCTACTATTCGCGCGACGAGAACCAATTTCTCCGGCGACGGCGTACGTTCGTCTTCAGTTTCGCGCCCGATCTCACCGCGGCCCGTTACAAGGATCCGGTACTGCCCTGCCAGCGAATCGTGCTGATTTCCGCTGTCGTGTTGACGCTGATTCGACGCCTCGAAGACTGGCTCGGATTCGATGCCCTTCGCTTCGAGTTGATCTTCCCAAAACTCGGAAAAGACTCGCCCCTTTTGCAAGAGGCCAATCTGTTCGAGATTCTGCTCCTCGAACTGCGATCCCGCAACGTCGCCTTCGTGATCCACGCCGACGACTCCGCCGCAATCTCGGCACACTGTGCCACGCTATCGCGTTCTGCACAGGTTCAGGTTCTCGAACTCGCAGTCGCGCCCACGATGGTCGGCCCCGAAGGTGTCTTGCTGTTGCAATTCGGAATCGACGGCCCGCAACCGCACCTCGTCGATGCTCGCGGATCGCGGATCGAGCTCGAAGCGGATCCCGTGGAATCGTGGCTCGATGCCGTGCGAAAAATCCTAGCGATGTGGATTTAACCGCAGTGTCACAGAGAACACACTTCTCAGTCTTACTCACAACTAACCACTCGCAACTATCCACTATCCAACAAATACACCACCACTCAATCCGCTGAGTGAATCGAAGTCGCCGTTGAGGTTCTTCACCGCGACGCGCTTCGGAATTAGCCGCGACGCGCAGGCTTTGCGAAGCGGAGCGCGTGGACTGCACGCACGGTGATGGGTGAAGTCCACGCGCTCCGCTACGAAGACTCCGCGTCGCGGCTAATTCGAGCGCGTCGCGGCGAATTCCCACTATCCCACGAACACGCCGCCACTGAATCCGCTGAGTGAATCGAAGTCGAACTGGGCTGCGGGCGTGCCACTTGCGGCGATGTTCTTGCCGAGGTAACCCGTCACGCGGCTACCGGCTCCTGCACCGGAACCGACGACCAAGTCGGCTTTCGTATCGCCGTCGAGGTTCTTCACCGCGACGCGAATGCCACCGCGACTGTTGACATCCCCGCCGAAGAAATTCGCGAGATTCACATACTGATTCGTCAGCAAACTCTTGCCGTCGAGTGCCAACACGCGCGGCCCGCCACCGGGGCCACCGCCTGCGATCAGGTCGGCGAAGCCGTCGCCGTTGATGTCGCCGGCGGTGACGAAGATGCCGTTGCGTAACGCTTGCTCGAAGGCGAAGAAGTCGCCGATGATTTTCACGGGCGTCGTCGCCAG
>JAYVQG010000086.1:0-9997 GCA_043757025.1 Limnoglobus sp.
ACCGGTTCTGGTGGGCTTCTCGCAGTTTGCGGCGGGCAGCGATGTGGGTGGTGGCAACGCCACGCTGTTCAACCCCGACAAATCCGCGCGGTTTACCGTCAATCCCTTTGGTAATTTCACCGGTGGCGTTCGCACGGCCACGGCGGACTTCAACAACGATGGCGTGGCCGATCTCATCGTCGGCACCGGGCCGGGGATCGCGACTCGCGTCGTGGTTCTCGATGGCAAATCGCAAGCGGTGCTGTTCGATGTCGCGCCGTTTGAAGCCTCGTTTACGGGTGGCGTTTACGTCTCCGCAGGCGATGTCAATGGCGATGGCATTCCGGATCTCGCGATCACGCCCGATGAAGGTGGCGGGCCGCGTGCGGACGTTTATAGCGGTGCGATCGGCTTCCCGAAGATCGCGAGTTTCTTCGGCATCGACGATACCAATTTCCGTGGCGGGGCGCGTTCCGCCATCGCGGATATGACTGGCGATGGCGTCGCAGACCTCATCGTGGTGGCCGGTTTCGGCGGCGGGCCACGGGTCGCCGCGTTCGATGGCAAATCACTGGCGACGACGCCGGTGAAGATCTTCGGAGACTTCTTCGCCTTCGAGCAAGCTTTACGCAACGGTATCTTCGTGACGGCGGGCGACATTAATGGCGATGGCTTCGCGGACTTGATCGCGGGCGGTGGACCCGGCGGCGGCCCGCGTGTGTTGGCACTCGACGGCAAGAGCTTGCTATCGAATACGTATGTGAATCTCGCGAACTTCTTCGGCGGCGACGTCGACAGTCGCGGCGGCATTCGCGTCGCAGTGAAGAACCTCGACGGCGATAACCGTGCCGACTTGGTCGTCGGTTCGGGCAGTGGAGCCGGGTCGCGCGTGACCGGGTATCTCGGCAAGAACATCGCCGCGAGTGGCACGCCCGCAGCCCAATTCGACTTCGATTCACTCAGCGGATTTAGTGGCGGCGTGTTCGTGGGATAGCTCGAATTCGCCGCGACGCGCTCGAATTAGCCGCGACGCGGAGTCTTCGTAGCGGAGCGCGTGGACTTCACCCATCACCATGCGTGCCGTCCACGCGCTCCGCTTCGCAAAGCCTACGCGTCGCGGCTAATTCCGAAGCGCGTCGCGGTGAAGAACCTCGACGGCGACAACCGTGCCGACTTGGTCGTCGGTTCGGGAAGCGGCGCGGGTTCGCGCGTAACGGGCTACCTCGGCAAGAACATCGCCGCGAGTGGCACGCCCGCAGCGCAGTTCGACTTCGATGCGCTCGCCGGATTTAGTGGCGGCGTATTTGTCGGATAGCGTCAGTAGTGGTTTGTGTCGAGTTGTGAGTTGTTAGTCAGAAATGGATGGCACGTAAGAAACGTGCCCCACGTAAACGGACTTACGTATACGTCACGCCGCGATTTGCGGTGGCGGCACGCAGCCTTCGCAAGTAGCTTTTACGCGAGATTTCCCTTGCGCCCATGCTGAGCGTGTGGTCGGTGGTCATTTGCACGTCGAACAGTGAATAGCCGCGTTGCTGGAGGTGCAAGACGAGTGAAGCGAGCGCGACTTTGGAGCCATCGGTGATGTAGTGGAACATCGACTCCGCTGCGAACAGGCCGCCGATGGCGACGCCGTAAACTCCGCCGGCCAGTGCCCAGATGCCGGTCTCGTCCGAGAGCGTTTCGATCTGCTGAAGGCGGCCCGATGCGATGGCGTATTCGAGCGGCACCCACGTTTCCAAACTGTGCGCATACCCCAGTCGGTGAAGTTCGGCGTACGATTTCACCATGCCTTCGGTCACCCACGTGCCTTCGTCGCGGCGTTCGCCGCATTGCCGCATCACGGTCTCGAAGCGTCGATCCAGCGTGACGCGGAAGAGGCCTTTCCGCATCGTGCGGGTGAGGCTTTTCGAGACGTGCAAGCCATCGAGTTCGATCACGGCACGCGGGTCGGGCGACCACCATAAGATCGGATCGCCTTCGTTGAACCAGGGGAACACGCCATCCGCATACGCGCGGAGCAGTATGGCCGGGTCGAGGTCGCCACCGACGCCAACGAGGCCATCGCCATCGGCTTCGTCGGGTGGCGTCCAGGGAACGGGGTCCGCAGGAGGTCGCTTCATTTGTCGAATGTCTCCAGGAGTTCCTTCGCCTCGGCTGCCGCTTTCGTTTCCGCAAACAATGCAACCTGCACCGTCAGGATAACCGTAACGAGTGCTATAACCGAACTCATGTCACCGCTCCAAACGGGAAAGAAGTACCTCATATTAACTCGAAACGAGCGTTCGGGGAAGCCATCGCGATTGGCGTCGGGTACAGAATCGGTATTCGTCGAGATTTCGAGCGTTTTTCGTGCCTTCACGGGTGTTATCGGCATCGGAAATTCATAAATTACTCTTTACGAACAGACCAATGCTACGGCACCGGAGCACTCACCTTGGCTAAGGCAAAAACCCCCTCCGTACCGCCCGGCGGCACTCCGCCACCCCCCACACTCGCGCCGATCGACCCCATCGACATCGGCAAAGAGCTTCAAGATAGCTATTTGGCCTACGCGCAATCGGTGATGGTCAGTCGCGCGTTGCCCGATGTGCGAGACGGCCTGAAGCCATCGCAGCGCCGCATTCTCGTGGCAATGAACGACCTCGGGTTATCGCCCACATCGCCGACGAGCAAGTGTGCGGGCATCATCGGCGAGACGATGAAGCGCTACCACCCGCACGGCGACCAATCGATCTACGATACGCTCGTACGAATGGCGCAAGACTGGGTGATGCGGACGAAGTTGATTCACGGCCAGGGTAACTTCGGTTCGATTGCCGGGCTTCCACCGGCTGCACACCGTTACACCGAAGCGCGCCTTGCGGGTATCGCTGCCGACATGCTCGCGGACCTCGATTACGACACCGTCGATTTCATCGATAACTACGACGGCAAGTATCGCGAACCGCTCGTGCTGCCCGGCAAGTTCCCGAACTTGCTCGTGAACGGCTCCGACGGGATCGCCGTCGGCATGGCGACCGACATTCCGCCGCACAACCTGCGCGAAGTCTGCAACGGCCTCATTCGCCTCCTCGAAGAACCCGAAGTTTCGCTTCAGGAAATTCTCGAAATCATCCCTGGCCCCGACTTCCCCACGGGGGGCATCATCATGGGGCGTCAGGGCGTCATCGATGGTTACCTCGGCAACCCGAACAAACGCGGGCGAATTACCCTGCGGGCGCGGGCGGACATCGTCGAAGAAGGCAAAGGCAAGACGCCGAGCATCCTGATTCGCGAAGTGCCGTACCAGATGACGCGGAACAAACTAGCGGCCGAGATCGGCGAGTTGGTGAAGTCCGAACGCATCCCGAACATTAGCGGCATCCGCGACGAATCGAGCGCCCGCAACGGCGAGCCGGTACGCCTCGTCATCGAACTGAAGCGCGGTGCCGACCCGCACATGGTGCTGAACCAGCTTTACCAATTTTCCAAGCTGCAAGTGACGGTCAGCGTCGGGATGCTCGCGCTCGTCGAAGGCCGCCCGATGACGCTCTCGCTGAAAGCGATGATGCAGAAATTCCTGGACCACCGCGTCCAGGTGATCCGTCGCCGCACGATGTTCCTGCTTCGCGAAGCGAAGAAGCGCAGCCACGTGCTCGAAGGGCAGTTGATCGCGCTGTCGTCGATCGACGAAGTCATTCGCACGATCCGCACTTCGCCGAGCCGTTCGGAAGCGAAAGTTCGCCTGCAAGAAATGGAAGTGCCCGCCACGGTTCTCGAACGCGCACTCGGCGAAGAAGGCTTCGCCACGCTGCAAGGCGAACTCGGCATCACCGACATCTACCGAATGACCGAGCAACAGGCCGAGGCCGTCGTGCGGTTGCAACTCGGCCAGTTGGCGAACCTCGAACGCGACGAAATTTTGAAGGAATTCAAGTCGCTCCGCGAACAGATTCGCGGCTACGACACGATCCTCGGCGACGACTCTCAGGTATCCGCGATCATCCGCAGCGACCTCGAAGAAATCCGCGACAAGTACGGCGACGACCGACGCACGGAAATCTGCGACGACGGCGGCGACCTCGACTTGGAAGACCTGATCGTCGACGAGCCGAACGTCGTGACGATCAGCCACGAAGGCTTCATGAAACGGATGCCGCTGGACACCTACCGCGTGCAGGGGCGTGGCGGAAAAGGCGTGCAAGGCGGCCTGCGCGACAACGATTTCGTCGAACACTTCTTCGTCGCCTCGACGAAAGCGTACCTGCTCTGCTTCACGGATCGCGGGCAGTTGTACTGGCTGCGCGTCTTTAAGATTCCCACGGCGAACCGCACGTCGTCGGGTCGATCAATCGCGAACGTACTCTCGCTGAAGCCGGACGAAAAAATCACGAGCGTCATTCCCGTGCGTTCGTTCGAGGAAGGGTATTCGCTGTTGATGGCGACGCGGCGCGGCATCATCAAGAAGACGCCGCTCACCGATTATCGCCGTCAACGTGCAGGCGGTATCATCGGCATCTCGCTCGAAGAGGGCGACACGCTCATCGAAGTTTGCATGACCAAAATCGGCGACGAAGTCATGCTCAGTACCCGCAACGGTATGGCGATCCGCTTCGCCGAATCCGATGCCCGCGACACGGGCCGCAATACTCGCGGCGTCAAAGGTATTCGACTATCGACCGACGATGTGCTGATCGGCATGGTCGTCGCCGACCCCGATGGTTTCTTGCTCACGGTCTGCGAAAACGGCTACGGTAAACGCACCCCGTTCGGCCCGAACACCGCAGGTGAACTCGCCGAAGAACTCGATGACGACGCGACGGAAGCCGCACCCGAGCCGGTTGAGGAAGTGGCAGAAGTTGAGGCTCCGGAAGGCGAAGCTCCGGAAGGTGAGGAAGCCGAGGGGCCGACGGATCGTGCGTCGATGCGTTACCGCAAACAACGCCGTGGCGGCAAGGGCGTACGCGACATTAAAACCAGCAGCCGCAACGGAAATGTCATCGCGATTGCAGCGGTACGCGATGGCGACGAGGTGATGTTGATTACCTCACAAGGCATGGTCACCCGTAATAAAATCGTCGCGATTCGGCTCGTTGGCCGAAACACGCAAGGCGTGCGGATGATGAACCTCAACGAGGGCGACAAGCTGATCACCCTCGCGAAAGTGGCCAGCGAAAACGTCGGCGAAACGATTGCCGAAGAAGCCATCGAAGGCGCTGTCGCACCGACACCGCCTTCCCCACCCGTTACGGAATAACCTTTCGGAGCAGTCGATTATGCGAGTTCTTCTCACGGGCGGTTACGGCTTCATCGGGGCCTGGATCATCCGCAACCTGCTCAATCGCGGTGCGGATGTCTTCGTCTTCGACCTCAAGGAAGACGCGCGTCGATTGCGGATGATCTTGCCCGAATCCGAGGTGGCGAAGGTCGAGTTCGTGCAAGGCGACGTCACCGATCTGCCCGCACTCGTTCGCACGATCACCGACAAATCGATCACGCACATCATCCACCTCGCCGGGTTGCAGGTACCGACCTGCCGCGCTGACCCGATCCTCGGCGCGAAGGTGAACATCATCGGTACGCTCGCGGTGTTCGAGGCGATTCGCGCGACCGGCGAACAGGTCCAGCGCCTCGTCTATGCGAGTTCCGCCGCCGTCTACGGTGGTCCGGACAAGTACACCAATAGCCCGCTCAGCGACGATGTACTCTTGATGCCCAGCACGCACTACGGCGCGTTCAAGTGCTGCAACGAAGCCAACGCCCGGCTTTACTTCCAAGACAACGGCCTCAGCAGCGTAGGCTTACGCCCCTGGACCGTCTACGGCGTCGGCCGCGATCTCGGCATGACGAGCGAGCCGACGAAGGCAATCAAAGCCGTGATGCTCGGGCGACCGTACGACATCAGCTTCGGTGGCTGGACCGATTTCCAGTACGTCGACGACGTGGCAAAAACCTTCATTTACAGTCTCGAACGACCCTACACCGGCGCGAAGAGTTACAACCTGCGTGGGGCCGTCGTGCCGATGAGCGAGTTCTACGCCGCACTCTGCCGCGTGTTGCCGCAAGCCGAGAAACTGGTCACCATCGGCACGACGCAAATCGCGATCGCGTTCGATCTCTCGGATGCCGCCCTCCAGCGCGATCTCGGGCCAATGCCACGAACGAAACTCGACGACGGCATCAAGGAAACGGTCGCGATCTTCCGGCAACTGCACTCGGAAGGCCGACTCGACACCGCCGACCTCGACGCACCAAAAGCCCCACCCGTGACGGTGGAACCGTAAGACTGCGGTTGAAAAACCGTGCGTCGTTCGCTAACTTAATTTTGTTGCGGGATTGGTATACCGGTCGTGCCCAGCCTTCCCAAGGCTGTGAAACGAGTTCGACTCTCGTATCCCGCTTTTGATTCTTTTGCAGACATCTCTCGACACATCGTTAATCACTTTTCACGGGGCAAATTGCATTTCCAACGTTCGGCTATCGAAATCGTACGAGTCTCACAACTATAGAAATGATTATAATTACGATGCGTTGATGCCGATCTCGATTTCCCTGCTGCGAATTAACGATCATTTTTACCGTTTGATGGTTAGTAGTTCGCCTAGCTTACTGCGTTGGCATTTTGTTACAGATAGGCAAACGTCGTCGTTCACCGCTCGGAGTCGTCGAATGCGAGTCGCCATAATCTCTTTACTGTTAGCCTTTTGTGCCACCGCCACCGCGGCCCCGATGCCGACCTTCGACGATGCGCCGTTGCGTGCGATTCAGTTCGTCGACAAAAACGAAGGTTGGAGCGTCGGCGACGATGGCGTGATCTGGCACAGCATCGACGGTGGCAAGAACTGGGAACGACAAAAATCGGGTACGCGGGCCAGTTTGCGTTCGGTGCATTTCTCGACGCCGTACACCGGTTGGGTGGCGGGGCGCATCGAAAAAGCAGGCGATGCGGCGAGTATGGGCGTGCTGTTGCACACCACCGATGGCGGGATTTCGTGGAATGAAACGGCAACGAATCTGCTGCCGGGGCTGAATATCGTGCGGTTTTTCGACGAGAAGAACGGCATCGTCGTCGGCGATGGTTGCCCCGGTTACCCCGCAGGTACGTTTACAACCAACGATGGTGGGGGCAGTTGGCGGCCGGTCAGCGGGCCGCGAATCGCGACGTGGCTGGCGTGCGATTTCAAGGATAGCAAGAGCGGTTTGATCGCCGGCGCGTGGTCGCAATCGGCGAAGTTCGTCGATGGGCCACTGCAACCGAGCCAGATGGAAATCCCCGGCAATCGCAGCGTGCGTGCCGTGAAAATAGCTGGAAAAGAAGCGATTGTCGCGGGCGATGGCGGGTTGGTGATGGTCGATCGCGACTGGCCGAACGGCGCGTGGTCGCACGTCGAATTGCCACTCGATCGCGACGCCCGTTCGGTGTGCGATTTTCACTCGGTTGCCGCTATCGGGCAGAACCTCTGGCTCGTCGGACGGCCCGGCTCGGTCGTGCTATTCAGCCCCGATTTCGGCCGAACATGGGAAGTCCGCAAGACGATCGCATCGGTGCCACTTCACGCGATTGCGATGCTCGACGCGAACACCGGTTGGGCGGTCGGCGAACTCGGTACGATCCTCGGCACTATCGACGGCGGCAAGACGTGGACCTCGCGAAAATCGGGTGGCCACCGTGCCGCGATTCTGACGGTAAATGCTTCCGGCAAAGGCATTCCGTACGGAACGATCGCACGACTCGCGGGGAAAGATGGCTATCTGACCGCAGCAGTGCAGGTGACGTCTGCCGACGCGAAAACAGCCGACCCGAAGCGTGCCACAAACGAATTTCAAATCGCACAAGCGATGCGTTCGGTGTCGGGCGCGACGGCGGAAACGATCTGGTCGTTCCCCGTGCCGGGTCATGCGAGCGGCCTGAGCGCGCAACAACTGTTGGCGTTTTGGCACGGGTTGCACGACGGCAAAGCGAACGAACAATTACTCCGTCAACTGGTGCTGACGATCCGCGTGTGGCGTCCCGAAGTGATCCTCACCGATTCGATTGCGACGAACGCGCCCGCTGCGGAGCAACTCGTGTTGGCGACGATGCAAGAAGCGTTCAAGCGCGCCGCCGATGCGACGATGTACCCCGAACAGCTTTCCACACTCGGTTTGAACGTCCACGCGACGCAAAAACTTTACGCGATTTCCGACACCGATGCCCATGCACAAGTGATTGTGGACGACTCCGCATTCGTCGACGCGCTCGCGGACACACCGAACGAGATCGCGAAACCGGCACAGAAATTGATGGCGTGCGATGCCCGCGATCGCACCGGTTACCGGTTGATTTCGCACCGCAAAAATGGCTCCGAAGCCGACAAAGAACTGATGGTCGGAACGACGCTGGCACGTGGCGGCCTCGCACGGCGAGAAGAATCGACGCGCGGTTACACGCCAGAATTTATCGCAGCACGCCGAAATGCAATGGAGAGTCGCACGGCATTCGCGAAAGCCGCCGAACGGCTTACGAAGGCCGATGCGGACTTCGCAAGCGAGTGGAAAAATCTCAAGGATCGGCTCGCGGTGATGTCCGATGCCGATGCGGCCGACTCGCTGGTTGAGACGGGCGAACGCCTCGCGGAGGCGGGTCGTTGGTCGCACGCACGGGAGTTGTTTGCGTACGCCGGCGAGAAGTATCCGTTGCAGGCGCGTTCCGAAGATGCGTATCGTTGGCTCGTGCGTTTCCATTCGAGTGGCGAAGCGGTTCGCCGCATGGAACTGGGCCACTTTCCTGCGTTACGCGCGACCGAGTTCGTCGAATTGCCGAACGTGAAAGGGCTGGAAACCGAACTGATTCCCGTCGGTTTCACCGAGCCACTGACGCAGAAAACGCGATGGAAGTTCCGCACATCCGAAGCCGAGGCCGCGTGGGTGATGGCGGGCACGGACCTCGAATCGCGGATGTTCGCGATGAACCCGCTGGCGAGCCGCGAACCCGATCTGGCACTCGGTTTCCATGCGTCGCGACTGAAACTCGGCTTCAACGCCGATGCCAACCGTACGCTGAAAATTTATCACCGCACGATGATCGGCCAGACGCTCGTTCCCGGTGAAAACCCGTGGTTCGACGCGGTGGCGTCGGAACTCTGGTTGGCGAATCGCGGCTCGGCAGCCACACCCGTGAAGCCGATAGCGATGTGCGAAAAGATCGCGACGCGGCCAATCCTCGACGGCAAACTCGACGAGGAATGTTGGAAGAACATCGTGCCCTTCCCCATCCGTTCCGTTTCCACCGAACTCGCAGGTACGCACACCACCGAGGCCCGTTTCGCGTTCGACGACGAGTTTCTCTACGTCGGTATTTCGTGCGAAAACCCTAGCGGCGAGGTGCCACCGAAACCGGAGACGCGCCGACGCGACGACGATCTTTCGGCGAACGACCGCGTGGAAATCTTGCTCGACATCGATCGCGATTACCGGAGCTATTACCGGTTGTGCGTCGATCGCCGTGGCTGTGCCGCCGAGGATTGCACCGGCGACAAAACCTGGAACCCGAAGTGGTTCGTGACGGTCGAACCGAACGCAAAAGGCTGGACCGCCGAGATCGCGATCCCGCTCAGCGAACTGACGGGCCGCCAGCCGCGACGCGGCCACCACTGGGCGATGAACGTGGTGCGGGTGATCCCCGGCAAAGGCATCCTCGCCTGGAACGCCCCCGCCGACGCAACCCCCCGAACCGAAGGCATGGGCCTGATGGAGTTTCACGTGAAGTGAGCGCAAACGGCGTTGCCGGGAATCGGACAATCGGACAACCCGGCAACGTTCGCGGTTAGGCGCGCCGAAGGCGATCACGGCAACGGCGCACAAGCTCGCACGCATCTTGTACAACCTGATGCGATACGGCGTCGAATACATGAAAAAGACCGAAGCCGAGTACGCCGAGCAAGAGCGAGCGCGGCAAGAAAAGAGCTTCCATCGTCGCGCGAAAGAGTTGGGCTACGAGGTGCGTCGCCCACCGGCAAACGACGAGCCGATACCCGCGATGGCCTGAGTGACGAGT
>JAYVQG010000087.1:0-34494 GCA_043757025.1 Limnoglobus sp.
CGAGACGCACCCGCACTGGCTGGAACTCCTCGGCCACCGACGCTTCCAGCAAAACTGATGCCTCGCCACCGCCCGAAACCCCACGCTACTCGCGCCCCCGCGAGCCCGCAAACGTACGCACCTGCTACCCAAAACTACCGCGATTTGAACCATGCCGCGTAAATCGTCGAACGACTCGGCATCGAGCGTCGTGTAAGCGGTGTTCCCCGACGACCATTCGCGTACGGTCTTCGCCCAGAAACCATCGGTCGTGGAAAACGGCTGCCCGGACATATCGCCGATGCGGCGTTCGTGAAATCGCGATTCGATGAGGTGCGGCAGGCCGGTTTCTCGTGCGATTGGCTCGGCAGTAAGACGAGCGCGAAGCATGTACGACGATAGCAATCGCGTCGGTCGTAACGTCTGAAACCACTCGGCGGCGGCCAGTGCCTGTCGTTCGCCATGTCTACTGAGGCCGATGTCGGACTCCGCACCGTGGAAAACCGTTGGCGTCGTCGTCTCTGCATGGCGTGCCAACCAGACCCGTGTTTCGCGAATCATTCGTCACCTCGTAGCGTTACATGCGAATGCCGACTTCGCCCGTTTGCAGATACGACCGCGTACCGCACATCGGGCACTCCACCACCGATGGCGAAACCAAGGTCTCCACCCGTTCGGATCGTGGCTCGGTTTCGGTGGCCTCGGCTGCGGGCATCAGGCGATCGGCGCGGAAGCGAAGCCATTGTTGCAGTTGTTGCAAAATCTTCGTCGGCAGCTTGCGGGTCAGGCCAATCGTGTGCGTTCCGAACACGAGAACGTGCGTGCCGTTTCGCGTCGTTTCGTATCGCACCTCGGCATCGGGGTCGGCCACGGTGCGGTCCGCAACGGTGACGCCACGACGCCCGACCAACACCGGGCCAATGTCGTTTTCGTAGACATCTTCGAATTCGACCACGAGCAACGTATCCGGGTATGCGACCAGCGTTCGCCCGCTCTTCGACGGGAAGCGTTTGGCGTGCTCGAACACCGATTGCGCGTTGCCGATCTTTTCCCAAGGCCGCGCGTTCCGCAGCTTCCACACTTCGCCGAGTAGCTGGAACCACTCTTGCGTGCCGGCCAGTAACCGCGAAAACTGTGGGCAAAACTTACCCAGTTCGACGAGGTCGTGTGCCGTCAGCCGCGATTCGAACGCGACATTTGCGAGCAATATGCGAAGGCGTGCGGTTTCGCGGTCGGACAATCCTTCGGAGTTCAGAAGCGTCTCGGCAGCGGCTTCCGCGAACACCGGCGAACTTTCGCCGCGGCAAAACGGAGCGAACACCTCGGACATCAGCGTGCCCCAGTCGGTGCCGAACGAGGCCGTGTCGCTCGCTTGCAGCACGCGCACCGTAGCGAACAACTGCGTCTGCGCATTCCCTTTCTGCGACAACACGGCGGCATGTTGGGCCAAATCTCGAACCAGCGTGGATCGTTCGAGTGGCGTGCCCGCGTTCAAACTCGTGCGGCACAACCGCGTGAGAAATCGTATCGCCGTTTGCGTTCGCCCTACCGTGCCCGCGACTTCCCGCCACGCCGCATCGACCGCACGCACGTTCCGCCGACCCGTTGCCCGGCGAACGTAGCGGGCCGTGGCGTACGCGATCGTAACCAGCGACGCGGCGAGGAATGCCGTGAGCAATGGCTTGATCGTCGTCTTCGGCAACGCGAGGGTGGCGATCATCCCGACAACCGCGATTCCGGTGGCGATCTTCACGCCGAGTTCGCGCGGTCCGAGGCGACCGCCAGGGTCCGAAACCGTCGCCGGTTCCAGCCCTGGCCGTACGATTCGCACCGTCGTGCCCCTTGAGGCTGCGATGAAAAAGCCATCGCCCGTAACGCGACCGTCGGCCAGCACGAGCGGTTCCGGTAGTGGTAAAACCGGATTGCGGATCATCGCGAAACAGGTCGGGCAGATTCCCGATTGCGATTCGACCGCCTTTCGGCAGACCGGCTCGATCTCCTCCGCCGTCGCCCCGATACGCGTCAGCAACGCCTGATGGACCTGCGCAGGTTCGACATTTTCGTAGGTTTGCTTCGTGAGAAAGTAAATTTGATCCAACTCATTCGTATCGCGCGAAGTGGCGTAGCTTTGCACCGCTTTCTCGATGGCGGGTGCCGGTTCGGCTGCGCGACCGTTGGCGAATAACAGGCGGTGTTTCGACCACAGATGCCGAATTAGGGCCGGGCGGGTGAACCGCCCGCTACACTTCGGGCAACGCATTTTCGTCGTTGCTTCGGTCTGGGCCACGAGCGTATCGAGCGACGTACAGACATCGATGCGCGACTGCAAATGCGTGAGGCGTTCGAGTGTGCGAATGCGACCGAGACCGGCGGTGAACGATCGAACGATCGGGCCGACCGATTCCAGTTTATCCGGTAGCGACGCGATTAATTTTGCGGTGGCGGCCATGCGATGACTGAGAACGACTTCGCGGTCGGATAACAACGGGGCCGTGAGGAGGATCAAGCCATTGGGGATCGGTAGTGGCATCCGCGCCACGAATTCGACCGCCATGCGTTTCCCGTTCGGATGTGCTCGGATACGATTAAAAAGCGGCAGAACTTCGCGACGAGTGGAGTACACCTGCGCCACAGCCGCGATGCGTCGGCCTCGCTCGGCTCGATTGCTCACCGACATCAGCCGCCGGACGATTTCGTCCAACACCGCGGCGGATTCGTTCGAACTGGATTCGATACCGGCCATACTGTGTCGTGTCCCATCGAGAAGCGATTTCAATCGAATTTCGTGCGAACGCTACCGAGAAAGAGTAGTGTATGTTTACTCGAAATCTATCCGCAGCCCTTTGAGAAACGAACCATGTACGCGTTCCCCATCCGGATGTTGGCACTCGCGGCTATACTCGCCGTCGTCGGCGCAGCGTCGGCACGAGACGACGAAGATAAGAAAGCGGCCATCGAGCAGAAGAAAGTCGCAATGGGCTTTCTGAAGAAAGCGAGCATCGACAAAATCGCAACGGCAGAGACCGAGAACATTCAGTTGTTCACGACGTACCCCGAAGCGAAAGCGAAATCGCTAGCGGACTCGGCACAGAAAGTTGCGATGTTCGCACGCAAGACGCTGAAATTTGAGGAAGCCACGAAGCTCTGGAAGGGCAAGCTCACGGTGTATGTGTTCTCGGACCCACGGACGCTCGGTGCGTTCTATCGCACCGTCGAACAGAAGAAAATCGAACGCGACACGTGGTTCGCAGTCAATTCTCGCATCGATCCGACGTACGCGATGATCGGCATCGATCGCGGCGATAAAGCGACCGACGCGGAAATCACCAACGATGTTTCAACGATCGTGGCCGCGACCGTGTTGAACAAGAAAGCCGGCACCGGACCTACGACGGGCAGCCTCCCCGACTGGCTGCAAATCGGCTTCGGGCGCGCGATGGTACTCCGCGGCGACTCGAAACTGACCGCGGTCAGTGCTTACAAGGCGAAAGTGAAAACGTTGGTTGCCGGCTCGAAAACGAAGCCGTCCGCGGTGCGAGCGAACGAACTGTGGGAAGGCGAGAAGTCCAAAGATTACGATCTCATCGCCGCGAGTTTCGTCGAGTACCTCGTCTACGGCCCCGAAGCTGAGAAGTTCGCGTCGATCCTCAGCAACTTCAAACCGACCGCCACCGGCGCGCAACCGACCTTTGCAGCGATCCTGACCGAACTCGAATGGAAGCCTGAAACGCTCGATCCCGGTTGGAAGAAGTGGGTCGTCACGGGGAAGTAATGAGGGCCATCACCACAAACTTGCGCTGGCGAGCGGCACCGCGTAAGCATGCCGTGGTCATTCCCCCGCAACACGCTGGAGTAAGTCATGAAGTGGCAAGATCGGATTAGCGTGGACCCAAGCATCTGTCATGGCAAGGTGTGCATCAAGGGCACCCGGATCATGGTCACAGTGATCCTGGATAATTTGGCCGATGGCATATCGGAAGCAGACATCTTGAACAGCTACCCGACACTGAAGTCCGAGGACGTTCGGGCCGCGATCCAATACGCCTCGGACTTAGCTTCGGGCCGGGTGGTGACGATGCCGGAGGCTGGCTGATGCGGTTCAAGACGGACGAAAATATGCCGAAGGAGATCGCTGGACTATTAACGCAGTCCGGCCACGATGCGTTGCGGGTTGACGAGCAAGGTTTAGCGGGCGTGGCGGATCCCGGCATTGCGGCGGTTTGCCAAGTCGAGCTGCGCGCGCTCGTCACGCTCGATACGGACTTCATGGATGTGCGCCGCTTCCCGCCGGGAACCTACGCCGGCATCATCGTCCTCCGTCCACACCGCCAGTCCGTTCCTCGACTCATGAGGATGACCACGCGATTCCTTTTGTTGCTCGACACAGAACCGCTAGTTGGAAAATTGTGGATCGTGGATGAAGGCCACATCCGCATCCGCCCGGAGGATGCACCGTGACCGTGTTCGACACCTTGGCTCGCTCCAGAAGGCTGCCGACTCTACACGGCATGCTCACGACCCCGCGAAATACCAATCGGGTGTGACGAGCCATTCCAGCGTGCCGGTGCCTTTTGCGATCTCGTTTTTGCACTCGATGCAGGCGACGGCGGCTTTATCGAAGTCGATACTGCCCGTCTCGCCGCCCATCAGCCATGCGGCGTAATCGGCGATGTCCGGCATGTGGCCAACCAGAATTGTTTCGCCACCGCCGTATTCAAATACGAGTTTCGATAGCTTTTTCGGTCGCATTTCGCCCGCGGATAGCCGCTCCGTTACGACGTATTCTTTGCCGGGCGTCAGCAGTTGCGCGATCGGTTCGGCGGTTTCCAACGCACGGATGAGCGGGCTGGTCAGCACGACCGACGGCCGGATTCCCCGGCTTTCCAAGGCTTTTGCCAGTGCCGCGGCTTGTAACTTGCCGCGATCGGTCAGCGGGCGGTGAAAATCGGATGCGATCCCATCGAGGGGTAACGGCACGGCTTCCGCATGTCGAACGAGTAATAGTTTCATCGCATCGCCCTTCCCGGTTTCCTCACATTTGGCACCCTTCCGCGAAGGGTAGTGAAGTCCTACACTAAAGATGGAAATGCCTATTGGCCAGCAGCGGCTGCGGTGGACCGCGGCCGATTTACTTTTGCGGATGTGCTGTTCATCATGAAGCGGAATGATATTCGAAACGTCGCCGTCATCGCCCACGTCGACCACGGCAAAACGACTCTCGTAGACCAGATGCTCCGACAGTCCGGGCAGTTCCGGTCCGAGGAACTCGACAAGCTCGTCGGCGGTCAGCACGGGCTGATCATGGACAGCAACGACCAGGAGCGCGAACGCGGCATCACCATCCTTGCCAAGAACTGTGGCATTCGGATCGGCGATGTCAAAGTGAACCTCATCGACACGCCGGGGCACGCCGACTTCGGCGGCGAAGTCGAGCGGATTCTGAAGATGGCCGACGGCGCATTCGTGCTCGTCGATGCCGCCGAAGGCCCGCTGCCACAAACGCGTTTCGTGTTGCGCAAGGCGTTCGCGTGCGGGTTGAAGCCGATCGTCATCATCAACAAGATCGATCGCCCCGACGCGCGGATTCAAGAAATCCACAACCAGATGTTCGAGTTGTTCATCGAACTCGGTGCGGACGATTCGACCGCCGACTTCCCGGTGATTTACGCATCGGGCCGCGCCGGTATCGCCACGACGGACATGAACGTGCCGCCGGTCGACCTCAAGCCGCTCTTCGATGCCATCCTCGAAAAGATCCCCGCACCGGATGTCGAATTCGACGTGCCGCTACAAATGCAAGTGACCGCGATCAGCTACTCCGAGTTCCTCGGCAAAATCGCCGTGGGCCGCGTCGAAGCGGGCAAAATTCGCAAGAACCAAAAGGTCACCGTCGTCAAGCAGAAAGACGGTTCGACCTTCAACGACACCGTCGTGCAAGTGCTCGAATTCGACCGCCTCGCGAAGCGCGAAGTCGATGAAATCAAAGCGGGCGACGTCTGCGCGATCGTCGGCCTCGATGAAGTCGACATCGGCGACACGATCTGCGATTTCGACAAGCCGAACGGCTTGCCACCGCTAACGATCGACGAGCCGACGCTCGACATGCTCTTCAAAGTGAACGATTCGCCGTTCGCGGGCCAAGATGGCAAGCCGCTGACGAGCCGCGAACTGCGTGCGCGGCTCGATGCCGAGTTACAGCACAACGTCGCGCTGCGGGTGAAGCAAGGCGAGCGAGAAAGCGAGTTCATCGTCTCCGGGCGCGGCCTGCTGCACCTCGGCGTGCTGCTCGAAAACATTCGCCGCGAAGGCGGGGAAATCGCGGTCGGCAAACCGAAGGTGATCATGAAGGAAGTCGATGGCAAAACGATGGAGCCGATCGAATACCTCGTGGTCGAAGCCCCGAACGAGCATTCGTCGTCGGTCATGCGGCTCGTGCTGGAACGCCAGGGCGAGTGCATTAAGATGGAAGGCGGCCAAGGTAACAGCACGCACATGGAATTCCACATTCCTGCGCGGGGCCTGATCGGCCTGCGTACCCGCATGATGACCGCGACGCAAGGCAATGCGATCATGCACCATAACTTCCACGATTACCGCATCGCCCGCCCGGGTATGCCCGGTCGCTCCGCCGGCGTGCTGATCTCGATCGAAACGTCGAAGACCACCGGCTATGCGATCGAGGCACTGCAAGATCGCGGCGTGCTGTTCGTCGATCCTCAAGAGCCGGTTTACGAAGGCCAAGTCGTCGGCGAGCATTGCCGCGACAACGACCTCACCGTGAACGTGACCCGCTTGAAAGCTTTGACGAACATGCGGGCGTCAGGGTCGGACAAAACCGTCTCACTGAAGCCGCCAATGCGGTTCTCGATGGAAATGGCGCTCGAGTACATCGACGACGACGAACTCGTCGAGATCACGCCGAAGTTCCTGCGAATGCGCAAGTTATTCCTGAAAGAAAACGAACGCAAACGCTCCGGTCGCGGCAAAAACTAATTGCGATTCCAAGCCGAAGTCGCGAGACTTCGGCGATTGCGTCAATTGCCATCACTTTCCGATTTCGCGGATGCCGTCGTCGCCGGGGGTGGGTGCGACGACGGGTTGCATCAGGAATGGTCCCTTCCAATTGACGCCGAACAGCGAGCCATCGATCTGCCAGGTTCCCTGAATGCTGCCCTCGCCGTCGGGGCCGCCGTCGTACGTGACGGCGTGTTTGTTGTGGTACTGCTTCACCATCACGACGTGGCCATTCGACGGGTTGCATTCGCCGCGAACGGTGAACGGCCCAACGATGTCCGTGCCGGAGCCGACGATGCACTCGCCCCGAAAACGCAGCTCGAACTCGCGCATCGTTTGTCGGCCATAGCCTTCCTGTTGCCAAAACCCACGCCATACGCCCGACGGATACATGCGACGCCCTCGCTTGCGAAATTCATCGACTATGCCACATGATACGCACGTGAGGTATGCGGCCGAACCGGTTTTTCGTATCGTTTGGGAATGAAATCAGTGGGTATTAAACCGTACGTCTGGATGCTCTGCGGTTGCGGGTGGTTTTCGATCATGGCGCTCACCGCGCGTTCGCTGGCCGACACCTGCGATTGGCAGGTCGTGGCCGTGTTTCGCAGCGGGCTGGCTTGCCTGATCGCGTTTTCCGTGGCAAAAATCACGAAAACACCGCTGGTGTTTCTACGCCCCCGCATGTTGTGGGTGCGAAGTATTTCGGGCAGTTGCAGCATGGTCGCGGGGTTCTATGCCTTCGCGAAAATGGATACCTCGACCGTCCTGACGTTCACGAACACCTTCCCCGTGTGGGTGGCGCTGCTGTCGTGGCCATTGCTCCGCGAGAAGCCAACATCGGGCGTGTGGATCGCCGTATTGTGCGCGGTACTTGGTGTGGGCGTGACATTGCGGCCATTCGACGGGGCCGTGCCGTTCTTGCCCGCCGCATCGGCAGTGTTCGCATCGCTGACGACGGCGATCGCGATGCTCGGGCTGAACCGCTTGAAGGGCGTCAAACCGCTCGCCGTAATCTTGCATTTCTCCTTCGTTTCGACGCTATTCTCGGCGACCGCGTTGCTGGTATTCCCATGCGCGCACGGCATCGAACAACTTTACGCACCGATCGCGTTGGTCAAGCTCGGCGTCGTCGGGCTGACGGGCACCATCGGACAACTGTTCCTCACGTGGGCATTCTCGACCGGATCGGCGACGAAAGTGTCGGTGGTCGGGTTGTCGCAAGTCGCGCTGGTGATGTTCCTGGAAGCCATGCTGGGTTGGAAAACCATCGACTTGCTCAACGTCGTCGGCACAACACTCGTGCTCGGCCCCACCGGCTGGCTGATGGCACGCGAGCACAAACCGCCCATAAAACCCGACGAAACCGACCTCGCCGAAGCCGCGATCGAGTGATTCGCCGTTGACGGAACCGCGACAAGAACTAAACTGCTATTAGGCTGAGTGGCGGAATGGCAGACGCAGTCGACTCAAAATCGACCGCCGAAAGGCGTGTGGGTTCAAGTCCCTCCTTAGCCAATTCAAGTCTCATTTCCCCGGCTACTCGCATCACTGCAGTAGCCGGGCGTTTCAAGATTAATCCTTAAACTTGAATCGAATGATGCACCAGAGCGCGTTGAAGGCGTCTTTGAGGCCGATCTTTTTGCCTTCGGCGTAGGTGCGACCGGAGTAGCTGATGGGCACTTCAAACACGCGCCACTGGAACTGGCCATTCACTTTGCGAGCGACTTTTGCGGTCACTTCTGGCTCGAAGCCGAAGCGGTTGGACTTCAAATTCATTCCCTGAATCACTTCGCGCTTGAAGACCTTGTAACACGTCTCCATGTCGGTGAGGTTGAGGTCCGTGAAGATGTTGGAAAGCATCGTCAGGCCCTTGTTAGCCAGCGAATGCCAGAAGTACAACACGCGATGGCACTCGCCGCTGAACCGCGAGCCGAAGACGGCGTCGGCGCGGCCGTCGAGGATCGGCTGAATCAGTTTCGGATAGTCCGACGGGTCGTATTCCCAGTCGGCATCTTGCACGATCACCACGTCGCCCGTGCAATGCTTGAAGCCTTCGCGGAGGGCCGCCCCTTTGCCCATGTTCACCGGTTGGTGGAACACGCGAACGTTGTCGAACTGCTTCTCGAGTTGCGCCAAGATCGCGGGCGTGCCATCGGTGCTCATGTCGTTGACGAGGATGATTTCCTTCGGCATCGGCACCGCTTGTACGCGGCGAATGACCTCACTGAGCCAGCGTTCTTCGTTGTAAACGGGGATGACCACCGAGAGCTTCCAGCCGGGCGGGATCGGGTAGATGCCGATACCGCGACAGACCGCTTCGCCGAGTAGTTTGTGCAGCACTTCGATTCGCCGATTCGGATCGTTCGCGATCGCGTCGACGAGTTCCAGCAGTTCGTGCGATTGTTCCATCTCGGCGTATCTCGGTTGGTCTAAGAGCGTAATGGCCATGCGTTTTCCTTACGCGGGCGGTGGAATCGTTCCGTGTGCGACAGATTATGATCGGAAATTGCGAACTTCGCAAGACGAAGCCGTTTCGCGGTGAACCCGGCTTGACACCCTACGGTTACTTACCGTACGCAGTACCCACACCACATGCGCAATCGCACTGACTTTTTCTTTTGTAGCTGGGGTCTCTGACCCCGGCAGCCGGACTTTTGTAGCTGGGGTCTCTGACCCCGGCAGCTTTTGTAGCTGGGGTCTCTGACCCCGGCAGCCGGACAATTGGCGGTAGGCTGCCTCTGCTCCGGCCTCACAGAGGCCAGCTACATCAGCCTCTGCTCCGGCCTCATAGAGGCCAGCTACATCAGAAAGTCAGTACCATTGAACACACGCCGCCGGAAGGAACCCGCGCCATGTCCACGAGCCACACACCCGTCCCGCTGTGCGATATCAACGCACAATATCGCGCCCTCAAACCCGAGATCGACGCCGCGATTGCGCGCGTTGTGACATCGGGCATGGCGATCAACGGGCCAGACGTTGCCGCATTCGAGAAAGAAGCCGCCGCATACTGTGGGGCAAAATACGCGGTCGGTTGTGCATCGGGTACCGATGCCTTGCTGCTGGCACTTCACGCGCTCGACATCGGGCCAGGCGACGAAGTGATTCTGCCGACGTTCACGTTCTTCGCCACGATGGGGTCGGTCTGCCGTACGGGGGCCACGCCGGTGTTTGCGGACATCGACCCAGAGACGTACAACATCGACCCGGCGGAGATAGCGAAGCGGATCACGCCGCGAACCAAGGCGATCATGCCGGTTCACTTGTTCGGCCAATGTGCCGACATGGACGCGATCGATCGTCTGGCAAAAACGCACGATTTGCACGTCATCGAAGATGCGGCGCAGTCGTTCGGTGCCGAGTATCGCGGGGTGCGTTGCGGCACGCTCGGCGTCGTCAACTGCTTCAGTTTCTACCCGAGCAAGAACCTCGGCACGCTGGGCGATGCCGGTATGGTCACCACCGAAAGCGCGGACATTTACAAGAAACTGCTCGCACTGCGGAACCACGGCAGCGAGGTGAAGTATTACCACAAAATGATGGGTTGGAACGCGCGAATCGACACTTTGCAGGCGGCGATGTTGCGGGTGAAACTGCCGCACGTCGATGGCTGGCTCGAAGGTCGGCGTCAGGCGGCGGCGCGATACGATCGGCTAATCGAAGATTCGGGTCTGAGCGGCTTCTTGCGTCGCCCCGTTTCCCGTCCCGAATGCACGCACACGTTCAATCAGTACGTCGTCCGCGCATCTGGTGGCCATCGCGACGCACTCGTGAAACACCTCAAAGATAGCGACATCGGCTGCGAAATTTATTACCCACTGCCATTGCACCTGCAAGAGTGCATCGCACATTTGGGCTACAAAGTTGGCGATTACCCGATCAGCGAAACTGCGTCACGTTCCGTGCTGGCGTTCCCGATGTTCGCAGAAATCACCGAAGCGCAACAGCGCCGCGTCATCGACACTTGCGCCAGCTTCGTCCCGCAACAATTGCGAAAAGCGGCGTAGAAGACCGTCGCGGCCATGCAACATCACATTGGGCAAGACGATCTCACCAAAACGAACGTTCCGGTTCCGGAATGTTTGCGGTTTGCGCTGCCAATCGTCCGATGTTATTACAAGACGATGTGAAATCGTCTCAAGTGGCCAACGGGGAGGCAACGGATGGACCGGGCGGTTCTTGCGCTGGCGATACTGATTGGGTGCGTCGCAAACCCCGTGGTTGCGGATGATGTCGCATGGCGATCCGTCGCGATTCCGGAACCGGCCGTTCTCGAAATTGCAACGAGCGATCCAATTCTCCCCACTCGAGTCGAACGAGACGAGCCGCTGTTTCGCGTGCGTTTGGCTGCGGATATTTCACCTGACGCACGGCATGTCCCTTCGTTTGAACCGCAATCATTCGCGACGATTCCCGCAGTGCAAACTGTTGCGGCGACCGTGCCATTCACGTCGATCGCGAATGCAACGATCTTCGCCCAAGAACCCGAACCGCCAATACTTTCTAGCCGACAATCGCTCTGGTTTTTCGATGCCCAGTATTTGTTGATGTGGCAGGATCCATCGCGAATTCCACTGCTTGCGACGACGGCGAACAAACCGCAATTCGGCTTCCTCGGGCAGCCCGGCACGACGAAGTTACTCGGTCCCGGTCGCTTCGGAGACTCGCAACGGAACGGCCTGCGACTGCGTGGCGGCACCTGGTTTTCGAGCGAAGAGCAATTCGGCGTCGAGGCGAGTTACACAACTTTCAGCAAAACGACGGATCGCGTGCGCTTCGATAGTCAGCAGTTTCCAACGATCGCTCGTCCGATCTACGTACCGAACATCGGCGGCGAATTCGCCGAGTTGGTGGCGTTCCCCGGCTTGTCGCACGGCAACCTGACCGTCGCGCAAACGAGCGATTTGTGGGGCGCGGAGTTCAATTTGCGGAGCCGTTTGCCGTCGGTCGCCGATTCGCGTTGGGAAGCCATCGCCGGGTATCGACACTGGAACTTGTCCGAACGGCTAACGATTACGGAATTCCTGACAGCCGAGCGAAATGCACCGGTTCCCATCGGTACGAACGTGGAAATTCAGGATCGGTTTGCCGTACGAAATCAGTTTCACGGCGGGCAAGTCGGGCTTCGCGGGAGTCGCGATTTCGGTGCGATGTCGGTCGATGCCCGCGGGACGGTAGCGGTCGGTGCGACGCGCGAAGAAATCGAAATTACGGGGGTGCAGCATCGGGTACAACCGGGGCTGGCGCGCGAGACGTTCAACGGCGGGTTGCTGGCAGCGGGGCCTAACCTCGGGCGGTTCGTGAACGAGCGAATCAGCGTGGTTCCCGAAGGCAATGCGAATATCGGTTGGAACATCACGAACCGACTCAAAGCGTACGTCGGCTACAACGTCGTCGTCTGGACGAACGTCGCCCGCCCCGGCGACCAGATCGACCGCACGGTCGATCTGCGATTCGTGCCCAACGCCCCGCAACTGGTGCCGACGAATGTGGATCGTCCGAGCGTGCCGTTCGTGCGTGCCGATTTCCTCGTCCACGGCTTACAATTCGGAATGCAGGGGCGATGGTAATAAGATGATCGCTTTCCGAACTCCTGCGGTCGCCAATGGCATCGGTCACGAACATCTCAGTTTACCAGTTTGCAGCGCTAACGGGACTGCAACCGCTCCGCGAACGCTTGTTCGCGCTGTGCCAAGATACGCACCTGAAAGGTACGATTCTCCTTAGCCACGAAGGCGTAAACCTCTTCGTCGCGGGTTCTGTCGAAGCGATCGATGCACTACTTGCGGTATTGCGTGCGGTGCCGGGCCTCGAACGTCTGTCGCCGAAATTCAGCCTGAGCGACGAGCAACCGTTCACGCGAATGCTCGTCAAAATCAAGAAAGAAATCATCGCGTTCGGCATCGAAGGGATCGACCCCGCGAACAACCCGACGCCGAAACTGTCGCCGCGCGAACTCAAAGCGTGGCTCGATGAAGGCCGCCCGATCACGTTGCTCGACACGCGCAACGAATTCGAGGTAAAGCTCGGCAGCTTTGAAAACGCCCGCGCGATCGGCATCGAACACTTTCGCGAATTCCCCGCTGCGGTGCAGAAGCTACCCGACGAACTCAAGCGTCAGCCGATTGTCATGTTCTGCACTGGCGGCATCCGCTGCGAGAAGGCGGGGCCGTTCATGCAGCGTGAGGGCTTCGAGCAGGTCTACCAACTCGATGGTGGCATCCTGAAGTATTTCGAGGAGTGCGGCGATGCGCACTACACCGGCGATTGCTTCGTGTTCGACAAGCGTGTCGGCCTCGAACCGAACCTCGAACCGTCGACGAAGTTGCAATGTTTCGCCTGCCTGATGCCACTCGAAGAAGCCGAGAGCCACGATCCGCGATTCGTCGAAGGCGTATCGTGCCCGTACTGTTTTCGCACGAGCGAGCAACGACGCGAAGAGGAGCTTTCGGCACATCAGGCGGCGATTCGCACGGCGACACATCCCTTGCCCGGAAGCATTCCGTGCGACAATCACCGGCCACTCAACGTGCCCGCCAGGTTGGCAAATCACACCGTGCTCGATCTACTTTGTACGCTGTTACGGCAAACATCGCGGGAAGCGTGGCAGGCCGAATGCGAGCGAGGCCTGATCCTCGATGCCGCGTTTCAACCGGTGACGGCCACGCGAATTGTCCACCCAGGCGAACGCTATTATCAGCGTCGCCCGTTGCCGCTCGAACCCGATGTGAATGCCGCCATTCGCATCGTGTACGAAGACGACGCGGTCCTCGTTTTCGATAAGCCCGCGCCACTGCCGGTGTCGCCGAGCGGGCATTTTCGTCGAAACACGTTGCAAGAAATCGTGCGCACCGCGTACGCGCTGCAGAAGCCCCGGCCCGCGCATCATCTCGACACGAACGCAACGGGCCTGGTCGTCTTCACGAGAACATCGACCTTCGCGAAGCAGTTCATACTCGACGAAGTCGAGTACCTCGTGAGAGTCATCGGGCATCCGGAAGACAGCACGGAGTTCGAGGTTTTGCAGCGATTTCCCGATGGGACATCGCTGCTGAAACTGGCAACCGATTCTCAATTGCAAGCGCTCGGCTGGCCAATCTGCACGTCGGTAGGCAGGCTGTATTTGCACGCTCACCGCATCGCGTTTCGGCACCCGATTGGCAACGAACAGGTATCGTTCATCGCCGATGCACCCGACTATTTTTCGCGCATACCGATCGAGGACCACCGATGAACTGGCAGCCCCATTCGCCCGACGTGTTGGCGAACTTGCGGAAGTACGACACGCCGACGATTTGCAATGTGCTGGAGCTTTTCGACGCGATTCCGCGTACGTCCGGTTACATGGATTCGCGCATCGTGGCCGCATTCCCGAAGATGCCGCCGATGGTCGGCTACGCCATCACCGCGACATTCCGTGCCGGCGCTCCGCCACGCGGCGGCGATGTCTACGCGGGCCTCGAAAAGCAGGTGCGAAGTTTGAGCGAACTCAGCGGGCCGAAAGTCATCGTCTTCCAGGATCTCGACGACCCCGCCGTGGCCGCCACGTTCGGCGAAGTCATGTGTACGACGTACCAGGCGTTCGGTGCGGTGGGGCTGATCACCAGCGGCGCGGGGCGCGATCTGGACCAGGTCGAGGCGTTAGAATTTCCCTGTTTCACGAACGGCACAATCTGCTCGCACGGTTACTGCCAGATCGCCGATCTGAACGTGGCCGTGCGCGTCGGCGGCGTCTGGATCAATCCCGGCGACCTGCTCCACGGCGACCGCAACGGCATCGCAATCATCCCCCACGAACTCGCCGAACCGCTCGCCAACGCCTGCCCCAAACTCATGGCCGCCGAGTCCGTGGTGCTCGATTATCTGAAGCAACCGAACACCACCGCCAACGGTTTCTCCGAAGCCCGCAAGGAGTGCCACCGCCAAATCCGCGAGTTGGCAAATCAATTGAAAGCGGGACTGGTGAAGCCTTGACTTGTTTCCATCAATTCGCGGAGCATTGCGGGGAACACCGCCCAGGCTTGCATGTACGTGGCCTCCAACGGGCATGGGACGTGATCGTATTCTGTGAGGAATAACGGGATGGAGGGCAACGGGTCGCCGACTCCGATGGACTCGACATAGGCGGTCGGCGAGTCGCCGCCGATGTACGACGCGACCGTGAGTGGCTTGTCGGGCAGGAAGTCGAATGGCATGTCGCCGAACTCGTCCCATATCGCTTTGTGGATGCCTTGGGGGTCGCGTGGCGTCGGTGGGAACAGATCGACGATGACGAGATGAATACCTTGGGTCAAAATGTCGGCAGCTTTCTCGACGAACGATCGGATCGCTTGCCGACTATCCTTGTTACCCGGCGACACTAACTCGATGATCGCGACCACGCGGCCACGTCCGTGGCGAATCATGACGCGGTCTTTCCTCTTCGCGTAATCGATTTGATCGAACTTCTGAACTAACCGCGCAGACGGCGCGGGACCGGGCGCTAGCGCGACTCCACCATCAGACCTGCCGTTTGTTCTCCGCGTCTGTAATGCGACCACATCTGGGATCGGCCGTCCCGTAACTTGTTCGGCCATTGCCATGAATTCCGGCGGTAAGCCTTCATTCAGCGCATTTGCGATGTAAGTAATCCATGCTTGATGAAAGTGGTGAAAGTCACCGGTTTCGAGGCGAGTCCAATCGTGAATCGGCATTGGTAATCCTCCTAGTACTGTATCTTACTCGATCAAATCCCCATCTTCATCAGTTGTTGTCGCAAGAAAACCGCGAGGCTGATGCATAAAATTAGCAGGAATACGACCATCCAGACCTGAAAGGCGAGGCGGTAGGCGGGGGCGTCGGCTCCGCAGGGATAGCTCAAGCCCGCTTCCGTGGGTGGTGCGGTGTCGGTCGTCGTCGGTTTTGCGTCTGCCATTTTACACTCGTTGGATTCGCGTTCGCGGAATCGCTCTATCGGCATTTAACGGAACGAAACCGGAATCTGTTGGGGCGCGAACGTCGATTTCATCTAGACGGTAACCTAACAGGCCGTATTATGACTGTTGTTATAGTCAATGACTTCGGTCAAGTCCTCTTTGGTTCAACTGCACGATGGAGCCTGACGTTTCCAACCCCGACAACTCCGATACGTATTTCGGCGAAGAAAATCCACCTGCCGACGCGACCCTGTCGGACTCGTTCGAACAGCCACCTGCCGATAAACTTTTGGCACCGCCGCTACCGATTGCGGAAGTCAAAGTCGCTTATGCGGACATGAAACTGATCCGCCCGCTGATCGATGCCATTCACCACGCGGGTTACGTTTACGCGACACCCGTTCAAGCGGCCGTGATTCCGCAAGCGATGAAGGGCACCGATGTCATCGGCCAAGCCCAGACCGGCACCGGCAAGACGGCTGCGTTTCTAATCCCATTTATGAATCGTTGGCGGCCGCACACGTTCAAAGGTCCGATCGGCCTCGTGATGTGCCCCACCCGCGAACTCGCACTCCAAGTGGCGAACGAGGCGATCAAGCTCGCGCCCGGTTCGCGGTTCCGCACGGTGGCCGTGTACGGCGGTGCGGGCATGGGTAAGCAACTCGAAGGCCTCGCGCGCGGTTGCGATCTCGTCGTCGGCACGCCGGGGCGAATGATCGATCACCTACGCCGTGGCTCGATGTCGCTGGAGCACATTCGCTACGCGGTTCTCGACGAAGCCGACCGCATGTTGGACATCGGCTTCCGCCCCGACATCGAACGCATTTTGAAGCGATGCCCGGACGAACGCCAGACGCTGTTGATGTCCGCGACGGTACCCGATTCGATCAAGAAGCTCGTCCATCGGTACATGAAAAACCCGATTCACCTGCACATGTCGCCATCGGTGCTGACGGTCGACAAGATTCGCCAGATGTACATTACCGTCGACGACGAACGCAAGTTCGAGCTTCTGAAAAAGGTGATCGCACGCGAAAAGCCGCGTCAGTGCCTGATCTTTGTCGAGCGGAAACGTTGGGCGGATCGACTCTACAAGCAACTGAAACACGTCGTTGCCGGTGTGGCCGTCATCCATGGCGACTTACCGCAAAATCAACGCGAGAAAATCACTGCCGCATTCCGTGCGGGCAAGATCGCGTACCTCATTGCCACCGATGTGATGAGCCGCGGTATCGACGTTGTCGGTATCTCGCACGTCGTCAATTACGACCTGCCGATGGACCTCGAAAACTACGTTCACCGCGTGGGCCGCACGGGCCGTATCGGCCGCGATGGGATAGCAATCTCGTTCGCCACACCCGAACAGGGCGGGCAACTCACCGAAATCGAGATGACGATCAATCGCCTCATCGAGGAAGATCGCATCGAGGGTTTCGAGTCGTACGCACCGCGAAAGCGCTTCGACGTGCGACCGACAACGGTGCTGAACCCCGAGACCGGCACGACCGGCCAATCGACCTCGCAATACCTCCCCGAAGAGCCACCCGCCGAAGCGAAGAAGCCGGTGTTCGGCAAGTCGACCCGCCGTTACAGCACGCGATTGTAAACGACTGCCCCGCGTTCGGCCTGGCCGCTATACTGCGAACGCGGATAATCCTTTCATGCTCGACACGCCCGTAATTTTGACGTTCGACCGTGCGACCATCCTGCTATCGGGTGGCGCAGCAGGATACGACTTCAACAGCTTGCCCGGCGTGTTGTTCGATCCGCGAACGAGCGCGTTTCGCGCGCAAGGCCGCTACTATCGACCCATCGTCGAACGGCTCATCGCCGACAAAACACTTTACCAAGACGATGCCCGCGGCTGGCCGAAGGAAAACACCGACTGGACGTTTCGCGTCGAGCGCGAGCCGTTCCCGCACCAGACCGAAGCGACCGAAGTTTGGTGGAAGACCGGCCGACGCGGCTGCGTGATTTTACCGACGGGCACGGGGAAAACCTTCGTCGCGCTCCTCTGTATCGCGAAGGCATTACGGCCCACGCTCGTCGTCACGCCGACGATCGACTTGATGAATCAATGGTGGAACCAACTCTCGGATTTCTTCGGCATCGAAGTCGGCCTGGTCGGCGGCAGCTACTACGACTTCAAACCGATCACGGTGACGACGTACGACTCCGCGCATCGCTACGTCGACCGTTGGGGTAACAAGTTCGGCTTGCTCATATTCGACGAATGCCACCACTTGCCCGGCCCCACATATGCCGAGGCCGCGATCGGCAGCCTCGCGCCGTTTCGCCTCGGTTTGACCGCGACACCCGAGCGTGCCGATGGTGGCGATTCGCTGTTACCCGAACTGATTGGGCCGATCGTTTATCGTCGCGAAATTACCGAAATGTCCGGTCAGTATCTGGCGTCGTACGATGCGCGGAAAGTCTTCATCGACCTCACCAAAGAGGAGATGCAGACGTACCAAAGTTGCCGCGAAGAGTATCGCCGATTCATCTCCGATAGTGGCATCAGCCTGAGTGGCCCGAATGGCTGGCAGCGATTTATTTTCGAAGCGAGCCGCACGCCCGATGGCATCAAAGCACTGCGTGCGTACCGCGAACAGAAGCGGATCGAACGGGCGGCATCGGGCAAGTTCGAGATGCTGCAAACCTTGCTAACGCGGCACGCCGGGGAGCGCACGATCATCTTCACCGCCGACAACGCCACGGTGTACGACATCGCGCGGCGATACTTTATCCCGCCGATTACGCACCAGACGAAGATCAAAGAACGCAAGCAAATTCTCGAACGATTCCACTCGGGAGAATACTCGGTCGTCGTCACCAGCCAGGTGCTCAACGAGGGCGTCGACGTACCCGCCGCGAGCGTCGGCATCGTGCTTTCGGGCAGCGGCAGCACGCGCGAGAACGTGCAACGGCTCGGGCGGATTTTGCGCAAATATGCTGGTAAACAAGCCGTGTTGTACGAACTCGTCGCACGCGGCACCGCCGAGGAGTTCACGAGCGACCGACGCCGACAGCACGGAGCTTTTCAATAATGCTCACCGGTAAACTCGTCCGCGTCAAGCACGCACGCAACAAACTCGTACCGATGTACATCAATGCCGCCGACCCGAATTGGCTCGGCGTGGCGGAGCAATTGCTGTTCATTTATC
This sequence comes from Limnoglobus sp., assembly GCA_043757025.1. Lineage (GTDB taxonomy): Bacteria > Planctomycetota > Planctomycetia > Gemmatales > Gemmataceae > Limnoglobus. The sequence continues at coordinate 19,076 of JAYVQG010000087.1, forward strand.
GCGACAGTCCCGGTCATACGCGCGGCGAAATCGAAGAAGAACTTGCGAACGCGATCGACGAAGGGGCGGGGCAACTGATCCATCAGGGGCTGGCGAAGCTCCTCGAAGATCGTTGCGAATACGAAGTGGTGGCCGACCTGCCGCCGGAACAAATTCGCGAATCGGTGTTCCGCATCGCGACCATCCACCGCCAATTGGCGGCGAAAGCCTCGGTTGCATTCGACCGCGTGGCCGTTCTGAAACAAGTCGGCGAGGAACTCAATCAAGCCCCCGAAGACATCGACCGCTCACTGTTCGCGGACCTCAAGGGCGAGCAGCGCGTACTCAAATTCGAAGACCTGACAGCGGAGCAATTGCTCGAACGCTACAACGTGGCACTCGCGCAATCGGTGCTGTTGCGCTGCGTGAAAATGGAGGTGCGTGTCTGGGGCGAATCGCCCGCGCGGTTTCGCCAACTGTTCCGTGCGGTCAAGTTCCGCAAGCTGATCGCCGCGATCCGCGAGACGCCGGGGAACAGCTACACGATCTCGCTCGACGGCCCGCTCTCGCTGTTCTCTTCGACGCAGAAATACGGGTTGCAATTGGCGATGTTTCTGCCGTCGCTGTTGCACTGCAAGGCGTTCCAATTGACCGCCGATGTGCGTTGGGGCGTCGAGAAAAAAGAGAAGAGTTTCGAGCTGAGCGCGAACGACGGTTTGCGAACGCACTACCAGGATTTCGGCGTTTACACGCCGAAAGAGTTCACGCTTTTCCTCGAGAGTTTCCGCGCGACCGTCAGCGACTGGACCATCGACGATAACCCGAGCCTGATCGCACTCGAAGGCGGCGTCTGGGTGCCCGATTTCACGCTGACGCACACACCGACGGGCAAGGAAGTTTACGTCGAGATGTTCGGGTTCTGGCGAAAGCTCGATTTGGATAGCCACTACAAAAGACTGAAAAGCCAGCGTCCTGGGCAGTTTTTGCTCGTCGTGTCCGAAGCGATGCGAGCCGATGAAGACGTCGAGGCCACGTTCGGCGACGAAGTGTATCGGTACAAACGCACGCCCTCCGCAGAGGCCATCGCGAAACTCGCAGCGAAGATTTCCAACGTCACGAAACGAGTGAATTAGAACAAAGAAGAAGAATCTAACCGCAGAGTTCGCAGAGAACGCAGAGTTGTCTTTCGCGATTTGGGAAGCGGCTCGACTGGCATTTTCCTTTCAATCTCAGCGTTCTTTGCGCCCTCTGCGGTTAAAATTCGACGCGTTAATGTTCGACGCATTTCACATAAATCGCGATTCGCAGTCGCGGTTTCGTGCGGAGTGCGAGCGGGATTTTGCCACCGTAAAGCGTCGGGATCGTCTGGAATGGTTGGGCATCGTCCCAGACAATTACGGTGAGGCAACGGTAACCTTTGCGGTCGAATATTTCGCGCGATTCGATGCCGCGAACGCGGACGCCGTCGATCGGTTCGGCGACCGCAATCCAGTCGCCATCGTGCAAGTTCGTTCGGCCCGGAATGTACGGCTTCAGTCCCGCACATCCACAATAATATTGGTAACCCCAACGTCCATCGAAGTAGCCGGTGCCACCTAAATGTTCGGCATTCGCGAAGGCCACGACACCTTGGGCCGCATCGCGTTCGACCCACGCATCGTGGGTGTCGATCGCCGTGAACGACAGTCCCCAAACGAGCGCGATCCCGATTGTCCATCGCGCACGTTGCGACAATATCAATGGCAGTTTTTGCAGCGCAATCAGGATCATCACGAACGCGACACCGAGAACGCGCCGTCCCGCCGGGAACGGCGACAGTACGAAATATGCCAGGATTTCCAGGACTAACCACCCAACTAGCAAGTACGATCCGCGTGGATACAGCATCGCTGACATCGCACTGACACCGAGGACGACAAACAGCACGTTCGCAATCGTCAGCGGGTCCGATGCCGCATCGCGCGGAGCAATGATCGCGACCCAATCGATCGGGAGTGCAAGCATGGCCAGTACGGAAATCGCGAGCATTCCCACCGCGATGCGATAACCGCGATGGTTCGCCCAGATGGCAAAACCGATCCAGCCAACCGCCCCGCCAAGGTGTCCGAACAACGGCAACACGAGTGCCACCGGCGTGGTTTGCGAGTTCAGATTCGTTCTGCGTTTCCAGGCGTGATGCAGGAAGTGCGATTCGCCAGAAGTAGCAAAAATACACGTCTCCATCGCAACAAACAGCAACAAACCCGTCGTCAGGACGATCGCCGTGGCGCGATACTGTTTGTGTGCGACGCCCCAAAACAAGAGTATCACCGGCAACGCGAGCACCGAATATTTCGTCTCGATCGCAAGTGCCATGCAAAGACCCGACAGCAAGAGAATCGGGATGCGTCGCGGGCGATTTGCGCCTTGCAGAAACAGCGAAAGCGATGCGAGTTCGAGTGCCAGCGCAGGCATGTCGAGCATCAGGTTCCAAAACGGCAACGCCGAGGGGCCGAGGGTCAGTATCAGCAATCCGAGTGTTTCGTGTGCCGGTGCGAACCGTCGCAACAACGAGCGTGCGGCAAATGCGGCGATGGCCGCGAACGGAAACAGCCAGAGTTTCAGGAGCGGTATCGATTCGCCAAAGATCGCGATTCCAGCCGCGAGCCAGTACGGCACCACCGGCGGCGCGAGGATCGTCATCGCCGGTTGCGGTTGCTCGTTCCAAAGCAGTTCAAAATCGTATGGGTGCAACGGCTGCGTTGCGATGTGCCGGGCGAACGCGAGATAGGCGGTGTCGTCGACGAGAACGGGCTTGCCGAGATTGACGACCGTTGCCATGAGTGCGAGCAACAACGGGTGCGCGATGTAACGACGCCAGACCATCGCGGCGATCCCTTCGGAAAGTTCGGCTGGGTACGAACCGGCTCGAATGCTAAAACAGTGAAAGAGTATCGAAACGCACGACAACAGGATACGAACGATGGGGCGGACGCTCGAATTTGCGAATGAACGACCACCGCGTTCGCCGTTGCGCGCGTACGCGCTCGGGACGATTCCGTTCGATGAATTTCTGACTTTTCAACGACGCCTCGTTTACGACATCAGCGGCGATCCGACCGAGGCGGCAATCGTCATTTGCGATCACTCGCCGGGTATCAGCATCGGCCGCGATGGCAGCCGTGCGGATGTTCGGCTGACGCCCGAAGAACTGACGGCGCGCGAATGGCCGGTGCGGTGGGTGTCGCGTGGCGGCGGTTGCATCTTGCATCTGCCGGGCCAACTGTGCATTTATCCGTACCTGCCGATTGCCGAAATGGGCTTAACCGCAGGCGAATACGTGCGAACGCTAACATCGGCTGTTGCGGAAATCGCACGCGCGACGGTGCGGCCGATCCCCGTGCGGGCCGATGCGACCACCGTTGCGATCGGTTCGCGGCGCGTCGCGCAGATCGGTGCCGCGATCCGCAGTGGCGTGAGTAGCTTCGGTGCGGTGTTGAACGTGCGACCGGATTTGGAACTGTATCGCGGCATCGACTGCGATGGCGACCCGATGCCGATGACATCGTTATTTCGCGAAAGTCCGAATCGCGTTCACATCGACAGCGTGCGAGAAGTAGCCATCGAAATCCTCGCACGACACTTCAGTTACGAACGACATACAATTATCTACGACTACCCGGCACTGAGGCCACAACCGAGAAACCATGCAAACTTTGCCCGTCGTTGCCGTATCTGAACCCGCACCCGTTTCGTCGTCGCGGCGGTTGCCGGACTGGCTGAAACGCAAGTTGCCATCGGGTAACGAGAACTTCTTCACGCACAATCTGCTCCGCGATTTGAAGCTCGAAACGGTGTGCGAAAACGCGCGCTGCCCGAACCGCCCGGAGTGTTACTCCCGGCGCACGGCGACGTTCATGGTTCTCGGCAACGTCTGCACGCGGCCGTGCGGATTCTGCTCGGTGCCACGCGGTGAGACAGTCGAACTCGAAGCCGACGAACCAGCCCGCGTGGCCGAAGCCGCCGAGCGATTGGGCCTGAAACACGTCGTGATTACGTCAGTCACGCGCGACGATTTGCCCGATGGCGGGGCCGAGCATTTCTATCAGTGCGTGACTGCCGTACGCGAGCGAACCGGTTCCGCCGTTGAGGTACTGACGCCGGACTTCATGGGCAACGTCGCCGCGATCGATCGGGTGATCGAATCGAAGCCCGACGTCTACAACCACAACCTCGAAACGGTTCCACGGCTCTACCGGCGGGTGCGTGGCCGTGCGGACTACCGACGCAGTTTAGATCTACTTTTGCAGGTGAAAAACCGCGAGCCGAACATGGTCACGAAGGCGGGACTGATGTTGGGCATCGGCGAAACGATCGAAGAATTGTTCGATGTCCTCGCCGATCTGCGCGCCGTAAAATGCGACGTTCTGACGCTCGGTCAGTACCTCGCACCGACGCTGAAACACATCCCCGTGGCACGCTATTTACCACCGCAAGAGTTCGACGAAATCGCAGTGCGGGCACGTTGGCTCGGCTTCAAACAGGTGGTGGCGGGGCCGTTCGTGCGGTCGAGCTATCACGCCGATGAAATGGTGCCGAAGTCGTGAACCTCGTGCCGATCGTATTGGAAGATCTCGGCACGCCACGTGCCCGTTTCAGCCTGTGGTACGTGCAGCCGGGCGAACCCGTCAGCCGTGGCGACCGCGTTGCGGAAGTCGTGATTCCCGGTGCGAGCGTCGATGTCGCTGCCCCCGTCGATGGCACGCTACGCGAGTGCCTCGCCTTCCCCGGCGACGATGTCGAAAGCGGTTCGCCGCTCGGGTTTATCGAACTCCAGCCGGAGTCGCAATCGTGACCACTTCGAGCTTTCTTTCTTTCGACGGTATCGATGGCACGGGCAAGTCCACGCAGTGCAAAATGCTCGTCGAATGGCTACGCAATCGCGGCCACGCCGTGACGGCGTGCGTCGATCCAGGCGGCACCGACATCGGCGCAAAACTCCGCGAGATCTTACTCCACGCCCGCAGCACACGCCTTTCGGCAAAGACCGAAGCGCTGTTGTTCATGGCGAGCCGTGCCGAACTCGTCGACGAAATCATACGCCCCGCGCTCGCCCGTGGTGACATCGTGGTGTCAGACCGATACCTGCTGGCGAATGTCGTGTATCAGGCGCACGCGGGCGGGTTGAATTCCGACGACCTTTGGACCATCGGCGAGTTCGCGACAGGTGGAATCTTGCCCGATCTCACGTTGCTTTTCGATCTCCCACTCGAAGCGGCACGCGCGCGTCGGGGCCGAGCTTCGGACCGCATGGAAAGCCGCGGTGATGCCTACGATGCGAAGGTTCGCGATGGCTTCTTGCACGAAGCGGCAAACCCCGCTCGTCGCATCGCTGTGATCGATGCCGCACCCATGGTGGATGTCGTGCATCGCAATGTTCTCGAAGTCGTCGTGCCATTTTTGCGGTTAAATGGCCACAAAATCGAGGAGTGATTGCGATGGCGTGGCAACGAATCAAAGGGCATGACGCCATCCGCGACCGATTCGTGACGGCGTACGAACGCGGTCGTTTGGGGCACGCCTATTTGTTCGTCGGTCCCACGGGTGTCGGCAAAAAATTCTTCGCGACCGAACTCGCGAAGGCGATGCTTTGCGAAGCCTCGCCGAGTCCGCTGACCGCGTGCGACCGCTGCGCCGCCTGTCTGCTCGTCGATGCCGACACGCACCCCGACTGCCTGACGGCCCGCAAGCCCGACGACAAAATGGAACTGCCGATCGATGTCATTCGCGAGCTTTGCGTGTCGTTCGGGCTGAAGCCGAGTCGCGGCGTGCGGAAAATCGCCATCGTCGAAGATGCCGACGATTTCAATGAAGAATCGGCGAACGCATTTTTGAAAACGCTCGAAGAACCGCCGAGCGGTTCGTTGATTATTCTGCTCGCCACATCGGATGAAATGCAGCTTTCGACGATCCGCTCGCGCTGCCAGATCGTGCGGTTTCGACCGCTCTCGAACGACACCATCCGCAGTATCCTCGCAGACCGCGATATCATCGATGCGAAGACCGTCGCACGGCTCATCCGCCTCGCGCAAGGCAGCGTCGGTCAGGCACTCGCGATGAACGATGATGCCCTTTGGCAGTTTCGCAATTCGCTGATTGCGATGCTCACGTCGCCAAAGCCGAACGGCCACGAACTCGCGACGCAGTGGATCGCACTCCTCGAAGCCGCCGGAAAAGAGTCGGCAAAACAACGGCAACGCGCGTCGTTGAGTATTAAATTGTGCGCAGAGATTTTATCGCAAATCCTACGGCTAAGCGAAGGCCTGCCCGCCGACGGCATCGACGAAGACATGCACGAAAAGTGTCAGAAGTACGCATCGCGATTAGGCACCGAGGCAATTCTCGAGCGAATCGAAAAGTGCATGGAAGCCGATCGCCAAGTCGACCGCAGCGTACAACTCGTACTCGCCATCGAAGCACTCGTCGACCCATTGACGAAGTTCAATTCTATGTAGACAGGATTTGCAGGATAAGCAGGATGAATTTAATTTGGATCCTGAAATCCCGTTCATCCTGTTTAAACAAAGCTCGACCAAATGAAGACAGGAGACAGGATTGCTAGGATTATAGAAATCTTGTCTATCCTGTCATAAGATGATGACAGCGGTTCCTCCTATCTAACCGATATTGCGATTCTCTGGTGCTTGTAATGGAAAACCAAGAGCTGACGGGCAAGATCATCGGTTGTGCGATGAAAGTCCACTCTGCTTTAGGTCTTTAGGTGCAGGTTTTCTCGAGTCTGTTTATCAAAATGCATTAGCCCACGAACTGGTAAAATCGGGCCTGAAGGTGGAACTCGGACGGAAAATATCGGTCTTGTACGATGCGATTTTCGTTGGACATTTTGAAGCCGATATGCTCATCGAAGGTTGTGTCATTATCGAAAACAAAGCCGTACAGGCGATCGCCGCGATTCACGAAGTCCAACTCGTAAACTACCTCACAGCGACGGGCATCGAAATCGGCCTGCTCTTGAACTTCGGAGCTGACAGTCTCGAATTCAAACGTAAACACCGCACCTACAAAAAGAAGAATTCGACAGAATAGATGATTTTCTAACACCTCCTTCAACTCGCATGTCCTATGACATAGCCATGTCAGTTTCGATACTTCGCCGGATCGACGGTTTCGTGTTTGATGTGCCGGCGTCGCCAGGTGTAGGTGATTTGCAATTTCCCATCGCTCGATTGGATGATCGCCGGGTACGAATATTCGCCGAGTTCGGTTTCGAGGTCGGCGACCTTTGCCCAGGTGATGCCGTCGTCGGTGGATCGCGCCAAGCTGATCGGCACGCGGCCAATCGGTGCGGGGTTGTAGATCAGGAACAAGTCGCCTTCGCGGGTTTTCACCACGTCGATTCCGCTACTCGGGTTGTGCAAATCCGTAGCCACCGCGGCGGTGAATGTCTTGCCGTTGTCGGTCGATTCCGCACGGCAGATACGCAGCGGATTTTGCGAACGCATCAGAGCAACGACCTTGCCGTCTTTCGTTTGAAACAGCGTCGGCTGAATCTGGCCGCCGTTCGGTTTCCCCTTGACCGCAAACGAATTCGAGCGTAGCCACGTCTTGCCGCCATCGGTCGAACGATCGACGTACGGCGTCCATATATGATACGTTTCCACCGAGGTGCCTGCGAGCAGCGTGCCATCGTTGATGACGATCGGTTTCGCTCGAACGGGGCCGTAGAACCCCGCGGGGAGTAGCGTTGGCTTCGACCACGTAACGCCATCGTCGTTCGAGGTGCGCAGTGCGCCGGACCACGTCATCGGGTCGGGGCCGAACTTGTACCAGAGGCTGAGTTCGTTTTTCGCGGTGCGAAAGAGTACCGGGTTCCAGCACGGTTGCCCCGGCTCGGTGCCGAGGACTTCGAGTGCGGACCACTTCGCGCCGTCGAAGTGCGACGCCCAAATCTGAACGTCTTTCGCCTTCTCTTCCTTGCCGCCGAACCACGCCGCCATGAGCTTACCCGGCGCGGTTTCGACGATCGTCGAAGCGTGGCACGACGGAAACGGAGCCTTGTCGAATATCATCATCGGAACACCGTTTCACGTAGGTAGAGTTCGCAGAATTACACGCCGATGACTTGCTCGCGTTCGGCGTCCCAGTGAACCTTTTTGCCGGTGCGGTACGACAGATTCGCGAGGTGTGCCGCCGTAATGACCTTGTGGCCCAGTTCGATTGGGCTGTTCGGTTCCTTGCGGCTCTTGCAACACTCGAGCCAGTTCTTGACGTGTGACGCCGTTTCGTTCTCGATCTTCCACGTGTCGATCGGCTTCATGTCCGGCGTGATCTTGTCGTTCGTGTTGTACAACTTTACTTCTTTTTCCGCGTCGGCGATGAGCGTCATCTTGGTGCCGTAGAATCCGCAACCGACGCCATCCGCACCGTTGACGAACTGCACCGCGAAGGTGGCAGCGAACTTGCCGTAGTCCCAGACGCCGTGGATGACGTCGGGCGTTTCCCAGTGTTTGAAGTGGTACGTGCCGCCGTTCGCGACCACGCTCTTCGGCGAATCCATCCCGCTCAGCCACTGCACGATGTCGAGTTGGTGGGCACCGATGTCGGTCATCAGACCGCCCGCGTAATCCCAGTACCAACGCCACGACCAATAGCGTGCGGCGTTGAACTCGCGCTTCGGGGCCTTGCCCAGAAAGGCGTCCCAGTCGATCTGTTTTTGCATCGCCTTGTCGAACTCTTTCGGCGGGGCGAACGGATCGCGTTTGATCCAGTTGCGGCAATCCCAGACCTTCGCCCAAACGAGTTCGCCGAAATCGTTCGACTGAATCGCGTCGCGGCACTGTCGCCAGTGCGGACCGCTGTGGCGCTGGTTCCCGACTTGCACGATCTTCTTCGCCGTCCGCACCGCCTCGATCATTTCGCGGCCTTCGTCGATCGACTTCGTCAGCGGTTTTTCGATGTACGCATCTTTGTCGGCTTGCATCGCGGCGATCAGAACGTCGCGGTGGTGGTGGTCCGGCGTCGCGATAATCACCGCATCGAGGTCTTTGTGCTCGAGCAATTTCCGGTGATCGCTGTATCGCGTCGGCTTTTCCTGTTTCGCGTCGACGATGATTTTAGAAATGCGATCGAGCCGAAACTCGGCGATGTCGCAGACCGCCACCGCGTTGTGTTCGAGCTTGATCGCTTCTTTCAGAAGTGTCGTGCCGCGGTTGCCGGAGCCGATCAAGCCGATGTTCAGTTTCTCGCCCGCACCCGCCGTTCGGCCGTACGGTGCGGCCAACAATACTGCACCCGCCGCTGCGGAGGATTCGAGAAACCGACGACGCGAAAGCGGGGTCATGTGGCGTATCCTTTTACAAGAAGTGGTAAAACTATCGTCGTTCGGCGCGAACGAGTCGCATTCCGTCGGTGACCGAGTGCGTCCAAACGACTTCTTTTTCGGGTGTGTATTCTTTCACCGCGTTAGAACCCGTCTCGACGATGAGCGTGTTGCCGTTCGAGAAACGCTGCACCGAGGTCGGCGAATTCACGTTCACGAACCAAACGGGTTCCTTTTTGTCGCTCTTCATGTCGTATTCGGCCACGCGATTTTGCTCGGTGACGAGGACGCGATCGTTGGGTAGCAACTCCATCCGCGGCTGGTAAAACGGGTTGTTCGTCAGGTTCACCGGGTTTGGAAGTTCCTTCCACTTTTCGTCGAGGCGGATGAGCTTACCGGGGTTCGCGGTCAGCACGATGGTCGGGCCGTTTTCGTAGCGACCGACCGCGAGAATATCGTTGTTGTTGGGGCGGGCGTATTTGTTCTTCTCTTCCCATTTTTCGTTGTACTCGATCGCCATCTGGCGGCAGGCCACGAGCGTGTTGCCGTTCGGCAGGCGTTGCATTCCCACGGGCTGGCCGGGCGGCGGGTTGAACGTAAAGACGATCGCTCCGTTCAGCGTTCGCTCGGTGATCCGCGAGTAATTTTGTTCGAGAATCAGCACGCGACCATTCGGCAGGAATTGAAAATCGGCGGGTGCGTTGATGCCCGCCATCCGCCAACGCCGACGCATATCCGGCCCGAGTTCGGCGAGCCAGCCGTTGCCCCAACCGCTCGGGTCCATGGTCATCAGCGCGATGCGGCCCGTCGTCGTCGGCTTGAAATCGAGTTTCGAGAAATCGGTCGTTCCCTTCGCACTGTCCCACCATTTCCGCCAACTGTCGCGGGCCTTTTCGAGGTCCGGTTTCAACGGCCCCATCTTCGTCTTCGGTGCGTTCTTACCCGCGAGTTGAATCAGGAAATCCTCGGCTTGCCAGATGCGACCGCGCGAGAGGTCGGGGATCGAAGTGATGAGTTCGGCAACGGCATCGACATCGCGAGTGACCGTTGCCAACGTGAAACCGACCGAGAACTTCGTCTCGCCGTCGGTCTCTTTGGCGAGCGCGACTTTGACCTTTTTCGCCGCGTCTGCCGAGAGTTTCGGGTTCCCGACACAGGCTTCGAGCAAGGCAATCGCCGACGTGGCACGCCGTGCGGGGAGTTTGTCTTCGAGGGCTGTCAGGATGGCTGGGTCGATTGCGCCGTCGCGAATGGCGAGAATGGCAATCGCCGCGTGGAGGTCGTCTTCGACGCCGGTCGTATCGGCCATCGGGAAGAAGCCGAGCATCGCGGCAACGGCATCGGGGGATTTGGTTTTGGCGAGCGCGCGAGCCACCGCCGAGGCAATTGCGGCGTGCGAGACTTTCTCGATGCGCTTCAGCGTTTCACCGGCTCGAAACGCAACTTCTGGGTCTGGATCGCCTTGCGCCGCCGTTCGCAATGGCCCAATCGCGGCCGGCCCGAACTTCTCGGCTGTGAGGCTCGCCTTCACGCGCTCCTCGAATTGCTCGTCGCCCATACTCTTAATGACGGTCTGAATCTTCAGCAAATCGGCATCGCTCAGCGTGCGCTGCTTGAGGTACGCGATCAGCGTCTCCGGCTTGTCCGCACTCAGGTTCGCCGACTCGAGTGCTTTCGTATCGAGTATCAGTTGATCGGCGGTCGGTTCTTTCGCCTTAACTATGCGCTTGGCAAAAACGGGCTGCGCTTGAGACACCGTCGCCCAGGTAAACAACAACGCGAGGAGCAAGAGACGGGGAACGAGCATTACCAAACTCCGAGCAGGCCAGTTTCACTTGCAATTAGTCTACGCGACTTCGCCGCACGGTGAAACAGTCTGTTGCAGAAACTCCGTGAAGGATTTCGCATCGGCATTCTTATTTCCGTGTGTTCCGTGTTTTCCGTGGTTATTCAGGTCTTTTAAGAATTGAAGACAACCACGGAATTCACGGAAACCACAGAACAGAACAAGAGGTGAATTACTGATTGAACAGGAATGCCTTCGTGTTCAGGAGTGCCCAGATGATGTTTTCGTAAGCGGCCTTTTTGTCTTTCGGTTGCTTCGCGATGTGCTCTTTCGCCAACGCGAGTTGTTCCGCCGACGGTTTCTTGCCGACCGACCAGACGAACAACTCGGCGATCTTTTCGTCGTCGCTGCGTGGGTCTTTCGCGAGTTTCTCGGCACGGCCACCCGCACGGGCGATTTTGTCTTGCACCTCTTGCGAGTTCAGCATGTGCAGAATCATCGCGAGGCTGGCCTCGTTCACTCGCTCGCACTCGCACGCACTGATTCGCTGCGGCCGGCCGAAGACATCGAGGAAGTACGACGAGAACGACTCATCGGGAAGCATGATCGCGCGTTGTGGCGAGTTCGTGTCGTTCGGCAATCCGGGGAACTGCGACGGGCTATCCGTCACTTTGCAGACGGCATCGAAGACGACTTCGGCGGCGAGGCGCTTCGGGTAATAGCGTGCGTACGACTGCTTATCGGACTTGTTGAACTCGTTCGGTGCGGCACTCAGTTGGTACGTCCGGCTCTTGCAGATCGTCTTCACCAGCGACTTCAACGAGAACTTGTTCTCGATGAAATTCGCGGCGAGCGCGTTCAAAAGTTCGGGGTTCGATGGCGGGTTCGTCACGCGCATATCGTCGATCGGATCGACGATGCCGCGGCCGAAGAAGTGCGCCCAATAGCGGTTCGCCACGGTGCGAGCGAAGAACGGGTTCGCGGGGTTCGTCATCCAATCGGCCAACTGTTCGCGGGGGTCGTCGTTGCCATCGACCACGACGGCTTCGGCGTCGAGCGGCTTCAGCGGTGCGGTTTTGTTCGTGCGTTTGTTCGTCACGGAGCCGTTGGAACGCACGTAGATCAGCTGCTTGCGATCCTGGTTATTATTGTTCAGCCCCGGCGTGGCAATCGCTTTTTTACCGACGCGACCGAAGAACGCCGCCATGCCCCAGTAGTCGTCTTGGCTCCACTTTTCGTACGGGTGGTGGTGGCAGTTCGCACACGCCATCCGCTGGCCGAGGAACACCTGCGAAAGGTCGTCGACGAAGTTCTCGGCGGTGGCGACCTCTTTGTACCAGACGGTCGTCGGCGATTTCACTTCGTCGCCACTCGAACAGATGATGTCTCTCGCGAACTTGTCGTACGGCATATCGGAGGCGATTGCTTCGCGAATCCAAGCATGAAACGCGAACGTCCCCGTCGCGCGGCTCGGCTGCCCGCGGCGCTTCACCCGCAACACATCGGCCCATTTATTCGCGAAGTAGTAACTGAACTCGGGCGTCTCGACGAGGCGGTCGATCAGCTTGTCGCGCTTGTCTGCGGCGGTGTCCGCCACGTAGGCAGACACCGCAGCGGGGGCGGGCAGTGAGCCTGTGACATCGAGATACGCACGGCGAATGAACTGCTCGTCGGTGCAAAGCTCCGAAGGCACGATACCGAGTTCGCGCCATTTCTGGCTGGTGAAATTATCGACGACGGTGTTTGCAGTGAAGGTAAAGTTCGGGGCGACGCCGGGGCGTGGCACGATGGCGCGGAAGACGTTGACCTGCCCGCTGAAGCGGACCATCACGCCGGCTTGGCCCGTCATCGAAAGCGTTTGGACGAGGCCCGATTCGTTGACCGTCGCCACTTCCGTCTCGTTCGTTTCAAACTGACAGCGGCGCGTCACATCTTCGATGGTGCCATCGGAATAGTGTGCGTGAACGGCGAGTTGCTGGCGGGCTTGCCGATCGAGAACTCGCGAATTCGGGTAGACGACGATCTTCGCAATCGTTGGATCGGTGGCGGTGCCGTACGGCATACCGGTGGCGATCCAGCGGCGGAGTATCTTGTATTCCTCGGAGCCGACGTCCATTTTCTTGCCGCCGCCGTGCGGGACTTGGCCCGATGACTTCGTGAGAAACAGCGAGGTATCCGGTGCGGCGGGGAACAGCCGGCGGCCCCGCGATTCCTTCAATAACGTGGTGTAATCGAGTTCGGGATCGAAGCCGAGGAGCGACAACCGGAAGCCGTTCTGCCCCTGGATTTTGCCGTGGCAGCCGCCCGAATTGCAACTCATCTTCGTCAGAATCGGCTCGATTTGGTTGTTGAAGTTCAACGGTCGCGGCGTCTCCATCGCTTCGACGATCGCTGGGATTTTCGTCGTCAGACCGCCGAACGTGGCAACGATTTCCGCGCGGCCATTCGCCAACGGGAAGACGCGGCCATCGGCGTTGACGCGGAGGATACTCGCATCGGATACGCTGTATTTCACGGCGGAAGTCAAATCGACCGAGCGATTGTTCGGCAATTTGCCATCGATGAGTAACTGCGGTGCATCGTCCGAACCGCGTACGGTCAGTTGTGCCGGGAACGCGAGTATTTCCGATGGCGTAGGCAGTGGCTCTGCGGCATTCGCGCGAACGAACGCACTGAAAAAGAAGCCCAATATGAGTAGGGTGCGCATAGCAAGGGGTCTTCAGGTGGGATGAGTCGCGTGCGGAAACCGACGCCCGATGTGCGGTGGCACACCGGGCAAAGCCATTATAGCAGTTCTTTGACCGGCTCGCGGTCGTCCAGGACGTACATCGGGCGACCCGCGCCGTTCGGGAACGTCATTGCGGGGTCGATGCCGATGGCGCGATACAGCGTACTCATGACTTGCGGTACGGTGTAGGCGCGATCTTTCGGGCGTTCGCCCTTCGCGTTCGTCGCGCCGATGGCTTGGCCCATTTTCAGGCCGCCACCCGCCACGAGTGCGCCCATTGCGGGCGACCAGTGATCGCGGCCCCCACTCGTGTTCACCTTCGGCGTACGACCAAATTCGCCCCACATCACGGTCACGACATCGTCTTGCATTCCGCGATCGTGCAAATCTTGGATCAGGTTCGCGATCGCTTGATCGACCTTCGGAAGTTGCTTCTTCAAGGTGGTGAAGTTGCCACTGTGCGTGTCCCAGCCACCGATGGAAAGCGTCACGAAACCGACGCCCGCTTCGATCAGCCGTCGTGCCGTGAGGAACTGCTCGACGCCCTTGTAGCGTTCGCGAACTTTGGCATCTTCCTTGTCGATGTTGAGCGCGTTGCGGACGACGCCACTCGACACCATTTCGAGTGCGCGTTCGGTGTAACTATCGATGCCGACCATCGTGCCAGAGGCATCGATTTCGCGTCGCGTATCGTCGAACGATTCGAGGAGGTTTCGCCGATTATCGAGGCGATCCGAATTGACGCCGTTGGCCAATCGGAGGTTGGAATTGCCGGGGCCGCTCGGCGTGAATGGCCGGTGCGAAACGCCGAGGTACCCCGGTTCGGTGCCGCGCGACATGCCGCGCAGGCTGACGTAAGGAGGCACCGCACCCGACGATTCGCTGCGGAGTTTCGAGATGACCGAGCCGAACGACGGGTGGCCCGCCGTCGCGTTGACGCGCTCCGGGTAACCGGTCGTGACCAGCGAATCGCTGTGTTCGTCGACCGAGGTGAGCGAGCGAACGACGGCGAGTTTGTCGAACATCTTCGCCTGCATCGGGAAGTGTTCGCAGATCTGCACGCCGGGCACATTCGTCGAAATCGGTTTGAAGTCGCCACGAATTTCGACGGGCGCATCGGGCTTGAGATCGTACATGTCGAGATGCGACGGTCCGCCAGGCAGGTAAATGAAGATCGCCGACTTCATCGACTGGCTACGGGTATCTTGCTTCTTCGCGGCAGCCTGCGCCCGCATCGCATCGGCGAGCGTCAGCGTGGCCCCGAAGGCACCGATCTTCAACATTTCGCGACGCGAAACGCCATCGCAAAATCGCTGGCCAGCCGAACCGTGGAACTGCAACATGCCGAACTCCGATCGAAGGGAAACGAACAGGTGGGTGAGGTTAAACGCGACCGATGAGACGTCTCTCATCGTTAAACGCGGGAGCTTCACAATAGTTTCGTCTGGATTTCCATTTCAGTCAACAAGAATCTCAACGAGATTGTTGGTCGTACCAGCCCGCAGCGCCAGTTTTGAAGTTGCGCAATTCAAACCCCGGTACTCACCTCGACGATGTTCATTCTCGAAAACCCGGCGAGCGGCACGGCGTAAGCGTGCCGTGGGAAC
>JAYVQG010000088.1:0-34458 GCA_043757025.1 Limnoglobus sp.
CAACGACTTACGTCCGAAATGGGTCGTCTGGAACCACGCCGGAACCAAAGCTTCGGTGGTACTTTACGGCAAAACTGCAACCTCGCTTGGAACCATGCCCGAATACGAAACCTAAAACTACTACGAACAGAGATCGATTACTTGCATCGTATCTTATACTTACTGGTTCGTCTCCACTAATGTGCCGCCCACTCGATGCTCTTCAGGTCGATCCCGGCCTGGGCCATCTCGTACAGGGGCGACATTTCGCGTAGGCGTTTCACTTCGCGCACGACGAGGTCGACGACGTAATCGACTTCGTCCACGGTCGTGAAGCGGCCGATGCCGAAGCGGATGCTGCTGTGTGCGAGTTCGTCGCCGACGCCGAGCGCCCGCAGCACGTAGCTCGGTTCGAGGCTCGCGCTCGTACAGGCGGAGCCGCTGGACACCGCGACATCCTTGATGCCCATCATCATACCTTCGCCTTCGACGTACGCGAAACTGATGTTCGCGTTGCCTGGCAGCCGCTCGGTCGGGTGGCCGTTGAGGTACGTCTCCGTCAGTTGATCCATAATCCCGGTGCGGAGCCGTTCGCGGAGAGCGAAGGTGCGTTTGCTCTCTTCGGGCATCTCTTTCTGAGCGATCGCACACGCTTCGCCGAACGCGACGATCAGCGGCACGGGCAGCGTGCCCGAACGCATTCCGCGTTCGTGGCCACCGCCATCGATGATCGGCTCGAGGCGTACTCGCGGGTCTTTCTTGCGAACGTACAGCGCACCGATACCCTTCGGGCCGTACAGTTTGTGTGCGGTCAGGCTCATCAGGTCGATGCCGAGTTCTTGTACATTCACCGGAACCTTGCCGACTGCCTGTACGCCGTCGGTGTGGAACAATACCCCTTTTTCCTTACAGACCTTGCCGATTTCCTTCATCGGGTTGATCGTGCCGATCTCATTGTTGGCGAACATCAGGCTCACCAAAATCGTCTTGTCGGTGATCGCATCGCGCACTTGCTGCGCGCTGACGCGGCCGTAGACATCGACGGGCAGGTACGTCACCTGATAGCCATCGCGTTCGAGCCGCTTACACGTATCGAGCACGCATTTGTGCTCGGTCGGCGCGGTGATAATGTGGTTTCCCTTTTTCTTGTACATCGCCGCCACGCCCTTGATGGCGAGGTTATTGCTCTCGGTGGCACCGCTCGTGAAGATGATCTCTTTCGCGCTCGCCCCGATGAGGTTCGCAATCTGTTCGCGGGCCTCTTCGACGGCGGTCTCCGCTTCCCAACCGAACGGGTGGTTACGGCTCGCGGCATTGCCAAACTTCTGCGTGAAGTATGGCAACATCGCAGCGACCACACGCGGATCGGCCTGCGTGGTCGAGTTGTTATCCATATAAATCGGCAGATTCACCATATTCAAGTCTCGTCTTTGATGTTCGCGTGGTAGGATACACGTTATGCTGTGATCATCGGTACGGTATGTCGACCGATGTTGAGAACCGTGAGTTGCTCGTGTAACTGCGACCGCATTTCGCCGGGTGCGAACAACTCGTGGAGCGTCACGCCGGTCAGAACGACCATCAACCGCCGGTGGATCTCGGCAATCGGCCCTTTCATCGGGCAGACGTGTTCGAGCGAACACATCTCTGGTTCAATGGCGGTCGTCACTTGCCCGTGGCTGTTGCAAACCGTCAGCTTGAAGCCTTCATCGACCGACTCCAGCAACTCGGCGAGCGTCACATCTTTCGATGCCCGCAACAGTGCGTAGCCGCCCTTCACCCCACGATGGCTGGCAACGTAACCCTTTTGGCAAAGTTCCTTCAGAATGTTCGCCACGAAGGATCGGCTGAGGCCGTACTTCTCCGAAATCTCGCGGGCATTGCTGCTGCCGGATTTGTGGTGCAGGAACCCTAGTATCAGAAGCGCGTAATCGGCCTTTCGGCTTAATAGCGACATCTCGCACTCCGTTGAACATTCCAAACAACCGAATCCGCACTAGTTCTATTCCATTTATAGGCGCGAGAATCGCACACGAACAGTGCGAATTCGCTGAGAACCCGTCTCAACAAGTGAGGAATCAACAGGATTTCGTTCGGCAAGAGGCGCATTGCGAGCGGTGAGGTACGCGGCGGAATCGTTCCTTCGACATCGAGTTCTAGAACGCGCATTTCAATGTTGAAATTGACATACAATCGATATCAAACTTGCTCCACGTGCAGTCGTCGGGCATGGCTTGCAGAACCTTCGTTGCCAGTTGTTTCGCGGTTTCCATCGTCGCACCTCGAATCGCATTCAGATGAAATCGACTTCAGTATTCAAGCGTCGGTTCAAGTCGAAGCGAGTTGGGGCGGACCATATGATTTTAGCCACTGTTCCATCTCCTGCATGACTTGTTCATTGGGTATGCCTAAGCCTCCGTCGATCTCGGCTTCGCTGATCTCGATCTTCGCGCACAATTCGATCCGATACCGAACTTGCTCCCACGTGCAGTCGTCGGGCATGGCTTGCAGAACCTTCGTTGCCAGTTGTTTCGCGGTTTCCATCGTCGCACCTACTGCGTGTATTATAACCCGAGTAAATCCAAGTCATCGACGAGCCGGTCGAGGTCGTCTTTGGGCTGTTGCGATTTGCCCGTTTGTCGCTTGGGGATGCCGACGGCGAGACCCACTGCGTCGCGGCCGTCGGCGACGAGTTCGCGGTCGCGCTCGGCGACGGCGGCGGTCAGCGCATCGACGGTGTCACCACCGCCGAACAGCTTGCTCAGGTCGATCTTCAATCCGCCGATTGCGCCGACATCCGCGCCCGCTATCGTCGGCGTTTTGTACTCGGGGAACATGATCGCGGTTTGCGGACAGACGCGGCTACACGCGGGGCAACCCTTCTTGCACTGATCCTGATTCTCCGTGAGAATCCGGTCGAACGAATCGACGCCATACACGCCGAACAGGCAGAAATCGAGGCATTCGAGGCAGTTCGTGCAGCGGTTGTAGTCGATCACCGGGTACCAACGCCGGTTGGCCGGGGCGAGCAAATCGTCCGCGTTGAACATCGGCAATGCGATCGTCGGTTCTGTAGCTGGCCTCTGTGAGGCCGGTTCCGCGTGGCCGTTCTTGGAAGGTAGTCCGAGCGAGATCATCACCGGGTTCGCGACCGCTTTGTCGATTGCCTTCTGGCGCGTTCGCTCGGTGGCTTCGGCGATGATGCGACGAATCTCGTTGACGTACGGTTCGGCTTTGTTGAAGTCGCGTAAATCGAGCGTGTAAATGTGCCGGTCCGGAATGGTTCCCGTCGCGCCGATGCCTTCGAGTGGTTTTTCCTTCTCTTTCTCTTTAACTTCCTCTTCATCGTCGGCGGCGGGCGGTTTGAGTAACGTGATGCCGAACTGCCCTTTGATGCCATCGCGATCGAGCAACCAGAATGCGGCGCGTGGGAACAGCCAGCTTAATACGACCATGTCGCCGGGGACCGATTCGAGGAACATTCGCCCGGTGTGGTCCGGCCCCATGTCGTAGAGGTTCGGCACGATCGAAACATCGACGCCCGGCTCCATAATCAGTGCGGCAGCGAGGCTTTCTTCCAGCCCACGCTTCGCAGGGTTTTTGCCGGGGGCTTGCGATAATACGACCGTCAGTTTGCGGCTCATAGTTACTCGTCGTCGTCGAGGTTCACTTGGTTCTTCAATATCCGTTGCGCCGTCGCCCACGCCCCTTCGAGATAGGCGTAGTATTCACATGCGTCCATCGTACCCGAAATGTCGGCGGCCATCTCGAACAACCATCCCGTTGCGTGCGTGTCCGAGTTAATCGCCGACGGATCGTTCAGCAAACTCGCGTGGAAGCGGATGTCTTTGCCCGCAAGCGGCGAGTAGAGTTCGCTTTGCGCCTTGGAACTTTCAATGAAGCCGATCTCTTGCTTCAGCGCGACCGCATCGCCGTCGTTGACCTTCCATTCGAGGAAATACACGTCTTGCATCAACCGCACCGCGTACCCCGAGAACCCGAACTGGTGTCGCCCATCCGCACCCGGACGGCACCACATGTGGTTCCGGCAATAGCGCAAGTCCGCAGGCAGAATTGCGGGGTGTTTGCCCATCAGAAACGTGAGCGGCTCGGGCATGGCGTGATGCGGCGGGAAGGTTCGCTGCGAGGCAAACCGGTAGTCATCGCGTAGAAAATTCTATGGAACGCGGGGTAATGTCGAAAGCCGCAAACGAAATCCGGCAATTGCGTATTCTGACGGTGTACCTTCCTCTTCTTCGAGTGTTGCAATGTACGCGATTCGTGCTCTACTCGTTTGCGTTGCGTTCGCGTTGGCGGATCGCTCGTTCGGCCAAGACACGGATGCCCTTCCCGAAGGTGCGATTCTGCGATTGGGAACGACGAAGTTCCGGCAAAAGAGCAACGAAACGATCGCGATGTTGACTCCCGATGGTCGCTCGATCTTGCAATTGCAGGCTCCGGGTACACTCCGCTACCTCAGCGTCGCAACCGGCAAAGTCGAACGCACCATCGCGTTGAAAGAGGATGTTCCTTTGCACAGTCTCAGGTTCTCGCTGAATGCGACTGGGGATCGCTTCGTGCTGTTTAATTATGGCGGCATCACCGTTGTGAACCCGATCACGGGCGAGATCGTGGCGAAATACTCGACAGCGAACAACAAGCTCAACGGCCGATTTCAGCGCGATGATTTCGTTCAAGGTCAAGCCGAGGTTACCCACGATGCGAAGGCGGAGCGATTTGCCTATGGCTCGCAATACCAACAAAAACAAGAAGACAGTGGTAAAGCGTACGTGTTGCAACTGAATAGCGGCGAGCGGATCGCGGAGATCGATGTGTTACAAACGACTCAAATCCAGGCGGTGCTTTCCGCCGATGGCAAACGACTCGCGACGTTCGGCCAGCATTCCGTGCGGAACGAAAAAGACGAACCCAAAGCTGGTGTCGTGCAGGTCTGGGATATCGAAACCAAAAAGGAATTGGCCAAAATCAGGACCGCATCGATCCATGCACACTGCGTGCGGTTCTCGCCCGATGGCAAGCAGGTTTTTATCGGTGGGCAGAATGCTGCGGTCGAAGCGTGGGATATCGCAACAGGAAAATCACTGCGGCAATACCTCACGCGGTCCGATGGCGGGCAGAAATTGTTCGTCTCGCCCGATGGTACGAAGTTGGCCGGCGCATCGCGCGGTGGCCACGTGCAAATCTGGGAGATCGCGACCGGAAAACCCGTTTCCGGTTCCGCACCCTTTTCCAACGACGTAGAAAGCATCGCATTTCCTGCGAAAGGGCCTGCCGTCGCGTACGGGAGACTCCATTCGACGATGCAGTTGTGGACGGTACCGGGGAAAACGCTCACACCCCAGGAGGGCCACTTCAGTTCTGTCAGCCAGATTCGCTACACGCCGGATGGCAAAGAGATTTTGACG
The DNA here is from genome assembly GCA_043757025.1 of Limnoglobus sp. GTDB lineage: Bacteria > Planctomycetota > Planctomycetia > Gemmatales > Gemmataceae > Limnoglobus. Next base: position 5,406 of record JAYVQG010000088.1, read on the forward strand.
ATCGGACTCGACAACAAAATCGTGCGATGGGATGCGAAGATTGGAAAAGAACTCGCGAATTACAGCTACTTCGTGGATGCGAGCCATCGTTGGCCGAGAGTGTGGTCGTTGTACAACTCCACTCTCAGCCCAGATTCCGAATCGATTTTCGTGCTGGACGGTGCTGGGCTGGCGCGGGTCAACCTCCAGACCGGCGAGGAACTTCACACGCTGTTCGTGCCGAGCCGACAGAACAACAGTTCGATCAACGGTGGCTTGAACATATCGCACGATGGGAAGCGACTCGCTGCGAACGTGCAGATGTACGTGCAAAACTCCAGCGTCTTTTCGAGCTGCGTTTGGGACACCGAGAGTGGGCGTTTGATTGTCGATCACCGGATTCAACAAGATGAAAAATCGCCGTTCAACGTCATGGGGGTTTCGACTTGCGTGACTCCCGATGGCACCATGATGGCCAGTGTGGCCGCGAAGCGAGATCGAAATAATGGCTTTATGCAACTGGAATGTCATTCGTTCGATTTGCGTGCGGGTACCCGGATCGCCCACAACTCGGCGGCACACACGTTGGCAAATGACAACTCGATGGCCGTCGTTACCGCACCGGACAATCGCTCGGTGCTCGTCGTGCAACCGGGCACGATGACGGTGTGGGATATTCCCACCGCAAAAATCGTGCGAACGATCCCGAGTGGCTCGCCCTACGTCACGATTCCTCGGTTTAGTCCAAACGGTAGGTTGTTTGCAATTTCGACGTTACAGTCAAAGCCAATCGAAACTACGATTTTGAACTATAATGTCAGCATTATCGAATGGGCTTCGGGGCAAACCCGCCGCGAAATTTCCGTCGATGCGGCACGGCCGCATAGCCTCTGTTTTAGCCCCGATAGCACGCAACTCGCCATCGGGGCTAGCGATACTTCGGTACTCATTTACGACGTGGCCGATTTGAAGTGGGCGATCGGGAAACCGAACGCGCCCGACGCGCTTTGGAGATCGCTGGCGGGCGATTCCGCGAAACGCGCCTGGGACGCCATCCGCGAACTGTCCGTGCGTCCCGATGTCGCGATCCCGCTTCTTGCCGAGAGGGTGAAGCCGATCGTTGCGACCGAAAAGCCGACGAAGGAACGAGTCGCGAAATGGATCGAACAACTCGACGCACCCGCATTCGCAGACCGGGAATCCGCAAGCCAATCGCTAACGAGCCACGGCAAACACTTCGAGGCCGACCTGCGGGCCGCGATCGAAACGACAGCATCGCTCGAAGTGAAAGAGCGATTGGAAAAGATCGTGGAAAAGATAATGAAACCGGTGCTGCCGAACGTAACCGAAGCGCGTGCGATCGAGTTGCTCGAACGTATCGGTAACGCCGACGCGAAAGACTTGCTGACAAAAATCGCCGCCGGCGACGCGACTCACTCGCTGACAAAAGATGCCGCCGCGAGCCTCAAGCGACTGCAAAAATAGACGCAATTCTCCGGGTAAAAAGGCGTGTGACACCACCACTTTACCCGCGAGCGCCATACTTGGCATTCATGAACTTGGGTTGCGGCTCCGCCGCGCTATGATTTCCGTGGTTGTCTTAGATTGTTAAAAATCAAATTATGCCACTCAGCCACTTCGGCAGATCCGTTTCGAGTCGATCGACGAATGCGCTGCGGGGGAGTACTAAATCGCAACCGGCGGTGCGGGCCGCGCGAAGGCGTTCGGCATCGACGTGCGAACCGTACGCGATGAGCTTGGGAACCGGCAAAAAATCTTCTTGCAGTTTCGCCAGAAATACGGGCAAATCGAGCGTGGCGTTGTGCAAATCGATAATGATCGCGACAGGTTTCACCGATGAATTATCGAGCATTTTGTCGGCATCGCGAAACACGGTGAGCGTGCAGCCGTGTGCGCGAGCGGTGCCGGTGATTCGGCTGCTGAAAATGAGATCGTCGCTGAGCAAAAAACCGTGCATGAATCTACTTTTTGATGTTGTCGCGGATCAGTTTCAAAACTTCTAAGAGCGATTCGTCGCGCTTGTCTTTCTTCAAACCCTCGATTAATTTGTCGCGGACTTTGATCGCAAAATCATCGGGGAAGCGGGCTTTCGCGTCTTCGGTAAGATCGACGTACAGCGATTTCGGGTCATTGCATATGAGTATGCCGAAGCCACTCGCTTTCTCGCTCGCCACGCGCGTCTTCGACCACTCTTTCATGTACGCGATGCGCTCGGTGGATTTCATCGCCTTGACCTTCTCCACGTCCTTCATCGGCACCGCTGCGAACGTCTCGACGAGGACATCGAGTTTCTGAGTCTTGAAGAACTCGTCGATGTCGGTTTGTGCCGCCTTCGTGGTCTCTTCCTTGAACATCTTTGCGGCATCGCTCAACGTGGTCGCGGTCGTTCGTTTGGTCACCGTTGCGGTCACTTTCGCGCCGCCGCGAATCCGCTTCACGTCGTCGCTGTTCATCAGGCGACGCACTTCAGAAACATCGATAAACGTGCTGAGTAACTGGGCATCCAACGCACCGCCTTGGGTGACGCCAACGAGTTCGCCCTTCTCGTTGACGAGCGGCCCGCCACTGTCGCCGGGGTTCGTCGCCGAGTCGGTTTCGACCACCTTCGCATGAAATTCGAGTACGCGGCCCGGCTCGAGTTGCGCCTTCCATTTCTTGTCCGCCACCGTGCGAACTTTGCCTTGTAAGTACCCCCAAAGTGCATCCGATTTGCCAGTGTTACCGATCGAATGTACTGCCTGTCCCGGCTCCGCACTCGTCAACGATACGGGCACCGCAACGATGCCTTCGGGCACGCGCTCCAGTTGAATCAGCGCGAGGTCCGCCCGCTTGTCTTTCGCCACGACTCGCCCGCCGATTGCTAGGCTACTCGCGCGGTCCTTGTAGTATTTCTTCTCGGCTTTCGGTTGTCCGTTGGTAATCGTGGGGAAGTACAATTTCGCGGTCGATTCCTCTTCGACGACGTGATAATTCGTGAGGACCAATTTGCGTTCGAGGTCGATCAGCGTGCCCGTGCCCGTTGCGTAGCCGCGTGGCCGATTCGAGTGAATCCAGACAACTGACGGCACGACTTTCTTGTAAATTTTCGATCCGTCGGCTTCCTGAGCGACAGCCGTAGGCGCGGGAACGAATTGTGCGAGGATTAGTCCGAATGCGACCATTATCAATCGGCACGAAATCGGCATGAGAATCGCCCTCAGAGTGCAGCAACCAGGACGTGAGCATTGTACCCGGCAACCGCGAATCGAGCGAGAAAAGGTTCCTTCGTCGATTGCGAATCCGGGCTGCTCGGTTATCCACGACCGCAACTTCCGCTCAGTCTTACAGTACAGACCCGCTATCGCGGTCGTGCAGTATCGACCTCTGGAACGCATCGCCCTTGCGAATCGCCGGTGCGAAACGTAACTCATCGAGTAACTTCCCGACGCACGCGACACACCGAATAAGGCCGCTCCCATGGCACAGACTCCGTACTACGTTTCGGAAAACGATCTCATTGCGGGGTGGGACTTCAGCACGGGGGCGGTGAAGTGTTTGCTGTTCACGCGAACCGGCGAAGTCGCAGCCGAGATTCGTTTGCCGACCGACCTTTGGGGCGAAGAGGGCGTTCGCGAACTGAATATCATGCAGCTCGAAGGGCAGGCGCGGGCGAGCGTTCGCGCCATTGCCCGTTGTCTGCGCGATAGTAGCGGGCAGATTACGGCACGCTGGGTGGCGGGTGGCATTTCGGCAACGCACCACACGGCGGGGCTGATCGACGGCGATGCGAACCAGGTTCGCCGGATGATCTGCTGGAACGACCAGACGCTCGGGCAATATCACGCCGAGGGGTTGGCACGCCTCGGCGGTCAGGATCGCGTCAAGTCGCTGATCGGTGGGCCGTGGGCGGTGCGCTATTCGCTGAGTCACTTGGTGAAAGACGAACGTACTCTGAGCGAAACCGATTGGAAGCGAATCGCGAAAATGCTACCACACGGGCCACTCGCCGGCGGTTACCTCACGGATCGCTTCGATGTCACGAGTGTGTCGTCGGCGGCATCGACCGGCATGATGAACCTCGCCACCGAGCAATGGCAACCGGAGATGCTCGACGCGATTCAGAACCCCGCTTATCGCGAAATCGTCTGGGCGTCTTTGCCGCGAATCCAGGACATGAACGAACCGCTCGGCCCGCTCGCCGCACACATCAAACTCGATGCGGGCCTCGGCGATTCGACGAACCCGTTACTCTTCCCGACGCTCGACGATCAGGCTGCCGGGTTGATCGGCGGCGGTGCCGTCGATGCGGGGCAAGTGGCGATCATTCTCGGCAACTCCGCAGTCGTAAACTCCTCCGCCGCCACGCCTCCGCAATCGGGGAACCTCGACGCGATGAAGCTCAACTGGGGGACGTACCTCTGGATGCGTTGCTACAGCAATGGGGCGCAATTCCTCGACCGCGTCGTCGGCACGAACCCCGATTGGACGAAGCTCGAAGCCGCCGCGCGTGCGGTTCCGCCAGGCTGCAACGGCATCACGGTATCGCCGTTCGTGCTTTCGGAACCGTCGATCGGCATCGAAAAACCGCGATTCGGTTGGTCGCCGAACGAACCGAGCGACGAAGGCGTCCGCGTGCGGGCCTCGTTCGAGGCACTCGCGTATCTCATCGCGTTAGCCGTCAAAGAACACGAAGCGGCGGGGCAGAAGATCACCCGCATCACCGTGTCTGGCGGTATCGCGAAGAACGATCTGATGCTCGAAATTCTCGCGAGTGTCCTCGACAAACCGCTGGAACGCCTCGTGTCGAATGAAGGCTCTGCACTCGGCGCAGCGGTCTGTGCGTTGGCGGGCTACGAGAGTTTCGCACGCCGAAACGCAGGCGATGTCAACCCGTTCACCGCCGCCGACGCCGTCGCCTGCATGGTCCGCTTCCGCGGGCAGGTCCAGCCTCGCCCCGACTGGGTGAATGCTTATCGCAAGCTATCCGCGAACGGCTTTCAATTACCGAAATGACCGATATTTCGGGATTACGTTGATCATTAATAATCGCAGGTGCGCGATCGTGCCGGCGACATCGAACAGGTGCAACACTTCGTGCGGGCCGAGCCAGCCGGACACGATCACCGGCCAACGGATGCCCTCGAACACGGCACCGATGACATACAAGAACGCGAGCAAAAATATCCACACGAGGCCATTCCAACCCAACCGCCGATAGTACGACCGTAACGGCAACATACTCGAAATGCCCATCCCAACATAAATCGCAATTAGTACCTCGTGCGGTGGCTTCGGCATCAACCACAAGTATAAGGTTCCGCCGAATGCAATCGCGAACAGCAGCCCCAAGATACGATTGCGCACCCGATTCGAGAGTACGTACACGCAGATCGGCACGTTCGAGCCGAAAATCAGCCAGAATATCGCGGTTTGATCGAGGAGTTGCCACAGTCGCCGTACTTCGGGCGAGGAATGTTGCCGCCCATGAAACAGCCCACTCATGAAGTACAACTGCACGACCGTCGCCGAATATATCGCAATACTCGCTCGTTGTTGTCGCCGATGTTTCGCCGTGATCTTCAACAAGAACAGACAGACGAAGATCATCCAGAATGCCATCAGCAAATGCGACCACGAACTGACCGGATCGTGAAAATCCATCGAACGACTGGCTCCACAAAAGTCCAATGTTGCATTCTTGTTAGTTAGCTAGGGGTCGCCCTTCGCTTGTGCGCTTGCGCGTCGGCTAACAATTTGTTTAGACCATCTTCACGCCGAGTTCTTTCAGTTGGCGGGGTTCGACGATGGCGGGGGCACCCGTCATCAGGTCGCGGGCTTTCTGGTTTTTCGGGAACGCGATCACGTCGCGGATGTTCGTCGTTCCGGCGAGGATCATGCACCAGCGGTCGAGGCCGAGCGCGATCCCGCCGTGTGGCGGTGCCCCGCTCTTGAGGGCGTCGAGCAAGAACCCGAATCGCGCCTGGGCGTCTTCGAGTGGCATCCCGAGCATCTTGAAAACGAGCGTTTGCAGCTCGGGATTGTGAATACGGATGCTGCCACCGCCGACTTCGGAGCCGTTGAGAACGAGGTCGTACGCCTTGGCCCGAACCCGTGCTGGGTCGGATTCCATGTATGGCACGTCCTCATCCATCGGAGCCGTGAACGGGTGGTGAATCGCCGCGTAACGCTGCTCGTCGGCGTCCCACGCGAACATCGGGAAATCGACCACCCACGCCATGTGAAAGTGCTCCGCCTTCACCGCGAATGGTCGTGCCGCACGCTTTTCTTTACGAGCCGCTTTGTCTTCGATCGCTTCGTACGCGGCCTTCTCGTCCCACCAGTTTTTGTACAGCTTCAACACCGTGGCGAGGTGACAACGCAAGGCACCGAGCGCGTCGCAAACGACCGATTCCTTGTCCGCCACGAACACGACGAGGTCGCCGTTCGCGACGTCCATCTGCTGTTGCAGTTTCGCTTTGAGTTCGTCCGAAAAGAACTTCTCGATCGCCCCCGTGAATTTGCCGTTCTCGAACTTCATCCACGCGAGGCCCTTGGCCTTGTACTGCTCGACGAACTTCGGCAGTTCGCCACCCGGTTTCAGTGCCGAGTTCGAGAATTTCTCGGCCGCGCCCTTCGCGTTCAGCCCGCGAACGACGCCGCCCGCTTCGAGGACATCCTTGAACACCTTGAACTCGCTGACGGCGGCCACCTCGGAAATATCGTGGATTTCCAGCCCGTAACGCAGGTCGGGCTTGTCGCTGCCGTACTTCAACATCACGTCGGAATACTTCAGTCGCGGCAGTGGCAGTGCGAGTTTCACACCGAGACACTTGTCGAAAAGCTCGGCAGCGAGGCCTTCCATCAGCGTCAAAATGTCTTCTCGCTCGACGAACGACATCTCGACGTCGAGTTGCGTGAACTCCGGTTGTCGATCCGCGCGAAGGTCTTCGTCGCGCAAACATCGCGCGATCTGGAAATACTTGTCGTAGCCCGCGATCATCAGCAATTGTTTGTAAAGTTGCGGCGATTGCGGCAGTGCGAACCACTCGCCGTTGAACACGCGACTCGGGACGAGATAATCGCGTGCGCCTTCGGGCGTGCTCTTGCCGAGCAGTGGCGTTTCCATCTCGAGGAATTCGCGCGAATCCATGTAGTCGCGGATGACCTTGTTGACGCGGTGCCGCAAGATCAGCACGTTCTGAATCGAACGGCGGCGCAGGTCTAGATAGCGATATTGCAAGCGCAAATCTTCGTTGGCCGGTTCCTCGTCGGGGAATTCGGTGACGCTGAACGGCAGTGGCGGGCAGGCATTCAGGAGGCGTAGCGTCTTGGCTTCGAGTTCGACTTTGCCCGTGGCAATGTTCGGCCGCTCGGCTCCGGGCAGGCGTTTGCGAACGACACCTGTAACCGAGATCACATGCTCGCGCCCGAGTTCATTTGCGGCGGCGAACAGCACTTTATCGACGTCTTCAACTACGACTTGCGTGAGGCCGTAACGGTCGCGAAGATCGATGAACGCCTGATTCGGAAAGTTCCGGGTAATCAACACCCAGCCGTTCAGCGTGACCGTTTGGCCGATATGTTCTTCGCGAAGTTCGCCGCAAGTATTCGTACGCTGCCACTCGGCCATGATGACACCTTCAGACGTTAAATTCGCAGTGATTAGTTCGTTGTATGGATCGACTTACGGAGAGGAGGCAACGACGTGAAGGATTCTCCGTTTCGCTTTCACTTGTAGCGATTGTTTGGCCGATACCACGAGTAGCGGTCGTGCCGGACGAGTGCGGTCGCGTTCCTTGAGGGTGTCGCGCATGACTACGAAACGATTTGCAGCCAAAGCCTTCGCTATCTTGTCGTTGAGCACCGGCATCGGCACGAACGTTGCCGAGGCATTACCGCCTGCGCCGAAGCTCGAAGAGTTCGCGGCGATGCAGCCAAAACAGGCGGGTGTGACTGTCACCACGCCGACGGCGGCGGAACTCGCACGATGTCGCGTCGTGGCATACCCAGACGACAAAAACCCCGTCGGGCACGCGCTGCTCGACGCGAACAACAAGCCGATTCGACGGTTTGTAGCCGTGGGCACCGAGAATTACAACATCTTCTCGTTTTACCTCGACGGGCAAGAAGTCTACCGCGAGACCGACACGAAACGCAGCGGCAAGGTCGATCAATATCGTTGGCTCGGCGCGCTCGGCAGCAAGCAAGGTGCCGACGTCGATGGCGATGGTTCGATCGATTCGTGGCAGATCATCTCACCCGAAGAAGTGAGCAAGGAAATCTTTGAATCGCTGGTAACCAACGACGTTCGCCGCATTCGCACGCTCATGCTGTCGCCACCGGAAATGGAATCGCTCGGCTTACCCGTGCCCGAGAAAGAAAAGTTGCAAGCGCGGATGGGCCGCGTCGTCGCTCGCTTCGAGGAGACGGTGGCAAAACTGAAACTGACCGACAAAGCGAAGTGGGTTCATGCCGAGTTGTGGGCACCCGAAACGACGCCACTCGACGCGTTCAACGGCAAGATCGACCTCGTTCGCCACCGCAACGGCGGCGTGCTCGTCGATACGGGCGTCAGCAACACCGCTGCGACGTTTCAACTCGGCGAACTCGTACAAATTGGCCGCGCCTGGCGAATCATCGACGGCCCGCTACCCGGTTCGCCCGACCGCAACAACAGCGAAGCCGATAGCGCGAGTGTCGTACCCGAAGCGGTGAAGGAACTCGTTGCGGAACTGAGTGCAGTGAAGCCACCCGATGCGAGCAATCGCGAATCGGTCGCGAAACATCACGTGGCCCGCGCGGAAGTGTTGGCGAAGATCGTCGCGAAACTGCAAGGCGATCCACGGCAAGATTCGTGGTTGCGCCAACTGCTCGAAGCGTATGTGGCCGCCGGCGAATACGGCGACGCGAAATCGTCCGAACAACTGAATGCGTGGCGAACGCAGATCGACAAAGTCGCGCCGAAGTCGCCACTCGCGGGCTTCGCGGCTTACCGGGCACTCGGGTTGGAATACGCCACCCGCCTCGCTGCGAGCGAATCGAATCAGACGAAAGTCACCGAACTTCAGAAGTGGTGGCGCGAGCAACTCGATGGCTTCGTGGCGACTTACCCGAACATCGAAGAAACGCCCGAAGCCCTTTACCGCCTCGCGATGGCGACGGAATATTCGGGTGCGAAGGATTCGGAAACGGTATCGAAAGGCTACTACGAAACGCTCGCCAAGAACTTCAGCACGCACCCACTCGGGGCACAAGCTCGCGGTGCGGTGTTGCGGATCGACAGCGAAGGCAAACCGTTCGCGCTCAGCGGGCCGACGCTCGATGGCAAGGGCAGCGTCGATGTCGCGAAGCTGACCGGCCAAGTGGTGATCGTGTATTACTGGGGTAGCTTCCACTCGCGGCTGAAGGAAGAAGCGGCGGCACTGAATGAACTGCAAAAGAAGCACGCGGCGGGCAAGAAGCTGTCGATCGTGACGGTCTGCCTCGATCAAAATCCGCAACAGGCGGCACAGGCAATCACGGCGACGCAGTTGCCCGGCGATCACCTCTTCCAGCAAGGTGGCGGGCTGGCGGCCCAATACGGGATCATGGGGCCGCACTTCTTCCTGATCGACAAAACGGGCAAAGTCGCGAGCAAGAACACCGGCTTCCCGATGCTCAACGACGAAGTCGAGAAGCTGTTGAAGTAATCACGCAGCACGGCGAACTGCCGCTGGTTTTTGACGGCTGGCGATCGCGTCGACGAGGAAGTCGGCGGCGCGTTCGCACGCACCGGGGACGGCCACAATGTCGCGTAGCGCTTGCAGTTTCGCGACGGTGGCCGCTCGGCTCGGGGCATCGTTCAGCCAACGCAAAATCTGCCGGGCGATGTCCGGCGTGCGATCTTCGTACGTCAGGAACTCGGGGAAGATTTCTTCCTTTGCCAGCAGGTTCACGAGGCTGATGTACGGGCAAGTCATGAGCATCGAACTCACCGCACGCGCGAGCCGCGAGTATTGATACACGACCACCGTTGGCTTCAGTTGGTACATCAGTTCGAGGCCAACCGAGCCGGAAACCGCGATGCACGCCTCGCACAATTCGATGATCTCCGGCGTCCGTTGCACGTGAACTTCCGCCGTCAGCCCGCTGGCTGTCAGAAGTTCTTTCGCTTTCAGTCCTTGCTTCTCGTTGAAGGCTGCAATCAAGAATCGCGTGTTCGGGCGGCTCGCGGATATTTTCTTCGCCGCTTCGAGCATCAACGGCAAGTTCGCGGAAACCTCTTGATTGCGCGACCCCGGCAGAATCGCGACGATCGCTTTCCCTTTCGCACGCTGTTCGGCCATGAACTCGGCATTCCGCGTCTGCCGTGGCAGTTCGTCGAAGTACGGATGGCCAACGTAATGCGTGTTCACTTTCTTTGCCGCGTACCATTCTTCCTCGAACGGCAATGCAGTCAGAACGGCATCGACGGTGCGGCGCATCTTGCGGACGCGCCACCCGCCCCATGCCCAGAGTTGCGGCGGCACGAAGTAGTAAACGGGGATGCCCGCTGCTTTCGCACGTTTCGCGATATGCCAGTGGAAGCCGGGGAAGTCGATGACCACCACCGCATCGGGCTTGTGGCGAAGGAAATATCGCTCGGCACGATCTGCGAGTTGAAAGAATTTCGGCAAGTTCACGATCGAACGGCTGAGCCACATGACGGATAACTGCGTGAGCGGATACATGAGATCGACGCCCGCCGCCGTCATGTTGTCGCCGCCGAAGCCGACGAGTTTCGTGGCCGGATCGCGGGCGATCAAGGCACGTGCGAGGTTCGCGCCGTGCAAGTCGCCACTCGGTTCGCCGGAACTGATAAATACGTGCATCTGCGGCATCCATGCCATCGGGAACAAGTTTGTTTGTTAGGAATACTCGAAGTACGCTGAGAAGGGCAACCCGAATGGCGTATCTACGAGCCGCCGAGCCGCCAGATCCATCCGGCTGATGCCTTGTGTCGGGATACCCGTTCCGGATGGACGGAGCGAAAACGGTTCGATAACCTACGATTAGCACAAACACACCGCGCGAGACTGTCATGGCTTATATTGCTCCGTCGATCCTGGCTGCTGATTTTTCGCGGCTGGGCGAACTCGTTCTGGAGACCGAAAAGGGCGGTGCCGACCGCGTCCACATCGATGTGATGGATGGCCATTTCGTGCCGAACCTGAGCATGGGTTCGGTGGTGGTGAAGGGGTTGCGGCCGATCACCAAACGGCCGCTCGAAGTGCATTTGATGGTCGAACGACCGGCGTCGTTCCTCGATGGTTTCGTGGCGGCGGGTGCGGATACGATCATTTTCCACCTCGAAGTGGTGCCCGAACCGCTCGAACTCATCCAGCACATTCGCGGCTCGCTCGGCAAGAAAGTCGGCCTGGCGTTCAACCCCGATTACCCCATCGACAGGATCGAGCCATACCTCACCGACATCGATTTGGTGTTGTGCATGACTGTGTTTCCCGGCTTCGGCGGCCAAGCGTACATCCCCGAAAGTACCGCACGCATTCGCCAGTTACGACGCTGGATTAACGAACAAAACCCGAAGTGCGAGATCGAAGTCGATGGCGGCATCGACGCGCATACCATCGTCACCGCATCGGCTGCGGGGGCGAACGTCTTCGTCGCAGGTACCGCAATCTTCGGCTCCAAAAATGGCCCTGCCGCTGCCACGGCGAATCTGCTGGCACTCGCGATAAACGCGGTGAAGTAGTGCCGCGAATCTTCCTCTACGAACAACTCACCGCCACGGGAACTGGCCTCGATCCGCTGTATCGCGAAGGACTTGCGATGCGCGATGCCATCGCGGCAGACTTTCGCACGAACGAGGACTACGAAGTCGCGTTCTCCAAGGGCGGAGACGACGACGCATTTCAAAACGAGTGCGACGCCGCCGATTTCACGCTGATTATCGCGCCGGAGTTCGATGGCATTCTGGCCAGACTCACATCGCTTGCGGAACGCACCTCGACGTGCAACCTCGGTTCGGAGCATCGCGGCGTTGTGTTGTGTGCGGACAAACTCGCACTCAGTCAACATTGGCAAACGCACGGCGTACCGACGCCTCCGACGCGTCCACTTTCGGACTGGCCGCGCGATACCTTCCCGGCGGTGTTCAAGCCCCGTTACGGTGCGGGTTCGACGGCGACTTCCCTTGCAAGGCGCGCCGCAGATTACGAAAACGCGGCGTCAGAGCCGTGGGAAATGCTCGCGCAACCGCACGTCGCCGGACTTTCTGCAAGTATTTCGCTAATTATTTGCGACGCGAAAATCATCGCCCTGATGCCGAGTTTCCAGGTGATGTCCGACGATGGCTGCCTGAAGTATCTCGGCGGGACAATGCCGCTGCCCGCACCACTTGCGAAGCGTGCGGAATCGCTCGGGGTGCGCGCCGTGAAATGCGTGCCGGGGTTGCATGGGTACGTCGGCGTCGATCTCATTTTGGGCTTGTCAGAAAGCGGTTCCGACGATGTGGCGATCGAAATCAATCCGCGACTGACGACTTCGTATGTGGGACTGCGGGCACTCGCACGGCACTCGATCGGCGATGCGATTCTGGCCGCATCTTGCGCTAAAATTATGCCCAATTCGGCGTGGCGAAACGCTTCGGTAACGTTCCAACCCGATGGTGAAGTAACGGTGACCGAAAGCGAAAAATTCGAACGATTTTGAAATATTGTCGGAAATCATCTCGTTTTACTAGTTGCGTCGCGTACAATCCCGTTTATCTGGATGGGACAATACCGTTCGGTGTGTGATAGGGCGGGCGAACGCTTGCCACTATCCTCGGACGACCCAATTCGCGGTCGTTCGTGTTTCGCATTCATGGAGTGCTGGGTAGGACAACCTATCTCAGCGTGAGGGGACTGTTATGGCGGTTTCGAATCTGTACGTCGGGAATCTCCCGTTCGGTACCACGTCGGAAGATCTCGTTCAGGCATTCTCGCAGTACGGCACCGTGGCGAAGGCCCAACTGGTGACGGACCGCGAAACGGGTCGGAGCCGCGGCTTCGCCTTCGTCGAAATGACCGATGGCGGCGAGCAAGCCATTGAAGGCCTCAATGGTGCAGAATTTCAGGGTCGTCGTCTGACCGTGAACGAAGCCAAGCCACGCGAAGAGCGTCCACGCACGGGTGGTGGCGGCGGCGGTGGTGGCGGCTACGGTGGTGGTGGCGGTGGTGGCAGCCGCGGCGGTAGCGGCGGCGGCGGTTATGGTGGTGGTGGCGGCGGTGGTGGTGGCCGCGGCGGCAGTGGTGGCGGCGGTCGGTACTAACCTGCAAACACACGATTATTAAACTCACGCCCACACCGATCCGGTGTGGGCGTGTCTCGTGATACAGGCGCGACAATCGAGCGCCTGAGTTCGGTGAGGAGCCAAGTCACTCGAAATCCTAGAAGTTCTGCCAGAAGTGGTGCGGCTGACCCGATCTGAGTCGGTGAACGCAGGTTACAAACTGCAATCGAGCACTTGACACATGGATGAAATACTCGCAGACGTTATGCCGGAACTTCCACCGGAATTGGTAATTGCGAATTGTCGCGCGTACTTTCGGCAAGCGATTGCGAACCCGGAGAGTGTGCTGCCGTGGCCCGAGTGGTGGGCCGCGAACGCGGAACGGGTGGAGCGCGTGTTCCCGATGATCGAGTTCGTGCGATTGAAGCACCGCGGGTTACTCGGGGCACAACAACACCTTCAGATCATCGGCGAATCGCCCGATGTGAGCCAACCGCAATAAACGATGTCCATTTGCAACAACCAGATCACGGCAGTTTGACGTTTTCTAACTGGAACGGCACATCGACCGATACGACTTTCGTTCCCGTTTGAACGACCTTCGTGGGCACACCGAGGGTGCTGGACTTGGGGAACTTGAGCGTGATGTCGATAGTCTGACGCCACCCATCGCCGGAGTAGTTCGTTGCCGTTTGCTGCGGTGCGGGTAGGACTTTACCCTGTGCGTCGTAAAATTTTACGGTGTTGATGAGGTTGCCGATGTTCAACGCTTCGGGTGGAATCGCCCGCCCGCCCATCATCTGCTGCAACACCCATTGCTGCATCATTTCCCCGCGAATGTGAACCGTTGTCGAGCCATCTTTATGCACGGTGTATTCGGAAACCGTAAGCTTCGAGCTATACGGCCCTTCGGTGGATTTGCCGATGGAGTTCGCCATCTGGTCGATGGTAACAATCGGCACGTTCGGCACGTGAATATCGCCGCTGACGACGCCTTCGAGCCGCTTGAGCAGACGAATACTTCGGTCGTCGGTGCGAATTGCGAGCGGCGCTAAACGTGGGTTCGGTGCTGCGGTCTGCAATTGTGGGTTGCCACCGTTATCGCCGTCGAACACTTGCATGAATTGCCCACCGCCAACTCCCATCATCACGACTCGCCCACCCCAGCCCCAATTGCCGTAATTGTTGAGGTTATACTCGTGCTCGGGGATGAGATCGGCAAACAGCGGTCGCCCGTCCTCGTCGGTCGCGCGGGTGATGCGCACGTTCGATGCGCCTTGCCAATTGAGGCCCGGCAACGGGGCAACATCGAGGCAAATCTGCACGCGCCCCGCGCCGCGGGTAATCCGATTGCCGGGGAAACGCGACGGTAGCGAGAGCACGCGAACCGGCCCGGTCGCTTGGCTGGCAAGGCGTTCGCCATTACCGTCGATCAACAGAATCGGCGCAGTTCCCGGCGTCAGGGGGTTGCGGTTATTACCGTCCTCGTTCCACGACATCCGCATCGCACGGCCATTGCTGTAATAGCTCGTACTGTTCGCGCTCGCGTTTTTGGGTAACGGCAGTTCGGTTCGATGATCTTCACAAAGACCCGTTGCGAGGCAAATCGCATCGAGTGCCTGCCAAATGGGGAGTTCGCTGCTGGTGACGGTCACGATTCGGTTCGGATCTTTGACCTTGCCCACGACGAGGATCAGGTTGATCCCAGTCTTCTTGGCGAAGTCGGCAACGACGGCGGAAACGGGTACGTTGCGATAGTCGAGTACGATCGTTTTCGCGACGAGATAGCGTTCGGACTCTGCCATTTTGCCGAGATGAATCAGTAATGTCTCCGCGCGATCGCGCACTTCGGCATCGGTCGATAGCTCGACGGCTTGTTTCAGTGCGGGAATGGCGGAGGTGCCGAGATTTCGCAAGCCAAAACTGGCACGTTCGCGATCTTCAAAACGCGGTTCGCCGAGTTGTTGAATCAGGATTTCAATTGGGGGCGTTTTCGCGGGTTCCGCAGCCGAAACGATACCGAAAAGTGCTGCCACACCGATCGTGCCGATGAATCGACGCATGGACGCCACCCTCCTGCAATTCGGAACCCGATTCCTCGCAAGACCATCCTACCGCGTCGAACGAGGGGAATACAAGCAACTTCTTGCGAAGTTTGTTGCAACATCGGTCGCCGCGCGAAACTTTACCGGTGCCGTAGGCCTGCGTATCTTGTTCTCACGACCACACTTGAGGCACTCTGCGTATGACGACACACACGATTCGCTTGAATCACTTCTGGATTGCGACCGTACTGCCCACAGGTCGGATGCGGTTTACGCGGTCGTTCGGCAAACCGCGCACACTGGACGCGAATGAAACCGTCTGGATCGTCGCCAGTTCCACGCCCGGAACGGGCACGGCAACGCTGAACGGCACGTGGCTCGGCCATTTCGAGGCAAATATGCCGTTCGCGTTAGAAATCACCAGCTTGCTTTTGAACCGGAACGAAGTCTGCCTGGAAATCGATACGCCCGTTGAACTGGCCATCGAAGGCATCGTATTGGAGATCCGCCAAACCGAGATTTAACGCACAGATTCAGTCGACGAACGAATTCTCGTCTGGCACGACAGCACGATTGAGTGCGATTTGAAGCGGTTCGCTCGAAATATGCGCCGCGAGTGCAACTTTGAGTTATGGTTCCAAGAGTGCGGGGCGTGTTGTGGTTGCATCGCCGAACGTGCTGACCGGTTTTTGCCCTCTCGCGTGGGGTCGCGAAGGTTATGCGTACTTGTCCGCTTTGTTTATCGACGAATCCCATCGACGCCGTCGTGTGCGGGCGCTGTGGGAAGTTCCGTTTCCCGGCGGGTCTGGCTCGCTCGGAATCTCCGTCGATCGAATCCGACCCAAATACCGACGAATATCCCGCCTACGCAACGCAACTCGTTACGCGATTGAAGCAAGTCACTGCCAACGACGAATCGGCGAATCGCACGGTTCGCTCGCCGATCACGCTCGCAAAAGCGAGTATTGCCAACACGGTCGGAGGCGGTACCGACCTCAGCCATCCTGCCGTTTCGCCGAACCTCGGCGATCCCGCTGCCTCTGTTTCGCCTTCGGTCGAAACGCCGTTACCCTATCGCGATCCACGACTGATCGTGATTCGAGGGGCTGCCGTCGGTACCGAATTCCTCGTCTACGAAGGCCCCAACTACATCGGTCGCTCCGCCGATAAGCCCGTCGATATCGATCTCACGGGGCAGGAAATGCCCGAACAAGTTTGGTCGTCGCGTCAACATGCGGTCGTCTCGCTCGAACGCAGTATCATCGTCATCGAAGACCTCAACAGCCTCAACGGCACATTCGTGAACCGTTCGCGATTACACCCCGGCCAACAGCGCGTACTCCAAGGCGACGACATCGTGCAAGTCGGGACAGTCCAATTCAAAGTCGTCGTTTAGTTGAATTAGTAGTGGATCGCGTGCGCTTCACCCACTTCTGGAACGCTTTCACTGCCAGCGTAAGCTCAGTTTGCCGTCTGCCTTGGCTTTGCGTTCGAGGCGGGCGAGGAACAATCTGGCCGTAAAGAGAAACGCGACGGCAAGGACGCTGAGAATTGCGATCTCCGTCTCGGCGGAAAGCAGTCGATCCGTCGCGGGAGGGAACAGGAGTTGTCGCATCGCGTCCATCCCGGCAGTGAGCGGAATTGCGAGTGCGAAGCCGAGAATGAAGATCGGCAGGCTCATGAAAATCTTCACGGGAAAGTTCATTCCCGTCAGCAGGAACACCGGTTCTTGTAGCAAGTTCGCAATGTGCCACGCTTCCCGTCCCCAGAGCAAAAACAGCGACGCGAACATCATCCCCAAACCGTAGAGTGCGATCAAAGTCAACGTGAACGCGAGCAGTGCCAACCAGCCGTGCGTCAGGTCGAGCGGCACCTGGAACAAGAACACGCCAGTGATGAGAATGGCCATCGCGCGTGTCGCGGTCGTCAGCATCCCACCGATTGCCATGCCTGCCAAAATGCTCATCATCGGGGCTGGCGACATAATGTACAGTTCGAGGTTTCCCGAGTCGCGTTCCCAATACAGATGTGCGCCCATACTCCACAACACATTGAACCAGAATGCCGTCATCGCAGCACCCAGCACGACGTACCCGACGAATCGCTCGGGTGCCCCCATCGCGCGATAAGCATACGCGAACGCCGACACCGAGAGAATTGGCAGGATCGTTTCCTGGAATATCCATGTACGATTGCGGAACATCCAGATGATGCGCGCGTAACTGCGGGCGAACATGGCCTGAAGAAACAGCGTAATACTCGCTTGCATTCGATCTCGATTCTTGTTTTCTGTAGCGATAGCAAAACCATCGCGAATGGATGGAAATGCGGTCAACGCCAAACTCGCTTTCCTCTCGCGGAGCGAGAGGGCTACATCGACTACTTTGCGGGGGCTTCGAGGCCGTGGCCGACGAGTTCGATGAACACGTCTTCCAATGTCGGCTCGGTCTTTTTGAGGCTGAGGATTTTGCCGTGGTTCGCGATGATCGTCTGCACGACACTGCCGATGATGGAGTCCTCTTCGAGCGACACTTTCAACTCGACCGTGTTCGCGGTTTCGGTGGTCGTCGCTTTGTGGACGCCGGGCAGCGCTGGAATCGCGCTGAATCCGTTCGCCGACGGCGACAGGCTGATCTCGAACAGCGGGTACTTTTGCACGCGGCGTTTGAGGTTCGTCGGCGTATCGCACGCCAGCACTTTCCCCCGATCGATAATCGCCAGCCGGTCGCACAACTCGTCCGCCTCAGCCATGTAGTGCGTGGTCAGCAAGATCGTTCGCTCTTTGTTTTCCTTCATCCATTCCTGAATGAACGCCCGGATCGATCGCGCCGCCGTCACGTCCAGCCCGAGCGTCGGTTCGTCGAGAAACAGGATCTTCGGATCGGTGATGAAGCCGCGGCAGAAGTTCATCTTCTGGCGTTGCCCCGTAGAAAGGTGACTGACTTTCGAGTTCTTCTTGTCGGTGAGGCCAACGACGCTGAGCATCCGGTCGATGCGTTGTTTGATCAGCTCGTTCGGCACGCCGTAAATGCGGCTAAACAACCAAAGGTTTTCCTGCACGTTCAGAATGCCGTACCCGCTCGATTCGCCGCCCGACACCATGTTGATTCGCGGGCGGATCGTGTCCGCGTGCGTCACGACATCCAGACCATCGACGAACGCGGTGCCTTCGGATGGCGCGAGTAGTGTCGTCAAAATTTTGATGAGCGTCGTCTTGCCCGCGCCGTTGGGGCCGAGTAATCCGAAGAGTTCGCCGGGCTGCACTTCCAGGCTAACGCCACCGAGAGCGGTGAACACTTTCGGCCCCGTGTCCGGTTTGCGCCGAAACCAGCTTTTGCGCGGCTTCTGGTAAATGCGGGTCAAATCGACGGTGCGTATCGCAGGGTGCTCCATGCGGGTATTCTAGGAGCAAGCTGTTCAGAAAAGTCGAACGCACCACGAATCACCCGAGTAAGCCTTGGATCGTGGGTGTAGGCAAGTCGAGATGATGAACATCGTCGAGGAGTGAGACGAATCCGTACTTCCGGCAAAATTTCGCGGCGGCATCGTCGATAGCGTCCACTTCGACTGCATGGATACTGATCCGCGCGCGAATGATGATTCGCCAAGTCGCCAACCGATCACTCACTTCAATAACTGAACCCGGCGATTAGCCCGACGATGGGGATCGGTGCCCAATAGCGGTCGGAGAAACCGGCCCCGCAACCGAGCTTGACCCCGAACTGACCGTGGATGCGTTCGCCGAAACGGTGTCGCCAAAGCATGTCGAAATCGAGTGCGATCACACCGACGGATTTCGTATTTTCCGTGTGCTCGCGAGAATGCCATCCCGAACTTCGGTAGTGGATCGGAAAGCCATAATACGCGTCGATGCCTGGCCGGACGCAGAGCGCATTCGTGCGGCCCGCGAACACGTTGGCATCGGCGCGAACGCCGACGAATACTGTCGGGATCACCGCGTAAACGCCCGCACCGGCTTCGAACCACGCGTTCGATTCGCCGATGCGACGCTGCAACCGTACGGCAATCGGCAACCCAAACGTGATGTCCGACCGCCACGGGCTTTCCGCGAGAATCACCTTTGGCGCGGCATCCAAAAGCGGATCGGCACGCGGCACAACCGGCTCCGATGCGGGCAAGAGCGCGTCGGCCGCGCTCGCATTCGCAGCGATTTGCACGAAGAACGCCAAGAAGAATACGCAACATCGGACGGAAACCATCGCAGACTCCTTCCATCAACATACGGGTATCTGGCAAGCGATATCGCAACCTCACCGAACGCGAAAGCCCAATGAGTCGATGGATCGCAAATTTTCGTCGAGAAAATGCACCACTTGCGAGAATGTACCCGATTCGCATCTCGCAAAGCATTTCGGGCGCAAGACTCGCGCGATTTGACACGGGCAGATTGCACTCAGTTCATGGGCTGGGGAGGCGTGAGTCGCTCACACTTCAACCCCCCACGGCTGACACCCCACGCTCGCCGCAGAGTATCGCCGTTGTCGGCATCGCGTCGCAACGGCGGCAGACGTAGACTTGCACGGTGGCGTTGGGCTTGGCGAACGTCAACCCGACGGCGCGGCGATGGCCTTCGGTGTCGGGGTCTTCGGTGGGTTTCCAACGCTTCGCGGTGGGCGGTTGCCATTCTTCGGAGTCGATGGCGAGCAGGAAGTCCATCGGGTGTTTGCAGGTGGGGCAACCGGTGCCGTCGGCGGCATGGCGCTGCCAACCACCGACTTTCGTGCCGGGCGACGATGAGAGAAAATTCGTGTAATCGTCTGGCGCGATTGGCTTGCCGAGTTGGATCGTTTCGCGCATCTGTTGCGGCATGATCGCGAGTGGCGGGAACTCCATCACGCGCTCCGGGAAGATCGCACACGGCACCGGCACATAACCTATGAAAGCATGTTCCAACGATGGCGGTGCCGCCAAGTCTGCACCGATAGATGAGGCTTTCCGCCACATAACGCGCGACGAAATGACGCCGTTGACCGGGTCGCGTGGCGACCAGAGCAGTTGCAGTAAATCAGTGCCGGGGCGGAACGCGAACCCGGCAGGTGCGTCTTCAATTCGCAGTTGCAACACGGGAACGAGCGGGATGCGATACGTCGGGCAATCGGGCCACGCTTCGCCAGACGGCCACAAAAATTGCCCGCCGAGCTTCGTGCGGTCCGGCTTCGGTTCGTCGCCGAAACGCGGATGCAATCGCTGCGTCACTCGAAGTAACACCTTCAAATCGGGCAGTTCTTTCAACAAATCGATGCCCGGCTTCGGCGTGGTTCGCACCGCACCCAACGGCACGCGACACGTTTCTCGCAACAATAGGTGCTTCTCGCGATCGACGACATCGTTGCGAATCCGCTCGCGGTCGGCAGCCGTCACCACCGGCCCCGTCGCCAGTTTCGCCTCGCGGCGCGCGCAACCGAGCGCCAACGGAAACGCGGAAGCAGCAAGAAACTGACGTCGGTTCATGGGGATTCTTAGATAACTGCCTTGCGCGGTTTGGCGACGTGGGTGGCGGCTCCGTAAGCGAGTTCGGCGCTTTCCATCACAGTTTCGCTCAGCGTTGGGTGTGGGTGGATGCTCTCGAGAATATCGCGTGCGACGGCCCCCATCTCGATGGCGAGCACGCTCTCGGCGATCAACTCCCCCGCCCCGGTGCCAACGATCCCGACGCCGAGAACTCGCTTACTTTCCGGGTCGACGAGCATCTTCGTCAGCCCGTTCGTGATGTTCAGCGCCACGGCCCGGCCACTTGCGGCCCACGGGAATTTCAGAATCTCGTGCGGGATGTTGCCCTTCTCGGCATCGACTTGCGTCAGCCCCGCCCAGGCGATTTCCGGATCGGTAAAGATCACCGCCGGGATGGCACGCGGGTTCCACTCGGCCGGTTCGCCGAGGATGACTTCCACGGCAACGCGAGCCTCGGCAGTGGCCTTATGCGCCAAGCCGGGTTCTTCGCCGACGTCGCCGATGGCGAAGATGTGCGGCACGTTCGTACGGCGCTGTTTGTCGATCGGGATGTAGCCACGATCCGTTGCGATCACGCCCGCTTTATCGAGGCCGAGGTTGGCCGAGTTGGGGCGACGGCCGACCGAAACGAGCACGCGGTCGAAGGTCATCGTGGCGGGCACGTCTTTGCCTTCGAGAGTTGCCACGATTCCGGCGGGTGTCGCAGCGATGCTCGCGACTTTCGTGTTCAGATAAATGTTCGCGAACTCGCTGCGCAGCCTAGTTTCGAGCGGTTTCACGAGGTCGCGGTCCGCCATCGGCAGCAGGCCATCCACGAATTCGACGACGGTGACTTTCGTGCCGAGTGCCGCGTAGATACTGCCGATTTCCAAGCCGATATAGCCGCCGCCGACGACGAGGAGCGTCTTGGGAACGTCGGGTAGTAACAGTGCGGCGGTACTGTCCATGACGCGGGGATCGTCGATCGCAAACGTCTTCGGCATCACCGGCACGCTGCCCGTCGCTACGATCGCATGTTGGAAGCGAATCGTCTCGTCGTTCACTTTCGCGGTGTTCGCATCGAGGAATTCCGCGTGGCCTCGAATCACGTTGACGCCGCGACCTTTGCACAACATCGCGATGCCGCCGGTGAGTTTACCGACGACTTTCGTCTGGACGAACGTACGCAGCTTTTCGAGGTCGAGCTTCGGCTCGCCGAACGACAGTCCGATCTCGGCGGCGTGATGGGCTTCGCGAATGATCTTTGCCGCGTGGAGGAGCGCCTTCGAGGGAATGCAACCGCGATTGAGGCAAACGCCGCCGAGCTTCGGGTCTTCGTCGGCGAGGATCACCGCGATGCCATGATCGGCGGCATGGAGCGCTGCGGGGTAACCGCCGGGGCCACCGCCGATAATGAGGAGCTGCGTTTCGCGAACGTCGGACATGCGTGCGGACTCCGGAGTGGTCGGTGAACTTCAGGGCAATCGCCCTCTTGTATTATCAGTTTACGTTCGCGCCTCAGTCATCGTCATCATCATCATCTTCCACATCGCCACCGACCTCGCCCGTTGCGCCTCGGTAAATGCCGATGCAACCGCCGATCGCGAGTATGACTCCCAGGCCGATGCCACGCCCGACGCGCCGGCCTTCGCTTTGCCACGAGAAGTATGCAACGGCCACACCGGCAATAATTATGGCGATACCGCCGAAGATGTAAAGTAACCGCTTACCGTTAGACGCCTCGGCCGGTTGCGACTTCCGTTTCTTTTTGCGGGGTCGATCGTCATCATCGTCGTCGTCGTCGTCGTATCGCTTCGACTTCTGGCTCGTTCGTTTTGCTGGCCGCTCGTCGTCGTCGTCGCGTCGTTTTTTCTTTTTCTGTTTCACTTCTTCTTCGTCGTCGTCGACCAATTCAAAATCATCTTCGGACGGCTTGGCTTTCGCGATAACTGCTTTTGCCACCGTCGCGCGAACGGGTTTCGGCGGTTCGTCGTCCACGACTTCAAAGCCCCCGTCATCGGCGGGTGGCACCTCGGCGGCTTTGTTGCACGCGGGGCAGCGAACGCGCTTCCCCGCCAGTTCGTCACCGACCTTCAAGGATCGACCGCAACCGCAGGAGAAGGTGATTGGCATGACCGATGTTCTCGCTGGAGAGGTTCGCGATTACTTTAGCTTCGGCAGTTCCACTTTGAGAAATTCTACCCGCTGTTTGATGCGTTCCTCGAGTGCCTTCATCTCGCCTTCGAGGCCGTTCGCCCAATCTTTGTTGATAGTCGCCATCGCGACTTTGGCTCGCGGGAGTAGCTCGTCGATCCGCTTGTTCATCTTCTCGACGGTGAAATGTTTCTCGGTGAGTTCCTTCAGTTTCGCGATGACCTTCTTCTTCCCCTCGGGGTGATCCATGATCGCTCGGGCGATCGTACCGCCCCAGCCGTGCCAGAGTCCTTCGCCGGGGTTCTGCCACATTTGGTCCATGCCGTGCGGAATGACCACGACTTTGCCCGATTTCGGATCGAAGTAGATGCGGTAGTTGTTCGGCTTGCGGATGTAACCATCCCAGTCGGCGGTGACCATTTGCAGAGCGGCATTCGCGGCGAACTTGTCGACGTCGACGAGCTTTTCCATGAGGGCGTATCGCTTGTTCGCGTCGCCCTCGTTGCACGCCTTGACGAGTTCCTTGAGGTCTTTCCGGCCGTTGTCGGTACCGCAATCGAGCTTCAACTCGCCGTTGATGTCCGTGAGGAAACCGCCGTCGTAAAGGTTGCCGTTGGGGTTCTCGAAATGCCGACGCAGGAAGGTTTTGTCGAAGCCCTCTTTCAGAACGTACAGCCCTGCCTTGCGGCCGTTCAGTTCGACGAGCGCGTGCGTACAACGGCAGGCCGGTACGCCCATCGCGAGCGCGAGTTCGTTCGCCAATAGCTCGTTCATGTAGCTGCCGTCTTGGGCCGCATTGTTCAGGTTCAACTTGTCGATGGTGCGGAAAAGCTGCGACTTCGTGAACTTGTTGAAGTTCATCGTCAGGCCGGGTTTATCGCCCCATTCTCGCCACGAACCGGCCGCCCCTTTGAGGTGCAAACCGACATCGACGTAGCTCTGGTCGCCGACGCGAATCGTCGCCCGAACGTACTTCCGCGCGTCTTTCGCCAATAGTTTCAAGTTGTCCGCATCGACGGTCACCTTGAACACCGGCACCGGCCCGACCGGCTTGAACAAGTCTGTCGAAGCATCGGGCTTCGCCTGCCCGAATGCGAAATGCGGAATCGCGAGCAAACCTACGATGAACAGTGTGCGGAAAATCGAAGTCATCGGGGTTACTCGCGTAGTGGTGTGTTTAAATACTGGCCGGATCGACGTGATCGCGGATGGCACGCTTCACGCCGCCGACCATTCGCGTGTGAATCAAGAAAATCGCGAAGCCGACGAACAGCACGATGCCGGGGACCGCAATCGCCTGCGTCTTGGCGTCGAGGCCGTTCCACCTCGACCAGATATACGCATCGATCCAATCGCCGTAAATCTGGCTGGCCACACAGGCGAGAACCGCAATTGCGAACAGCGTGCCTTTGAGGATCAGCACGCAGTTGATGCGGGCACTCGCGGTCGCGTTCTTGAGGTAAGCGGCGATCCGCCCGAGTGCTGCGAAGAACCAGATTTCCGCAACGAGGCCGAACGCCAGGAACGCGGCGAGGCCGAATCGCTGGATCACCCCGGTGATGCCGTCGGTTGGTAACAGATTCGTCTGCGTGAGGTCGTGGAGTTTTGTTTGAAGGTTCGCACCGACGATCGGTGACGCCTGGAATTTCGGCACGAAGCCATCTTTGACGCCGAGGCCGGTGATCGCGAGCAGGGCAATCGCCCCGCCGACCGCGACGAGCGTCGCCAACGATGCCGCGAGTGCGGGGCCACGTGCATACGACGAACTCGGTGCCGCTGAGACGCCCATCCGCCCGATCAACAAGCAGAATAATGCTAACACGACGGGAACCATCACGGCACCGACGCGAATTTCCATTGTGCTCGAAACGCTATCCACACTGAGGTAGCCCGGCACTTTATCGGGTAGATTCACGCCGAACTGCGCGAGGATCGGGATCAGCGTCGCACCGACGACCGCCAGGAATGCGAACAGTCCGGCGAACTGCACCCAACCGAGACCTTTGCGAACGCGGTTCCATCGGGTGTCATCGGATTCGGTTTTCTTGGCTGCCGCAGGCCGACCAGGCTTCGCCATCGGCTCGGAATACTTACGCGGGTCGGGGGGAACGCGGCTGCTATGCGTGTTCGGTGGCGTGCCGGGTACCGGTCGAATCGGTTCGGCTTCCGGCATCCCCGCAATGTCGTACGACGAACGCGGCCCGTTTGATGCAGGCGGAAACGCCGGTTTCGCCCCCGGTTGTGTCGCGTTCTCTTTCCCAAACACGGGTGGCGTCCCCGTCCACGGCCCACCCACTGGCGGGAACGGCAACGGCCGATTGGCCTTGTCCGAATTATCCGCGCCGCCCATCGGCGCGCCGAACACCGATGCTGCCGTTGGGTTCGGCGTATCGACGTTGATCGTGAGGACCGTGCCGCACGTCGGGCAGCGGCCCTTTTTGCCCGCAGAGTCATCCGGCGCGTGCAATACGCCGCCGCAATTGTTGCAGGTGACTTTGATCGGCATGGATGTCAACCCTCAAGTTTCCGTGCGATGACCGATATGTATGCAGGGAAGTTTACAAGTCTGGCGTGCTGCGTGCAGGGGTTTCATGCACGAAAGTCGATCTTGTGACGGAATATTGGATATTATCGTGGCTGAGGACGTTTCCATTCGGGGTCGTAATCGAGCGAAAAGAGACGTTGAATCTGCGCGGCCCGATCGAGATTCCCACTCGTTAAAAGCGCAACTGCCGCATGAATTCGCTGCGTTCGCGGGTCGCCGTTCGCTTTGTCGGCACCGCTGCCGCGGTCGATCCGATCGAGGATCGCAGCCAAGGTGAGTAACTGACAGCGCGCTTCGAGAAAAAATTGGTCGAGGGCAACATCGGCGGCGAGCGGGGTCATGATCGCGAAGCTCCGTAGCGGACTTTCACATCGAGGGAAATTAAGTCGTTCAAACTGCCCGAGCGGAACCCTTCGAGGTCGATCGTCGCGAACTGAAAGCCGATCTCGCGGAACGTGCGGCTCAACTCGCTACGGATCGGCTCGACACAGAGCCGGGCGATGTCCGCCGGTGGAACTTCGATCCGCGCGATGTCGCCTTCGTGATAGCGCACGCGACAGACTCGCAACCCGAGCGACTTCAGATATTCCTCGCCGCGTTCGACGCGCAGAGTGCGTTCCGCCGTCGCCGCCAGCCCCGGCGCAATCCGACTCGATAGACACGGCGCAGCCGGTTTGTCCCACGCGGGCAACTCCCAGAGTTTCGCGAGTGCCCGCACATCGGCTTTCGTAAACCCCGCTTCTTGCAACGGGTGTCGCACCGAATGTTCCGCCGCCGCACGCAGCCCCGGCCGATAATCCCCCGCATCGTCGAGGTTCGCCCCGCTACACATAATCGTCACGCCGAGTGCGGGCAGAATCGCATCGATTCGCGAATAGAGTTCGGTTTTGCAATGGTAACACCGACTGCCATCGTTCTTGATGTAATCGGGGTTCGCAAATTCATCGGTACGAACGACTTCATGCCGAATGCCAATGAGTTTCGCCAACTGGATCGCCGCCGTCAGTTCGCTCCGCGGCACACTCGCGCTATCCGCCGTCACCGCAATCGCCGCATCGCCGAGCGCGACAAACGCCGCCTTGGCAACGACCGCACTATCGACGCCCCCACTAAACGCCACCGCCACACCCGGCAATTGCCGCAGGATCGCCAGCAGCGCGTCGCGTTTCAGAACGATGTCGGATTCCACGGTCAGCATGGAGTGTATTGTAGCGGAAGTCGCGCGAGGCGCAAACGCACGAAAATCGTCTCCTCAACGTGGGGCACGTTTTTTACGTGCCATTCTCGACAACCATTGAAATTTAGCGATTTCGGCTACAAAAAGACATTCTCACCGACCGAGGAGGATCGCTTCCGTGAAACTGATGACCGGGACTACCGCGATATTCAACGGGCGATTGATCGATGGGACGGGAGCCGCACCGATTCGGGACGGGTTGCTCATCGTCGCCGATGGTCGCATCGCCTATGCCGGATCGGCAGTGGCGTCGCCGCCGTTGCCCCCGAACGCGGAGCGGATCGATGCCCGTGGCGGGACGATCCTACCCGGCCTCGTCGAGGCTCACTTCCATGCCACGTACTTCAACATCGCGGCGCTCGAAGATTTGGACATCAAATACCCCGTCGAGTACGTCTCGCTGCTTTCGTCGGTCAACGCGCGGCTCGCGCTCGAATGCGGCTACACGGCGGCTCGTTCGGGGGGCTGCTTATTCAACGTCGATGTCTGGCTCAAAAAAGCGATCGAAGAAGACCTGATCCCGGGGCCGCGATTGGCTACGAGCGGGCGCGAGATCTGTTCCGCCGGCGGGCTGATGGACTGGAACCCCGAGTTCCGCAAGATCGGCATGGAAGGCCTGGTGTTCATCGTCAACGGGGCAGACGACGCACGGCGAGCGGTTCGCGCGTTAGTGAAGGATGGCATCGAATGGGTGAAGACTTACCCCACTGGCGATGCGGCATCACCCGACGCCAACGACCATCATACGTTGTGCATGACGTTCGACGAAATGCACGCCGTAGTGGCGACTGCACACAACCACAAGCTCAAAGTGACCGGCCACTGCCGTGCCACCGAAGGGATCAAGAATGCTCTGCGTGCCGGGTACGACGCCATCGAGCACGGGACGTTCATCGACGACGAAGGCCTGGAACTCCTGTTGAAACGCGATGTGCCGTGCGTGCCGGCACTCTATTTCGAGAAAGCGAGCGTCGAACGCGGTAAGGAGTTCGGCCTGTCGCAACGGGTGATCGACGGCCACAAAGAGACGCTCGAAGCGGGGGCGGAGAGCGCCCGTCGCATCCTCCGTGCCGGTGGTCGCCTGGGTATGGGTGGCGACTACGGCTTCGGCTGGAACCCACACGGCGATTATGCACGCGAGCTGACGTTCTTCGTGAAGGATGTCGGCCTGACGCCGTTGGAAGTCCTCACATGCGCGACGAAGACGGGCGCGGAGATTATGGGCCGCGGTGACGAGTTCGGTACGTTGGAAACGGGTAAGCTCGCCGATGTGCTCGTGGTGGATGGGGACGTTATCGAAGACATCGCAATTCTCGAAGACCGCACGAAGTTCATCGCGGTGATGCAGGGCGGGATCGTGAAGGCGGGGCAACTTGCGAAACCGTTCCCGACCCTCGTGAAGAGCGAGAAATGAGCGAGTGGCTCCGTACTCCCATCGTGCGAGTTTTCAAAGGGCCGCCCGATCTGCATTACGTGGAATTTCCTTCGTCCCAACCGACGCTGTTACTGTTGCACGGCGCGGCGCGCGATGGTCGCGATTGGCAACCGCTCTTGCCCGAATTACTCGATCGATGGCATGTCGCGTTACTCGACTTTCGGGGGCACGGCGCATCGGGGCGCGTGCCGGGGTCGTACCTCGTCGTCGACTATGCGCGGGATGCAGTGGCGTTCGTTCGCGGCACGTTTTCGACACCCATCGCCGTTATGGGGCACTCGCTCGGCGCGATGGTCGCACTTTACGTGGCGGCCGAATGTGCGCCGCTCGTGGAGCGTGTGGTGTTGGAAGATCCGCCATTTCACACGATGGGCGACCGCATCGGCAGCACGCCGTATCGGGCTCAGTTCGCAGGGATGCGCGAGGTGGCGCTACGCGGTGGAAGCCTCGATGAAGTGACCGACGCCCTCGCCGACATTCGGATTCCTACGGTGCAAGGGATGGTGCGTTTCGGCGAGATCCGCGATCGCGCCTCGCTGCAAGTGAGTGCGGATTTCCTCGCGCGAGTCGATCCGGAAATGTTCGTGCCACTCGCGGCGGGTCGGTGGCTCGAAGGGTTCGATCACGCAGCACTTTGGCACCGAGTAAGATGCCCGACGTTGCTTCTGCAAGGCGACCCATCTGTCGGCGGAGCGTTCACCGACGAGGATGTCGCAACCGCGCGTCGCAGCCTCAGCGTTTGCCGGCACCGGCAGTTCGCAGGGGTCGGACACCAAATCCACCGCACCGTGCCCGCAGAAATCGCAGACACCCTGCGAGAGTTCGCCAAGACGCATTTCGCGTAAACTACTACCGCACCCACACGAATGCTCGAAGTCAAAAAATCCAAGGCGATCCAACGTAAGTCGGAATTCACCTGGTGTCGTGAAAGTGTCTCCAAGTGTCGTGAGAATGT